>DJSQ01000001.1 GCA_002438075.1 Clostridiales bacterium UBA6330
GCATATTTACGAAACGCCCCCCACTTGCGAAAAAAGCGCGATAGCCGCACCCTGCAAGGAATCCCCACCTCCCAAAACGACAAAAACTTCCCCACAGGACCCCGCCACCACGAAAAGCGAACCGAATTTTCGCTCACGTAATGGCGGGGACTTGGGGGAAGTTCTCGGGAGGTCAGGGAGGTTTGGAGGGTAGGTGACAGATTTTGCAACGCAAAATCTTGTCAATAGCGGCTTTGCCGCGTTACCCCCTCTCCGAAAGAGGGGGGCCTGCGCCTCCAAGGTCTTTCTCCCTCACCCCACCGAGAACCTTTCAAGCAGCTCTTCGACCGTCAGGGAGTTCTTTTCTTCGCCGCTTGCGTCCAGAACGATTTTGCCGCCGTCCATCATGATCAGACGGTTGCCGTGCGACAAAGCATCGCGCATATTGTGCGTAATCATCAGGGTCGTCAAGCCCTGCTCCGCGACCAAACGGTCGGTCAGTGCCAGTACGTTCGCCGCCGTTTTCGGGTCCAGCGCCGCCGTGTGCTCGTCCAGAAGCAGGAGACGAGGTCTCTCCAGCGTCGCCATCAGAAGCGTCAGAGCCTGCCGCTGACCGCCCGAAAGCAGCCCCACACGCGTTGTCATGCGGTCCTCCAAGCCAAGCCCCAAGTCCGATAGCAACGCACGGTAGCGCTCCTGCTCGCCCTTTGAAATGCCCCAGCGGAGTGTCCGCCGCTTGCCGCGCCGCGCCGCCAGCGCCAGATTCTCCACAATCTGCATCGTTGGCGCAGTCCCCATCATCGGGTCCTGAAAGACCCTGCCGAGAAAGCGGGCGCGCGCGTGCTCGGGCAGACGCGTGATGTCCTTGCCGTCAATTAGAATCTGCCCGCGGTCGATCGGGAAGGTCCCCGCAACCGCGTTCAGAAGCGTCGACTTGCCCGCACCGTTCCCGCCGATGACCGTTACGAAATCGCCATCGTTCAGCCGCAGGTCCACTCCCGCGAGCGCCACGCGTTCGTTTACCGTCCCCGCGTGAAAGACCTTTTCCACTCCGCACAGCTCAAGCATTGCGATCACCTCCCGTTGCACGCTTTTTGCCGAACCGACCGTGCAGCTTCCGATTCCAATAGGGGATTGCGAGGAATACCGCCACGACAAGCGCAGAAAGCAGCTTCAGCAGGTCCGTGTCCAGCCCGAGGTAAATCACCGTCTGGTAGACCAGATAGTAGATTACCCCGCCCAGAAGCACCGAAAGCAGACGGAACGCAAAATTCTTGCAGATGCGCGAGAAAACCGCACCGCCGATGATGACCGCCGCAAGCCCGATGACAATCGCGCCGCGCCCCATGTTGATGTCCGCGTTGCCGAGATACTGCGCCAGAAGCGCGCCCGCCAGCGCCACAATCCCGTTGGAGAGCACCAGTCCCAGCACCTTGGCGCGGTCCGTGTTGATGCCCTGCGCACGGCTCATGTGCTGACTGCACCCCGTGGCACGGAGCGCCGCACCGATTTCGGTCCCGAAGAACCAGTAGAGCGCCGCAATCAGCACCGCCGCAAAGCCGACCAGAATCAGAATCGACCGCTCCACCCAAAGCTGTGCCAGCAGCACGCCGTAATTCCGCGCGGGCAGTGCCATGTTTGCCTTGCCGAGAATTTTCAGGTTGACCGACCACAGCATCAGCTGGGTCAGGATGCCCGAGAGAATCGGCGGGATTCCCATCAGCGTGTGGAGCAGTCCCGTCACAAGCCCCGCAAGCATTCCCGCCGCAAGCGCCGCGAGCAGGGCAAGCCAGACATTGACCCCCTTGACCATCAGCACCGTGCAGACCGCCGCGCCCGTGCAAATCGAGCCGTCCACGGTCAGGTCGGCAAAATCGAGAATGCGGTAGGTGATGTAAACCCCGATTGCCATGATTCCCCAGATTAAGCCCTGCGCAACCGCGCCCGGCAGGGAAGCAAGATAATTCAGCATGATAAATTCCTCCGTTTCGGACCGTCAGTCCAGCTTTTCGTAGCCGTCCGGCACCGTGAAGCCGAGGTCACTGCAAATCCGTTCGTTGTATCGCTTTTTCGGGCTCGTGTCGTAACGGATTGCCATCTCGGAGATCTTCGCCTCACCCCGCAGAATCTCCGCCGCCATTTTGCCCGTCTCGTAGCCCAGCGTGTAGTAATCGATGGAGAGCGTTGCAACGCCGCACCCCGAGCAGATGCCCTTTTCGCCCGCGAAAATCGGCTTCTTGTTGTCACCCATTGCGCCGTAAATCGTCTCGGCGTTGGATGCCGCCGTGTTGTCGGTCGGGATGTAGAGCGCATCGCATTCCGCCACCGCTCTGCCGACGATGCCTGCAAGCTCGGTGGATTCGGAGAACTTATAGCGCGCGGTCGTGTAGCCGAGCGCCTGCAATTCCGGTTCCATTTCGGTAACCTGGTATTCCGAGTTCGGCTCGGCGGAGCAGTACAGCAGTCCGATGGTCTTTGCATCGGGGAACAGCTCCTTCATTGCCGCCGCCTGTACCGAAGCCTGCACCTTGTCCGAGGTTCCCGAAATGTTCCCGCCGACGATGCCGTTGAAATCCGCAATGCCGAAGGTTTTGCCGTAGTCGGTGACCGAGGTCCCGAGAATCGGGATGTCGGCAGTGCTGTTTGCCGCCGCCAGAAGCGCGGGGGTTGCGTTGGCAAGGATGAGGTCCACCCGCTTGGAGACAAAGGTGTTTACGATGGTACCGCAGGTGTCCGCCGACCCCGCCGCGTTTTGCAGGTCGAACGCCACGTTCTCCGCGCCGAGCTCGGCGGTCAGCGCCGCCATAAAGCCCTCGGTTGCGGCATCCAGCGCATCGTGCGTGACCAACTGGCAGATGCCCACCGTGTACTTCGCCCTCTTTTTGCAGGAGGCAAAGCCCGCCGCCGTCAGGCACGCCGTCAGCGTTGCCAGCACCGCGCAAAGAATCCGTTTTCCTGTTTTCATGTTTGTTTTCCCCCTTGAGATAAAATAAAAACGCCCCTGTATCTTGCGATACAGAGACGGCTTTGCCGTGTTACCACTCTGCTTCATGTCCCCCTTGCAAGGGACACCTCATCGGGCGCGGATGCCGTGGCACCTTACGCTCTGCGATATGACGGTCGCTCCCGTCGCGCCTTTGGACCTTCGCCGTTCTGCGCGCGGCTCACGAAAGGTATTCGCTCACGGGTCCCCTGCCGTCTCGCACCACCCGACGGCTCTCTGTGCGCTTTCCCGCGTCTACTTGCTTTCGGTCACAGCCTTTTGCTTAATTTTCGTCTATTGTACCATGGATTTTCCGATTTGTCAAGAGCTTTTCGCAATTTTTTTCGCAAAAAGTTATTTTTTCGGCTCCTTTTCCCGCAAAACCGCCCGTTTGGGGTCCCCTTGACGGGGTGTCAGTCGGCGGGACAAAAAATGTTAAAAAAGCAGAGTGCTTGAGATAAAGACAAACTGTGCGTTTGATGCTATAATGCCCTTGTAGCGGAGGTCTCCGCAAAGTCTTTGAAAAGAGGATGAAAATATGAATAAGCATTGCATTGCGGTTATCGGTTGCGGGCGGATTGCGCAGAACGCGCATCTGCCGGCATTTGCAAAACTGGACAACCTGCGGATTAAGTACGCCTGCGACCTGATTCCCGAGAAGGCGGAGAAGGCGGTCCGCGAATTCGGCGCGGAGCAGGCAATCACCGATTATCGGGTCGCGCTGTCCGACCCCGAGGTGGAGGCGGTCTGGGTCCTGACCCCCAACGCCGCACATTACACGGTTTCGATGGACGCGCTCCGTGCGGGCAAGCACGTGTTCTGCGAAAAGCCGATTACCGTCAGCTACGCGCTCTCCTGCGAAATGGCAGAGGAGGCGAAGAAGCAGGGGAAGCTGCTCAACATCGGCGTCTGCAACCGCTATCACAAGTCGGTTGAAATGATTGAGGCGCTGAACGCCTCGGGCAAATTGGGCAAGCTCTACCACGTCTACTGCTCCTTCCGCAGCTACCGCTCCATCCCGGGGCTTGGCGGCGCGTTTACCACGAAGGCGGAATCGGGCGGCGGCGTGCTGATTGACTGGGGCATTCACTTCCTCGACCTGATTCTGTATGTGCTGGGCGGCGCGAAGCTGAAAACCGTCACCTGCGACACCTACAGCGAGATGGCGAAGAACATGAAGGACTATGTGTACAAGTCGATGTGGGCGGAGGACACCAAGAATCTCGAGGGCACCAACGATGTGGACGACATGGTAACGGGCTACATCCGCACCGACAAGGCAAGCATCTCCTTCAACGGCGCATGGGCACAGAACATCGGCGAGGACGAGATGTTTGTCGATTTCATGGGCGACAAGGGCGGCGTGCGGCTCCGCTACTGCAAGGACTTTGACTGGTGGACGGTTGAGGACGGCACGCTGATGAAGAAGCAGCCGCTTTACAAGATTCCCGATATGTACGGGCAGGAGGACGCGGCGTTCCTGCGCGCGATTGAGACGGGCGAGCACACCAAGACCCACATTGACAACATTCTGGAAAGCGCCAAGCTGTTGCAGGCGCTCTACGACTCCGCCGAGCAGAAAAAGGAGATTTCCTTCTGATGGCGGAAATGAAGGCAACAAGGAAAATCGGCTTCATCGATTACTATCTGAGTGAGTGGCACGCGAACAACTACCCCGCGTGGATTCGGGAGCTTGACCCCTCGTTTGAGGTTGCCTACGCGTGGGCGGAGGTGGAGGTCTCACCGGTTGACGGGGTGACGACCGATGAATGGTGCGCGAAATTCGGTGCCGCGCGTTGCGCGACGATTGAGGAGGTCTGCGAAAAGGCGGATTTCCTGATTGTCCTCTCTCCCGACAATCCCGAGCGGCATTTGGACTATGCGAAGCGGGTCTTTCCCTGCGGCAAGCCCTGCTACATGGACAAGACCTTTGCGCCCGATGCGAAAACGGCAAAGGAGATTTTCGCGCTGGCGGAGCGGTACGGTGTGAAGCTGTTTTCGTCGTCGGCTCTGCGGTTTGCGGACGAGCTACGCGAATGGCAGGAGCCGCTCCGTTCGGTGACGGTCAGCGGTGCGGGCAGGCTGGACAATTACCTGATTCACTTTGTGGAGATTGCGGTTCGGCTGATGGGAGCGGATGTTCGCTCGGTGATGGCGCTCAGCGGCGGGCGGAACACGGTGCTTGCGATGAAGTACCGTGATGGGCGCGTTGCGAATCTTTGTTTGTACGATTCGCGCCACGCCCCGGGCTTTGAGGTGTCCCCCGAGAGCGCGGACCCCGCGAAGCGGCTGGACTATATTCGCATTGGCGGAGACTTTTTCAAGCGTCTGATTGCGGCAATCCTTTCGATGTTTGACGGTGCGGAGGTTCCCGTAAAATCCGAGGAGACGGTAACGGTCATCGGTGTAATGGAAGCCGCCCGCCGCGCCGCCGCTTCCCCTTGGGTGGAAGTGGAGGTTTGAGGAGGGAGAGGAAGACCTTGGAGGCGCAGGGAGACCCCTTTCGGAGGGGTCTCCCTACCCTCCAAACCTCCCTGACCCACCCCGAACTTCCCCCAAGAGCACCCGCCCTTGCA
>DJSQ01000092.1 GCA_002438075.1 Clostridiales bacterium UBA6330
ATCCGCCCTTTTGGGGAAGTTTTGAATTTTTAGGGGCTTTTCAAGGAGCCTCTGAATGGAGCTTGAGCAAAGCCCAAGCCCTTTTTACTGTGCCCGTTTTTCACGATTGGCGTATATTTCAACCTCTGGATAGAGGCACTATGTTCGCACTTCCCAATTTGGTGAAAAGGTTTGGGGAGTCCAGAGGGGGCTTTCCTGAAAAGCCCCCTCTGGCGCGTCCCCCTCATACAGCGTCGGTGCGGTAGATGAATTTTACCTGACCGTCCATGTCGCCGATGCCGGAGAAGTTGTTGTAGGACTTCGAGACATCAATTGTCGCACGCAGACGAACGAGAACGTTTTTTGCGTCACCGTTTGCGAGAGCGACCAGCTTGCCGACCACCTCGGTGTTGAACTCGGTCAAGCCGTCGCGGAGCTGACCCGCTCCGTCGCGTAGGTCGGTGATGCCCGCAGTCAGCTTCGGGAGCTGTGCAACCAGCTCGGAGATGCCCGCATAGGCTTCGTCAACACCTGCGGTGTAATCGTTGACACCCGTGTAGAAGGTGTTGTAGTCGTCCAGCTGTCCCTTCAGCGCTTCGATTTCGGCGGTCTTTTCGTTGACCTGCGCGGTCACATTCTGCGCAACCAGCGCCTGAACCTGCTCGGTTGCCATCTGCGCGTCCACCATTGCCGAAATGGTGGTTTGCGTGGAGGACTTCTTCATTTGGACGTAGACCGCCGCGTCAACCTGAGCCTGCGTGTCCTCGTCAACCAAGCCCGCCGCAACTGCCGCATTGTACTGCTCAACCGTATAGCCCCGCGCTTGCAGAACCGCCGCCAGAACCTGCTCGCGGTAGCCTTCGGTGACCTGTGCCGTGACCTGCTCGCGCACCGCCGCCGTGACTGCTTTGACAACCGTGTCGTGCGCGGTCGGATGCTCTTCGGTGCCTGCCGTGGCAAGCGATGCAATCACACCGTCCAGCACCGTGCCGTAATTCTCAATGGTCAGGGTCACATTCACACCCGATTTTGCCAGCTCGGACTGCGCCGTCTCAAGCAACGTGTCAAAGACCTGCTTTGCACCGCCGCGCAGGGTGGCGCTGTTCTCGTTCAGCTCCTTCAGACCGTCGGCAAGCTGACCAATGCCGTCAATCAGCGCGCCCGATTGCTCGAGAAGCGTGCAAACGCCGTCGTAGAGCTGAGAGGAGCCGTTCATCAGCTGTGTCATCGCACCGTTCAGCTGTGCCAGCTTTTCTTCCACCGTGCCCGTTGCGTTGTCAAGCGCCGAGGTGTCGATTTTGTTGAACAGCTCGTTGGTTGCAACGCTGACCGTTGTTGCAAGGCGGAAATCCTTCGCGGTTGCCGTAATCTCCACATAGGAGGGGATTGCGACCTGTTCATCGGTCACACCGAGGTTTTCCGCAAGCCCCGGGAGCGCAACGCCGATGACAGCCGTGCGGTCGCCGTCGTTGATGCACTTTCCGTTGGTTACTTCAATGTCGGAGAAAACATCGTTGTCAAGCAGCATCCCCGTCAGCATAACGAAGGGAACGTAGATTTTTTCTTCCTTGCCGTCAATCGTGACCGTGCGGTACTGACGGTTGGTGTAATCAAAGCGGATGGTCACCTTGCCGCTCTTGCCCGCAATCTCGTCGGCGGTAACGGTCTTGCCGTCCAGCGTGTAGCGGATGCCGATGGAAACGGGAAGCTCCTTTTCAATGGTGCCCTGATAGTAGATGTCCTTGCCGTCCGCATCCCAGACCTTCGTGTTGTCGCCGCCCATGGTGTAGCCCTCGTCACCCTTGACATTCTCAATGTCCGAGAGGTCGGAGGCATCGTTCAGCTTGCCCTCGTTCAGCGCATTGCGAATCCAATCGCTGACGATAATCTTTTTCACCGAGCCGTCATTGCCTGCAAGGACGTAGACCGTCTCGTTCTTCTGCGGCTTCTCGGCAACCTCGGTGTTCTCCGCCGAGGAGCCTGTTTGCTCGGTTCCCGCCGCCTTTTGCTCGTTCTGCGCGGCATAGACCGCAATTCCCGCCGATGCACCGCCAATCAGAAGCACCGACAGCGCCGTGCTGATCATTTTAATGAGTTTTGTTTTCATTCTTATTTCCTCCTTTATCCATTACAGAAACAGGGCTTTCAGCCATTTGAATGCCGCGCGGACACCAAGTCCCACACCGGCGATGATTCCGATATACTTCAAAGCATCCCGCGTTGTCATTGCCTCGCCGCCGTCGGAAAGCGTGCGGACGGTGGCTCCCGAGCCGGTAGCCTCGGACTGCGCGTTCGTCTCTGTTGCCGCTGCCTTGGCGTTGGGCTTCATTCCGAACGTGGTGTGACGAATCAGACCGTCAAACAGCATCAGCAGTGCGGGCAGGAAGAAGATGACACAGCCCATGCTGATGAGTGCGCCGCGCGCCATCAGCATACACATCGAGCTGATGATGTCGATGTCGGAGTAGAGCGCCACGCCGAAGGTTGCCGCAAACAGTCCCATGCCCGATACAATGATGGAGGGAATCGATGCGGCGAGCGCTTCGGTTACCGAGCCGCGTTTGTCGCGCCCCGCGGCACGCTCCGCCCTGTAGCGCGTGGTCATCAGGATTGCATAGTCGACCGTTGCGCCAAGCTGAATGGTGCTGATGCAAATCGGCGCGATGAAGGGGAGCGACTGCCCCGCATAGTGCGGGATGCCGAGGTTGATGAAGATTGCAAGCTCGATGACCGCAATCAGGATGAACGGCAGGCTGATGCTCTTTTCCACCAGCGCGATGATGACGAAGATTGCGAGAATCGACACGGTGTTGACCACCTGGAAGTCGTGGTCGGTGGTCTCAATCATATCCTTCATGCAGGGCGCCTCGCCGATGAGCATTCCGCTCGGGTCGTGCTTTTTCAGAATGGCGTTCAGGCTGTCAATCTGGTCGTTGACCTTGTCGCTTGCAACCTTGTATTCCGAATTGATGAGGAGCAGCTCCCAATTGTCACTCTTGAGGATACTGCGGATGCTGTCGGGCAGAACCTCCTCGGGAACCCGTGAGCCGAGCACCGATTCCAGACCGAGGACGTATTTCACGCCGTCCACCTGCTCCATTTCGTCAATCATGGCGCGCACGGATTTGCCGGACAGCTTGGCATCCACCAGCACCATGTGCGTGGAGGCGATGTCAAAGTCCTCCGAGAGCTTGGAATTGGCGATGACGTATTCCATATCCTCGGGCAGGCACTGCCCCATGTCGTAGTACACCTCGTCGTTGGTTTTGCTGTAGCCGTAGAACGCGGGGGCGATGAGGAGCAGAAAGACCACAAGGAAGATGGGGAAGCGGCGGGTCAGGAAGTTCGCAACGCCCTTCATGCTCGGGATAATCGAGCGGTGGCGGGAATGCTGAAGCGGTTTATCGAACACCAGAATCAGCGCGGGCAGGACGGTCACGCAACCGATGACACCGAACACAACGCCCTTTGCCATGACGATTCCGAGGTCGCGTCCCAGCGTAAAGCTCATGAAGCAGAGTGCGATGAAGCCCGCAACGGTGGTAATCGAGCTGCCGACAACGCTGGTCAGCGTTTCGTGAATCGCGTGCGACATGGCATCGCGTTTATCGGGGTAGCGGGTGCGCTGTTCGTTGTAGCTGTGCCAGAGGAAGATGGAGTAGTCCATCGTTACGGCAAGCTGGAGGACGGCGGAAAGTGCTTTGGTGATGTAGGAAATCTCGCCGAGGAAGTAGTTGGTTCCGAGGTTGATGAGAATCATCGCGCCGATGGAGGCGAGGAAGATGAACGGGACGAGGAAGCTGTCGAGGAAGAGGAGCATTGCGACCAGCGCGAGTGCGACCGCAATGCCAACGTAGATCGGCTCCTCCTTTTCGCAGAGGTCCTTGAGGTCGGTGACCAGTGCCGACATTCCCGAAACGAAGCACTGCTTGCCCGCAATCGAGCGGATTTCGCGGATGGCATCCATCGTCACGTCCGCCGAGGTTGCGCTGTCGAAAAAGACCGCAATCATGGTGGAGTGCCCCGTGTTGAAGGCTTTGTAGATTTCATCGGGGAGTATTTCCATTGGAATGGAGATATCCGCGAGGGTGTTATACCAGAGGACGGTTTCCACGTGGTCAACCTGCCCGATTTTCTCGGTCAGCTTGGCAACGTCCTTGACGGGCATATCCTCTACGATAATGAAGGAAAACGCGCCTTTGCCGAATTCCTCCAGCAGGGCATCCTGTCCCTTGACGGTATCCATATCGGAGGGCAGATAATCCAGCATATCGTAATTGATACGGGTGTTAATCATGCCGAACACGCAGGGGATTAACAGGAGGATTGTGAAAATCAGAATGGGTACGCGGCATCTGACAACCGCTTTGGAAAAGTGCATGGTGATTTACTCCTTTTTTTCTTCAAATTCGGTTTCGTAGCAGTCGGGCTTCTGGTGTCGGACGATTCGGACCGCGCAGAGGGCGGTGCTGAGATTCAGCACGCCGTCGGTGAACAGCGAGATACCGAGCAGGACTGTCATAATGCGGATGCTTTCGGCAGGTCGGAAGATGAGGACCGCGCCGAACACTGCCGAGACGGTTGCAACGGCGAGAATCAGCCACCATCGCTTGAGCCCGAAGCGGCGCGCGTCAACGGAAATCTGAATCTTCAGGAGGCTATCCGAAAGAATCAGGATTCCAAAGACGGTACAGAGGATGCTCAGCATTCGGTCGGGGGATATCAGCAGGACGCATCCGAGCAGGAGCATGAGCAGTCCCGATGCAAGGTCGTACTGAAACGCGAGGCGGAACAGGTCGTGGGAAAAGTACCCGACGAGCTTCACCGCGCCGAAGACGATCATGGTACAGCCGAGCGCGATGCCGATCGCTTCGGGTGAGGTCTCGGGCATGGCAATCAAAAGGATGCCGAGCGCGCAGAACAGGATGGAGATGGCAACGTAGCCGAGCTTTGCGATTCTCATTGGTGTTATGGATCGCATGAGGTGGACCTCCTTTCTTTTTTTCTTTCTCTTTCCGTTCCCCATTATAGCAGGTTCTCTTATAAAAGAAAACGGACAATTCCCCCGCGATGGTGAAATTTTAGGCAGTTGTGGGTGGATTGTCTAAGAAGTGCTAAGACCTTGGGGCTCTGC
>DJSQ01000161.1 GCA_002438075.1 Clostridiales bacterium UBA6330
CCTCGACCGCGCCGCCTTTTAGAAAAGGCGGGCGAAAACTTTCCCTACAACGAAACCCAATGGTTTCATCTAAATCCAAAAGGTCGCGGAGCATTCCGCGACCTTATTATATTCAGCGGTTCTCGGTTTCCGCAACGTCACGCGGACGGAACAGAAGCGAAATGCACCAGATACCCGCGAGTGCCACGACGGTGTAAATGATCCGCGCGACAACAGAGGTCTGCCCGCCTGTGATCCAAGCCACGATGTCAAACTTGAACAGTCCGATACTGCCCCAGTTCAAAGCGCCGATAATGGTGAGGATCAGCGCGATACGGTCCATAATCATGCTCTTTCATCTCCTTTTCTCATGATGCAAGGTTAGTATGTGCCGCCCGCCGCTTTTTATCCGAAAATTTTTTCGGGTAATTTTTGTTTTTGCCGTTCCATTTTGGGCGCGGATATGGTATAATAATAGTATACGCCGCTGTGACAGACGGCTCGGAAAGGAACAGGCTATGCGGATTCTGGCAATCGGGGACATCGTTGGCAGTGTGACGGTAAGATATCTGGAAAAAATGCTTTGGCACGAGCGCGAAGCGCGGAAAATCGATTTTGTGATTGCGAACGGCGAGAATGCCGCCGAAATTCGCGGAATCAATTTCGGCGAGGCGAAGCGGCTGTTTGATGCGGGCGTGGATGCCATGACGCTGGGCAACCACGCATTCGGTCAGCGGGATATTGTCCCGCTCCTCGAATCCGACCCGCGCGTGATTCGCCCCGCCAATTTTCCCGCCGCCGCCCCGGGAAACGGCTATACGGTGCTGGACCTTTCGGGCTGGCGGGTGCTGTGCATCAACGTGTGCGGCAGGGTTTTTATGGACGCGTTTGCCGATCCGTTTGAAACGGTGGAAAAAATTCTTGCCCGCGAAAAGGGCAAGTACGACGTTTCCGTGCTGGACATTCACGCCGAAGCCACAAGCGAGAAATGGGCGATTGCCCGCGCGTTTGACGGGGAAATTTCGGTGATGTACGGCACACACACCCATGTGACCACTGCCGACGAGCAGATTCTGCCGAACGGCTCGATGTGGCAGACCGACCTCGGCATGAGCGGTCCGACGGGCGGTGTCATCGGCACGGACACCGCGAGCGTGACCAATCGGTTCCGCACGCTTCTGCCCACGCGGATGGAGGTTGCACAGGGACCCGTTGCGGTTCACGGCACGGTGTTTGACCTGTCCGCCAAGCGGGTGGAACGGGTTGTATTCTGAAAGGGGGGACCGATTTGGGTCAGCATGATACGGAAAAGCCGCGCGGAATCTTCGGGTATCTTGCGCGGAAAAAGCGGGAGCATGACGACTTTTTGCGGGACGTTGCCGCAACGGTGCAGGCGGTAAAGAGCCGCGACCCCGCCGCGCGGAGCACGGCAGAGGTGTTGCTCCTGTATTCGGGCGTGCACGCGGTGATTGCGCACCGCAAGGCGCACAGGCTGTTGGAGGAGGGGCATCCCTTCCTCGCACGCGTGGTAAGCCAGACCGCCCGCCATTTTACGGGCATTGAGATTCACCCGGGCGCGAAGATCGGCAAGGGACTGCTGATTGACCACGGCATGGGGGTTGTGATCGGCGAGACTGCCGAGATCGGCGACAACTGTACGATTTATCAGGGCGTGACGCTGGGCGGAACCGGCAAGGATGTGGGCAAGCGGCATCCGACGCTCGGGGACAACGTGATGGTCGGCGCGGGGGCGAAGATACTGGGACCCGTGACCGTCGGCTCGGGCAGTAAGGTTGCGGCAAACGCGGTGGTTCTGCACGAGGTCCCGCCCGACAGCACGGCTGTCGGCATTCCCGCAAAGGTGGTACGGCGCGGCGGGCAGAAGGTCAACGACATGGACCAGATTCACATTCCCGACCCCGTTGCGCAGGAGCTGCGGCGGCTACAGAAGGAAATCGACGCTTTGAAAAAATCGGAGGACTGACATGGAGCGGGGACGTTTCATTGTATTTGAGGGAATTGACGGTGCGGGCAAGACCACGCACATCGCCCTCCTTGCGGAGTATTTACGGGGGCAGGGCAGGCGCGTTGCGGTGACTGCCGAGCCGACCGACGGGGAGACGGGGAAAATGCTCCGCCGCGCGCTGTCGGGGGCAATTCCGAGCACGCCGTGCGAGCTGGCGGCGCTCTTTGTGCTGGACCGCATTCGGCACAACACCGCGCCGGACGGGATTGAGGCGCTTCTGTCGGCGGGGGTGGATGTGATCTGCGACCGCTACTATTATTCAACGCTTGCGTATCAGGGGAGCGAGACGGACCTATCATGGGTTACGGAGATGAATCTCGCCTGTCCCGCGATTCGCCGCCCCGACCTTTGCGTATTTTTAGACCTGACCCCCGAGGAAAGTCTCGTGCGGATTGCCGCGCGCGGAGAGGCGCGCGAGATTTACGAGACGCGCGAAAAGCTCGCCGCGGTCCGCTCGAAGTTCCTTCAGGTATTTGACCTTCTACAAGCCCGCGACCGCATTGCAATTGTCAGCGCCGCCGGCTCCATCCCCGAAACGCAGGCGCTTATCAGAGAAGCTATTGGGGGGTAGGGGGAAGACCTTGGAGGGAG
>DJSQ01000070.1 GCA_002438075.1 Clostridiales bacterium UBA6330
CACTCCCCTAAAAGGATAAAACTCTTTTAGGAATGAGGATTGTAGGGAACGACCCGTGTGTCGTTCCGTTTCGCTGTTTTTCAACCACAAATCTATTTCAAGATAACGTTTTCTTCGCCCAAAAGCGCGCGGAACTGCTTCAGGACGTAGTCATCGAGGGTCAATCCTGCATGGCTGAAATCGTATTGCTTTGTGCTCGCGTCATAGATAGCGAGCGGGAAGGGACCGTCAAAAATCTCCGCGAGGGCGCGCGCCTTGACCCAAAGCGGTCCCGTTCGGTCAGGGACCCGCAGAAACAGGCGCTTGGGATGCTGTGGAATCGGTGCGGTGGGTGCGGCTGAAGCTACAGGTGAAGTGGCGGGCGCGCTCCCCTGCCCCTCGGTTGTGCGGGCGGGAGACGGCGCGGGCGCTTTTTCCGTCGGTTCGCGGAAGGACGAATTGTCGGTCAGCTCCTCCATACGGTTTACCAGAATTTTCGGCGGCTCGTCCTCGCGCAAAGAGACGGTTCCCGTGACCGCCACGGCGAGGTCCGTGCGCACCAGATGGGCGCTTTCGGCAAACTGCCGTGCAAAGACCACGCATTCGATTTCGCCGTACTGGTCCTCCAGACGGAAGAACGCCATGCGGTCGCCACTCTTCGTGTTCTTCAACGTCACGCCGGTTATCATGCCCGCGACCGTCACGCGTTGCTTCTCCTGCGGCGCGGCATCCTCCCCCGTCAGGTCGGTAATCGGCGTGGGGGACAGCAGTTTGAGGTGCTTGCTGTAGCTGTCGAGCAGCTGCCCCGAGAAGAACATTCCCGTTGCCTCGCGCTCCATGAGCAGCTTTTCGCGCGGGGAGAGGTCGGGCAGGGGCGGATAATCGAACATCTGCGCTTTTTCCCCTGCGGGGGTTGCGAGCGTGGAGAACATATCCAGCTGTCCCGCAATGTTGTTTCTCCCCTTTTCGGCGGCTTGGTCGATGATGCGCTCATACGATGCGAGCAGGCGACTGCGGAACACGCCGAGGCGGTCGAAGGTCCCCGCCTTGATAAGCGCCTCCACCATGCGTTTGTTGAGGCTTCCCGCGTCCATGCGGTTGATAAAGTCCTCAAACGAGGCGAATTTCCCGCGTCTGCGCTCGTCCAGAATCTGCTCGAGGAACTGCCGCCCCACATTGCGGATAGCAAGCAGGCCGAAGCGGATATTCCCGTCCGCCACCGCGAATTCCACGCGGCTTTCGTTGATATCGGGCGGCAGGACGCGGATTCCGCGCCCCGTGCATTCCGCGATATACTCGGCGACCTTAGTCTGGTTGCCGAGGACGCTGGTCAGGAGGGCGGAAAGGTACTCGCAGGGGTAATGCGCCTTGAGGTATGCGGTGCGGTAGCAGAGCACTGCGTAAGCCGCCGCGTGGGATTTATTGAACGCGTAGTTTGCAAAGCTCTCCATATCCGAGAAGAGCTTTTCCGCCACCGCCGCCTCCACGCCGCGCTCCACCGCGCCCGCAACAAAGGTTTCACGCTCCGCCATCAGCACGGCGGCTTTCTTTTTGGACATTGCGCGGCGCACGACGTCCGCGTGCCCGAAGGTATACCCCGCGACCTCGCGGAAAATCTGCATGACCTGCTCCTGATAAACCACGCACCCATAGGTGGAGCGCAGAATCGGCTCCAGAAGCGGCGTAGCGTAGGTCACCTTTTCGGGATGGTGGCGGCACTCGATAAAGGTTGGAATGGAGTCCATCGGTCCCGGGCGGTAGAGCGCGATGGCGGCGATAATATCGTCGATGCGCTCGGGGACCAGATTCATCAGCATCTGCCGCATTCCGCCCGATTCCAGCTGGAACACGCCCGAGGTTTTGCCCGAGGCGATGAGACGGTAGGTTGCCGCATCGTCCTGCGGGAGCTTTTCCAAATCGAAATTCGGCTCCTTCTCGCGGATTTGGACCTCCGCGTCATGCAGGATGGTCAGGTATCGGAGCGCGAGGAAGTCGAATTTCAAGAGTCCCAGCTTCGCCACGGTGTCCATGTCGTACTGCGTGACAACGGTCCCGTTGCTCAGCGCCAGCGGCACGTATTCCGCCACGCGTTTATCGGTGATGACGATGCCCGCCGCGTGGATGGAAACGTTACGCGGCATTCCCTCCAGCGTCATGGCGGTATCGACCAGCTTTTTCACGCTTGCCGAGCCCTCGTACAGCTTCTTCAGCTCGGGCAGCTTGAGCGCCATGGAGAGCGTGACGTTCGGCTCCTGCGGCACTGCGCGCGCGACCGCGTCCACGTCGCTGTAGGACATTCCGAGCGCCCGCCCGACATCGCGCACGGCGGCTCTGGCGGCAAGGGTACCGAACGTGATGATTTGCGACACGTGGTCCTGCCCGTAGCGCCGCCCGACGTAGTCAATCACCTCATCGCGGCGGTTATAGCAGAAGTCCACGTCGATATCGGGCATACTCACGCGCTCGGGGTTGAGGAAGCGCTCGAAGAGCAGGTCAAAGCGGAGCGGGTCGATATCGGTAATGCCGAGCGCGAACGCGACAAGGCTTCCCGCGCCCGAGCCTCTACCCGGTCCCACGGGGATATCCTGCGACCGCGCGTAATTCACGTAGTCCTGCACGATGAGGAAGTAGTCCTCGTACCCCATCTGCAAAATGACCGACAGCTCATATTCCAGCCGCTCGCGGTACTCGCGCTCCGAATGCTCCGCAAAGGTGATATGCCCCTTTTTCACGCGCTCCGCAAAGCCTGCTTCGGTGCGTTCGCGGAGGTAGGCTTGCGCGCTCTTTCCTTCGGGACAGGGAAATTTCGGCAGGTAGGTGGTCTCGAAATCGAAGTTGACCTCGCACCGTTCGGCGATTCGGCAGGTATTTTCCAGTGCCTCGGGATACGCCTTGAAGGTCATAGTCATTTCGTTGGTGTCCTTGAGGTAGAACTCATCGGTTGCGAACGCGGCGGGGCGACCCATATCGGTGGTGGTATTGGTCTGGATGCACATGAGGACTGCCTGCGCGTTTGCGTCCCGGCGGCGCAGGTAGTGGCAGTCGTTGGTGGCGACCAGCGGCAAATCGCAGTCCTTTGCGAGGTCGACCAGCATGGGGAGCATGGTACGCTGTTCCGCGAGCCCGTGGTCCTGAATTTCGATATAGAAATGCTCGGGACCGAAGATTTCGGCGTAGCGCAATGCGGTTTCCTTTGCGCCCTTATAGTTGCCCTTTGCCAGCTGCTTGGGGATTTTTCCGCCGAGGCAGGCAGACAGTGCGATCAGTCCGCCGTGGTAGCGGCGCAGGAGCTCCTCGTCCACGCGGGGTTTATTATAAAAGCCTTCGGTAAAGGACCGTGAGACCATTTCCGAGAGGTTTCGGTAGCCTTCGTTATTCTCGCAGAGGAGGACGAGGTGGTCTGCGTAGCCATCGGCTCCCGCGGTCTTTTCAAATCTGGAGGAATGCGCGACGTAGACCTCGCACCCGATGATGGGTTTGACACCCGCGTTCCGACACGCCTGCCAGAATGCGACCGCGCCGTACATCACGCCGTGGTCGGTAATTGCCACCGCCTCCTGTCCGCACTCCTTGACTCTCGCGGGGATGTCCGTGATTCGGCACGCGCCGTCCAGCAGGCTATATTCGCTATGCAAGTGCAAATGCACAAATCCGTTCATACATCCTCCTTTTTAAGACCGTTTAAGACCTTGGGACTCTGT
>DJSQ01000194.1 GCA_002438075.1 Clostridiales bacterium UBA6330
CTTAGGGGACTTCTCCTAAAGAAGTCCCCTAAGTAGGGTTCGGGGCAAAGCCCCGAGGTCTTAACGTCTTAAAAAGGAGGCACCCATGTTCAGAATACTGATTGCAGAGGACGACAGAGAGCTGAGACAGCTGTTCGCGCACGTCCTGTCAAGGAACGGGTATACCGTTGTCGGCGTGTCGAACGGCGAGGAAGCGCTGGCGGCAATGGAGAATAGCTTTTACGACCTCATCATCTCGGATATCATGATGCCGAAAATGGACGGATACGAGCTGGTCCGCTCCATCCGCGACGCAGGCATGACAACACCGATTATGATGATTACCGCAAAGGACGCATTCGACGATATGCGGCAGGGCTTCCTCTCGGGGAGCGATGATTTCATGGTCAAGCCAGTCAACGTCAACGAAATGCTCCTGCGCGTCTCGGCACTCCTGCGGCGGGCGCAAATGATCAGCGAGAGAAAACAGACCATCGGCACAACCGTGCTCGAATGCGACTCCCTCACCGTCACCTGCGGAGGCGAGAGCATGGTCCTGCCGCAGAAGGAGTTCATGATTCTCTATAAAATGGTCTCCTTCCCCGGGCGTATCTTCACCCGCCAGCAGTTCATGGACGATATCTGGGGCTTCGATTCCGAGACCGATACCCATACGGTCGATGTCCATATCGGAAGACTGCGCGAGCGCTTCCGCAATAACCCCGATTTTCGCATCGAGACCATCCGCGGGGTCGGGTATAAGGTGGTCAAAACATGAAAAGGAACGATCGGCAGGGTAAAAAAATCGCACCGCGACTGGACCTACAGGTCCGCTTCTTTCTGGTCTGCCTGCTGGAATTCGTCGTGGTCGCATTGCTCGCTTACCTCGTAAGCCTCATGATTGAAAAGCTGCTGGGGGTCACCGTCAACGTCCCGATTTTCGTCTGGGCAATCGCGGTCAGCATCGTCATCGGCGGCGGAATCAGCGTCTGGATTACCAAGAAATTCTTTGACCCCGTGGCGCACCTCACGGCGGCAATGCGCGAGGTCGCGGGCGGAAACTTCAAGGTCAAGGTCGAAACCGACAGTAAGCTCAAGGACATCCGAAGCATCTACGCAGACTTCAACGCCATGGTGCGCGAGCTGTCGGCAATCGAAACGCTCCAGACCGACTTCATCTCGGGCGTGTCGCACGAGTTCAAAACCCCCATCGCCGCAATAGAGGGGTATACCCAGCTGTTGCAGGACCACACGCTGTCCGATGAGGAGCGGGACGCCTACGTGGAAAAAATCCTCTATAACACGGGGCGGCTCTCGGGGCTGGTGGGGAACATTCTGCTCCTTTCCAAAATCGACAACCGCTCGGTCAAGCTGACGAAAAACCGCTATCGGCTCGACGAGCAGATCAGGCAGACGATCGTTGCCACCGAAAACAAATGGGGCACGAAGGACATCGACTTTGACGTGGACCTCGCCGAGGTCCTGTGGTCGGGGCACGAGATGCTGCTCTACCATGTGTGGTCGAACCTGCTGGACAACGCCATCAAGTTCAGCCCGCGCGGAGGGACCATCCGAATGCGCCTGCGGCGGAACGAGGCGGGCGTGGTGTTCACGATCTGCGATGATGGACCGGGCATTGCCGCAGGCGAGGAGGAGCGCATTTTCGGCAAGTTCTACCAGAGCGACGCATCGCATGAGGCGGAGGGGAACGGGCTGGGGCTTGCGCTGGTCAAAACCATCGTCACGGTCCACGGCGGGAGCATTTCGGTCGAGCCCGAGACCTCGCGCTTTACGGTTTTTCTGCCCGAAGCGGGGAATACTTGACAAATCCGCGCTTTTGGGGTATAATATAAGCGTACTATCCGAATACCGCCGCCGATGCGGGGGCGAAGAAGGGACGTGTTTGTTATCAGGACGTTTTTGACATTGGTGCTGTTGTTTTATCTCGGCGGGACGCTGGGGTGGATACTCGAGCTGTTTTACCGCCGGATTTTCTCGGCAAAAAAGTGGATGAACCCGGGCTTTCTGGTGGGACCCTGCCTGCCGCTTTACGGCTTTGGGCTGTGGGTGCTGTACGGGCTCGCGTCAATCGATTTTTCGTCGGTCCCGCCCGTGCCGCGCGTGTTTGTGCGCGTCCTGCTCATCGGCGTGGCGATGACGGTCATCGAATACATTGCGGGAAAAATCTTCATTGTGGGAATGCACGTCAAGCTCTGGGACTACAGTCAGAAGTGGGGGAACATCGAGGGTATCATCTGCCCCGAATTCTCGCTTTACTGGACCCTGCTCGGCGCGTTCTATTGCTACGTGATTCATCCCATCTTCTACCACATTGTCAACTGGTTCTTTGACAATCTGGTGCTGTCGTTCTTCCTCGGCGCATTTTTCGGGATCTTGATTGTCGACCTGTTCTATTCGTTCCGCATCCTCTCCAAGGTCCGCAAGTTTGCGGCGGAGAATCACCTGACGGTCAGACTTCAGGCGTTGCAGAAGAACATTGCGGGGCTTTACGACAGGCGGAGGTTCAAGCATTTCGTATTCACCCTGCGGGAGAATCTGCTGGCACCGGAGATTCTGCGGGAGTCGGTCGCGCAGCTGAAAAAGAAGCTACCGCGGCGCAAAAAGGGCAAGAAGGACGGAGATGCAAAGGAAAAGGGAGGGCGGTAAGTCTTGGATACGCTTGAAGAAATTGTGGCGTACAACCTGACCGAGCTGCGCAAGAATGCGCGCTTGACGCAGGCGGAGCTGGCGGAAAAGATTAACTACTCGGACAAATCGGTCTCCAAGTGGGAGCGCGGCGAGGCGTTGCCCGACCTGAAGGTTCTGACCCGTCTTGCGGAGCTGTTCGGGGTATCGATTGATTATTTTGTGACCAAAGATGCGGGGAAGCAGAAGAAGGAATTCGACTTCCCAAAGAGCGAGAAGCTATACCGCATCGGGGTGGAGCTATTTGCGGCGTGTGCGGTCTGGCTTGCGGCAACGGCTGTTTTCTTCTCAACGGCGATTTATTCGCGCGGGGTATGGATGGCGTTTGTGTGGGCGGTTCCGCTATCGATGCTGGTGCTTGCGTTATTCAGTCAGAAGTGGAATTTCGCGGTTTGCGTCATCGTTTTCCGCTCGGTTTGCTGTTGGACGCTCCTTGCGGCAATCTATCTCCAGCTTCTGGTTTACCACTCCTACAATGTCTGGATGATTTTCTTCATCGGCATCCCCCTACAGGCGGCGATCATTCTCTGGTCCCTAATCCGCCACAGTCGGGGGTAGGGTGAAAGGAAGGAAAAGAAAGACCTTGGAGGCGCAGGGGACCCTCTTTCGGAGAGGGTCCCCTACCCTCCAAGCCTCCCTGACCCTCCCCGAAC
>DJSQ01000238.1 GCA_002438075.1 Clostridiales bacterium UBA6330
CTTAGGGGACTTCTCCTTAAGAAGTCCCCTAAGCAGGGTTCGGGGCAGAGCCCCGAGGTCTTAAGAGGTCTTAAAAAAGGAGCAACAATGAGCGAAAAAGTAATCGAAGCGCTGACAACGGGGGAACTGTTCCGAAGCCCCGAGCATACGCTGGCATGGGAGTACCTCAAAGGGTTCACCTACCCGTGGGAAGCGCTGGACGGATTGAAGGCGTTTGTCGTAAAGCTGGGGGAGACACTCCCGACAGAGCTGTATGAGCGGAGAGAAGGGGACGTCTGGATTGCAAAGAGCGCAAAGGTCTACCCAACCGCAACGATTCTGGGTCCCGCCGTCATCGGGGAGCGGACCGAAGTCCGCCCGGGGGCGTTTATCAGAGGAAGCGTGCTCGTCGGCGCGGACGCAGTGGTCGGGAACTCGACCGAACTGAAAAACTGTATCCTCTTTGACCGCGTGCAGGTCCCGCATTTCAATTATGTCGGGGACGCGATTCTGGGCTACGCTTCGCATATGGGCGGCGGCGCGATTACCTCCAACGTCAAAAGCGATAAAACGCCCGTAACCATCAAGGGCGACGGCTTTGCCGTTGCAACGGGGAGAAAAAAG
The DNA here is from genome assembly GCA_002438075.1 of Clostridiales bacterium UBA6330. Lineage (GTDB taxonomy): Bacteria > Bacillota > Clostridia > Oscillospirales > CAG-272 > UMGS1865. The sequence continues at coordinate 604 of DJSQ01000238.1, forward strand.
GTCGGCGCAATGCTCGGCGATTTCGTGGAGGTCGGATGCAACAGCGTCCTCAATCCGGGCACGGTGATCGGAGAGCATTCCAACGTCTACCCACTGTCGGCTGTTCGCGGGTATGTACCCGCTCGGCATATATACAAAGCAAAGGGCGAGGTGGTAAAGAAAAAGGATTGACCCAAAGCAAACGGCACGGCGACCCGTTTCACACGAAAAGCACTGCGCAAAGGGCTGTGTAATACCCCCCTTTGCTGAAAGTTTTTGAAAGTTCTCAGAAAACTTTTTTCAAAAAGTTTTCTGAGTGGGGTTCGGGGCAAAGCCCCGAGACCTTCGCCCCCGCAAATCAGGGTAATGATAGCGCCAGACCGAACGCTTTTTTCGGGCGGACGGTTGACGAGGAGAGAAGTGATCGAAAATTCGGCGGATGCTTCTCCGGCAAAGGGATGCCGACAGAACAGGACAAATATGCGGGCAACCGCAAAACAATTTCCGTTCGGTCCCATAATCACCGCAAACGACCTCCTGAGGGGGCTTTGTCGGTATACTTATGGTATTTGAAAAGGAGATTTTTTGCTATGTGCGGAATTATCGGTTATACGGGGACGGGGAACGCAGTCCCGAAGATGCTCAAGGGTCTGTCGGTGCTGGAGTACCGCGGATATGATTCGGTTGGAATCGCGGCGCAGACCGTAGACGGGACCGACGTGGTCAAATGCAAGGGGCGCATCCATGCGCTGGAGGAAAAGCTGCGCGATGAGCCCGTGGAGGGAAGCCACTGCGCCATCGGACACACCCGCTGGGCAACGCACGGCGGACCCTCCGACCGCAACGCGCACCCGCATCGGGCGGGGAACGTCATCCTCGTGCACAACGGAATTATCGAAAACTACAAAGCGCTGAAGGAGGAATTGCAGGCAAAGGGCGTGGAATTCAAGTCCGAGACCGATACCGAGGTCGCGGCGGCATTGCTCAACGACAATTACACCCTCGGCGGTGACCCGCTGGCGGCAATCCGCAAGACGGTTGCGAGACTGCGCGGCGCGTATGCGTTCGGCATTCTGTTTTCCGACCGCGCGGGAGAGGTCTGGGTGGTTCGGAGCGGCAGTCCGCTGATTCTTGCAAAGGGCAAGGACGGCTACTACCTTGCCAGCGACGTGACGGCGCTGTTGCCGTTCACCCGCGAGTCTGCACCGATGGACGAGGGCGCAATCGCGCGTCTGACGGGGGACAGCGCGGTCCTGTTTGACGAAAACGGCGGCGAGCACGAGCCGAAGTGGATGACCACCACGCTGACCCCCGAGTCGGCGCAAAAGGGCGGCTATCCGCACTTCATGCTCAAGGAGATTCACGAGCAGCCCGAGGCGGTGAAGAAGTCGGTGTCCTCCCGCATTGACAAGGACGGTCTGCCCGATTTCTCGGCGGACGGCATTGACGCGGACTTCTGGCGCGGCATTCGCGCGGTGCAGATTGTTGCCTGCGGGTCCGCGATGCACGCGGGTCTGGTTGGTCAGCGGGTACTGGAGCAGTACGCGGGTCTGCCGACGACGGTGCACATTGCGTCCGAGTACCGCTACTATCCGCCGCTGGGTGATGCGGGGACGTTGGTAATTGTGATTTCGCAGTCGGGCGAGACGGCGGACTCTCTGGCGGCTTTGCGCTATGCGAAGGAGCACGGGCGGCAGACGCTGGGAATTGTCAACGCGGTGGAGACGACGATTGCGCGCGAGGCGGACAAACGGATTTACACCTATGCGGGACCCGAAATTGCGGTTGCGACGACGAAGGGCTACTGCACGCAGGCATCGGTGCTGTACGCGATTGCGGCGGCGGCTGGGCTTTCGCGCGGCGTGATTGACGCGAAGGCGGCGAAGGAGCTTCTGCGCGACATTTCGGAGGAGGTTCCTGCGGTACTGGAAACGATGCTTGGCAAGGAGGCGCAGTTCTGCCGCGTTGCGAAGGCGCTGGCGGACCACGAGCACGTATTCTATATTGGGCGCGGGTTGGACTACGCGATGTCGATGGAGGGGGCATTGAAGCTGAAGGAGATCTCCTACATTCACTGCGAGGCTTACGCGGCGGGCGAGCTGAAGCACGGGACGATTTCGCTGATTGAGCCGGGAACGCCTGTGATTGCGCTTGCGACCGATCCCGCATTGTTTGAAAAGACCGAAAGCAATCTGCGCGAGGTGGGAAGCCGCGGTGCGCAGGTGACGCTGATTTGCCCCGATGGGGTTGAGGTACCCGAGGAGAGTGCGGGCGAGATTATCCGTTTGCCCGAGTGCTCTGCTCCCGCGCGGTTATTCGCTTCGATGCTTGCGGTTCAGATGATCGCTTACGAGGCGGCGTCCTTCCGCGGTTGCGACATCGACCGCCCGCGGAATCTTGCAAAGTCGGTAACGGTGGAATAAGGGGGGAAGACCTTGGGGCTCTGCCCCAAGCCCCGCTTAGGGGACTTCTTAAGGAGAAGTCCCCTAAG
>DJSQ01000036.1 GCA_002438075.1 Clostridiales bacterium UBA6330
GCGCCTCCAAGGTCTTCCTAACCACCCACAAATGTTAAACAATCGGAAAGGAAATGATAAAGAAAAGGAAGGGGAAATGTTGTATAATATAGGAAAAGGGCGGAAAGCCCGCGAGGAGGAAAAAAGAGTATGAAGCTCGGAGTCATTACGGATTGCCTGAAGCAGCCGGTGCGGGAAGCGGTCATGACCGCAAAGTCGCTCGGCATGACGGGCGTGCAGATTTACGCAACCAAAGGGACCTTTTCGCCCGACGCACTTGACGCGGCGGCAAGAGCGGATTTTTGCGCATTTTTGAAGGAAAACGGCATGGAGGTCTCCGCTCTCTGCGGCGATATGGGCGGCTACGGCTTTGAGCGCGAGGACGATAACGTTACCCGCGTGGAAAAGACCAAAGCCATCATCGATCTGGCAGTCGACCTCGGCACACACGTGGTCACCACCCACATCGGCGTAATCCCCGCAGATGACAGTAACCCGCGCTTCGGCATCATGCAACGTGCGCTGACCGAATGCGGTCTGTACGCAGAGTCCAAAGGCGTTACGCTCGCAATCGAAACGGGACCCGAGGTCGCAACCACCCTGCTGCACTTCCTTGAGGGCACAAAGGGCGGCGTGGGCGTGAACCTTGACCCCGCAAACTTCGTCATGGTGAGCGGTCAGGACCCCGCCGATGCGGTGGACCTGCTCGGAAAATACATCGTCCATACCCACCTCAAGGACGGCAAGAAGCTCAATAACGACATGACCCCCGAGCAGGTCTATCACGGCTTTGCGGTTGGCGGCGTGGACGCGCTGAATGCCTGCAAGTCCTTTATCGAGCTCCCCATCGGCGAGGGCAACGTGCCGTGGGACCGCTACCTCGCCGCACTCCACCGCGTGGGCTATAACGGCTACCTGACCATTGAGCGCGAGGCGGGCAAGCAGCCGCTGGAGGATATCCGCGGGGCGGTCGGCTTCATCCGCGGCAAGGTGAATTTCGACTGAGGAAAGCGCCATGCTGTCAAGAGAGCAACTGATCCGAAATCTGGAGCCGCCGCACGGTCGGGTGGATGTCATTCTGGACACCGATACCTTCAATGAGGCGGACGACCAGTACGCGCTGTCCTACCTGCTCCTGTCGGGGGAGAAGCTGAACACGGTCGGCATCTGCGCCGCGCCGTTCCTCAACGCCAACAGCACCTCGCCCGCCGACGGGATGGAGAAGAGCTATCGGGAAATCCTGAAGCTGTTGGGACTGCTGCACCGCGAGGACCTGATTCCCGCAGTCAAGCGCGGCGCGTGTGACTACTTGCCGAACGAAAAAACGCCGGTTGTGACCGACGCGTCCGAATTCATGGTGCGGGAGGCGCGGAAGCATTCGCCCGAGAACCCGCTTTATATCGTTTCCATCGCGGCGGCAACCAACGTCGCGTCGGCGATTCTGACCGACCCCGTTGCGATGACCGAGAACGTGGTTCACGTCTGGCTTGGCGGGCACGCGCTCCATTGGGTCGATACCAACGAATTCAATATGCGGCAGGACGTTGCGGCGGCGCGGATTCTGTTCGGCTGCGGCGCGCCGCTGGTCCAGCTCCCGTGCTGTGGCGTGGTGACGGGCTTTGCCACGACCAAGCCCGAATTGGAGCACTGGCTGAGCGGGAAGAATCCGCTTTGCGACTATCTGGTTAAAATTGCGGTGGATGACGTGGAGTCGCGCCACAAGGGCATTGCGTGGGACCGCACCATCTGGGACGTGACGGCGGTTGGCTGGCTGCTCAACGAAAACGACCGCATGATGAAGTCCTATCTGCGCCCTGCGGCAATCCCGCAATACGACAACACCTATTCGGAACAGCCCACGCGCCATCCCATGCGCTATGTCTATTTCATCAAGCGGTATGACCTGATGACCGACCTGTTCCGAAAGCTGGCGGGAGCCGAACAATAAGCGGGGGACCGTGAACGAGCGGAGGTGACCGAACGATGGAGGAAACGACCTACCGTTACCATTTCAATAACATCAGCACGGAGCGGCTCAAATGCGGCGGCTTCGCGCTTTATCAGTACGGCGAGCTGTGGTGCCTTGCGAATTCCCGCATCGGGCGGCACAATCAGTTTTGCTATGAGCTGACCTATGTGCTGGCGGGCTCGGGGACGGTCCAAACGGGCGATCGGGTCCACCGCGTGCGGGCGAACGACTGCGTGGTGTCGCTTCCCGATGAGATACACGCCATCACGCCCGACAGCGAGGACCCGTTGCGGTTTGCCTTCATTGCCTTTGAGCGCAACCCGGGGAATCCGTCCTGTGCCTATCTGTTTGACGAGCTCGGGCGGCTGTTCCGCGATGAGGAGACACGCTGTGTGCCGATGCGGGACAGGAGCGCGCTGATTGTGCGGATGTTCTCGGAGCTGCAAAGTGACAGTCTGTTCCGCATGGAAATGACGGGGTATCTGCTCTCGGAGCTGTTGATTGAGCTGATTCGCGCGGGGACGAACGAGCGGGCGGACTGCTACTTCCCGAAGATTACCGACGATTCGGTGCTGGTTTACCGTTTGGAGACCTACATCACGGACAACATCTGCACGCTGACCAAGCTGGAGGATTTGGAGAAGGTATTCAACTACAATTACAGCTATCTCTCCAAGCGCTTTCGGGGCATCACGGGGAAGCATCTGAGCGCGTTCTACCTCTCCTGTCGGATGAAGGAGGCGGACAGGCTGCTTTCGGAGGGGCTGACCGTTACGCAGGTGAGCGAACAGCTGGGCTATTCGTCGATTCACAGCTTCTCCCGAAGCTACAAGCACTTTTACGGCATCAACCCCTCGCGCTACGCGGAGAAGAACGCAGTGGACGCGGAGGATGCGGGGGACGCGGGGGACGCGGGGGACGCGGGGGACGCGACTTAGGGGGGCTTCTTTCGAGAAGCCCCCCTAAGAACCCCCAAGAACTTGCCTCAAGGGGGTGTTTGCGTTGCCTTTTTTATAGTACGGATTTTTTTGCTTTTCCGAGCATCCGAAGGATGTCAGGGAAGGCTTTTTATTTTGTTTCGCCGAAGGCGATTTTTACAATCTGCATCTTCATCATGCCATCACCGACCTTTGCGAGGAAGCGGAAGAAGCGGCTGACGGACGGGTCCTTGAGGTCGTGATAGCCGAGCATATAGCCGCGGCTTGATACGGACAGGGAATCGCCCCATGCGGAAAGCTCCCGTTTGGCATCGGACACCGCGAAATATGCGCCAACGTTTTGGATTTCGGCATCCCGAATCCATGTTTTCAGCATCAGCTTGACCGCCTTTTTGTTGGCGGCATCAAACACCAGCACGCCGCTCGGGAAGGCGTTTGCCATTGCCTGCACAAGCGCGCGGACCTGCTCCTTGAGGAAATAATAGAATACCCCCGCCGCAAAGAAAATCGCACCCTCCGAGGCATCAATCTCAGCGAACCACGAGGTGTCGTTGAGGTCGCAGGCAATGTTTTTCTCGCGCTCTCCTGCGGGCAACAGGACGTCCCGCACGGCAATGACACCCGCAAAGTCGAGGTTGTAGAGCTTGCAGGTGCCGTTGTCACAGCTCCGCCCCGTGTTGTCCAGACCGCAACCGAGGTTGACCACCGCCGCGCGGGGGTGCGTTTTCAAATAGTCCCGCACCTCGTAGGCGAGGTCGTTCTGCCGCATGGCAGCCTCCAGAAAGCCAAAGCGTTGCATCAGCCCGTTTCCCTTTTTCTCCAGCGCCGAAAAGTCGTAGTCGATTTCCTCCATCAGCCGAAGCGCCGTTTCGTCCCGATAGAGGGTTGGGTAAAGCTCCGAGCACTTTTTCCGCCCGTAGAGCGGAATCACCAGCGTTTCTTGGACCGTGTTCTTCTCAATTTTGTATTTCATGGCATCCTCCGTTTGATTGTTCGGTTTCTTCCGTCCGCTCCGCCTTGCGGATGACCGCAACGGCGCAGGGAATTCTGCCCTCGCAAAGCGTGCAGTTGACGCTCGGGTATCCCGCATCGGAAAGGAAACGGACATAGCTTTCGGGCGTGAATTCGCGCTTGAAGCCCGCGCCCGCCTTGCCGATGGCACCCGAGAGGCGGTTGGTTTTGCCTTTGGCGGTTCGGTTTATGTAGGTGGGAATGATGATTCTGCCACCCGCGCGGCAAACGCGGTCCAGCTCGCGCAGGGCGGCATACGGATTGTCGAGCAGATGAATCACGTTTGCGGCAACCACCGCGTCAAAGCTTTCGTCCGAATAGGGGAGCCGCAGAATATCCGCCTGCGCAAAGCTCGCGTTGCCGTACTTTTTGCATTTCCGCTTTGCCCGCTTCAGCATCTTTGCGGAGAAATCCGTTGCAACGAGACGGGCGCATTTTTTCGCAATCCCAACGCTGAGCAGTCCCGTGCCGCAGGCGCATTCAAGCACCTCGTCGGATGGGGAAAGCAGACCCTCCACGGCGGCGCAAAGCCGTTTGTTGGCCCGTCGGTTGATGACATTTGCAAAAAGGTCGTAAACACAGGCAACCCTGTCCCAAAACATGGCGCTCCTCCTTTTACGGTTAGCTAAAACTAACCTTTTGTGATAGAAAACCGTTTTTTCTGCCTTTATTGTACCATAAACCGAGCGATTTTGCAAGAGGTTTTGCGTTTTTTTGTTTTTCCTATTGCATTTTCGGGCAAGCTACGGTATAATAAAAGCTGATGGAGAATCGAACAAGGAGGATCCGATATGAAAAGCATGACATTGAACAACGGGGTCAAAATTCCGAGGCTCGGCTTCGGGACATGGTGCATCGATGACGCGCGGGCGGCGGAGGCGGTCCGTACCGCAGTTGAGGTCGGCTACCGCCATATTGACACGGCGCAGGCTTACGGCAACGAGCGCGGCGTTGGGGAGGGTGTCCGCACCTGCGGCGTGAAGCGCGAGGAGCTGTTTGTTGTCAGCAAGGTTGCCGCAGAGCACAAAAGCTATGAAGCCGCCGCAAGGTCGATTGACGAGACGCTGAAGACCATGAGGCTGGACTACCTTGACCTGATGATGATCCACGCGCCGCAGCCGTGGGCGGAATGGCGCGGGGAGAAGCGGTATTTTGAGGAGAACCGCGAGGTCTGGCGCGCGCTGGAGGACGCATACGCGGCGGGAAAGCTCCGCGCAATCGGCGTGTCGAATTTCCTGCGGGACGACCTCGAAAGCCTTTTGCCGCATACGAAGGTCAAGCCCGCCGTCAATCAGGTGTTGGCGCACATCGGTAACACGCCCGCAGAGCTGATTGCCTTTTGCAGGGAAAACGACATTGCGGTGGAGGCGTATTCCCCAATCGCACACGGCGAGGCACTGAAAAGCCCCGTGATTGCGGAAATGGCGGGGCGCTACGGCGTGTCTCCCGCACAGCTCTGCATCCGCTATATCCTTCAGCTGGGGCTGATTGCCCTGCCGAAGGCATCGTCGCGTGCGCATATCGCGGAGAATGCCGCGCTCGATTTTGATATTTCCGAGGCGGATATGACAACCCTTTGCAGGCTGGAGTTCAAGGACTACGGGGAATACAGCTATTTCCCCGTGTTCAGCGGTAAATAAAGAAACAGGAAAAGGAGATGGGACCATGAAAAAGCTGGTAGCCTATTTTTCCGCAAGCGGCGTGACCGAGCAGACGGCAAAGCATCTGGCACACGCAGTGGGAGCCGATTTGTTTGAGGTGAAGCCCGCCGTCCCCTATACGCGCGCGGACCTCGACTGGACTGACAAAAAGAGCCGCTCCACCGTTGAGATGCACGACCCGAACTCCCGCCCCGAAATTGCGGAGCGCTGTGCGAATATGGAGGATTACGACACCGTTTATATCGGCTTCCCGATTTGGTGGTACGTTGCGCCAACCATCATTGATACCTTTCTGGAAAGCTACGATTTCACGGGCAAAACGCTGATTCCCTTTGCCACGAGTGGCGGGAGCGGCATGGGCAAAACGCTTGACGTGCTGAAAAAGGTCTGCCCGAATGCCGATTGGCGCGCAGGTGGGATTGTAAACGGAATGTCGGAGCGCGACCTCTCCGCGTGGGCGGAAAAGCAGTAAAACGGAACGGAAAACGCACCGCCCGTTGTTGCAGGGAAGGCGTTCGCCCCCCTTTTTTGGGGGATGGGTCTCCCCATATCGTCTGCGCCCCCGACAGCGTGTACACGCTGTCGGGGGCGTTCCGTTTACTTTGCTTGCGTCGTATTTTCCCAAAACCTTGCCGCGCCG
>DJSQ01000052.1 GCA_002438075.1 Clostridiales bacterium UBA6330
GGGGACTTCTCCTTAAGAAGTCCCCTAAGCAGGGTTCGGGGCAGAGCCCCGAGGTCTTTCACTCCGCCAGTAGCTTCTTCACATACTCCGCCGCCGCACCGCTTGCCTGAATGTTCTCGGCAACCAGCTTGTCGGCACCGTAGAACGCAAGGTCCTTCATCGGGTCGGTGTTCGTCAAAGTGGAAGGAAGCGCCAGAGTTTCCAGAGACGACGCATTCATGAAGCACTGCACGCCCAAAGTCTCAACACCCTCCGCGAGCGTGACCTCGGTCAAGCCCGAGCAATTGATGAACGCCGCAATTCCCAGCGTCTTGATGCGCGCGGGAACCGTCAGCTTCTTCAACGATACACAGCCCCAGAAGCACCAGTCGGGAATCTCAGCCACCTGCGTGTCCGCAAGTAACGTATCAATGCTTGTCAGCGCCTCGCACCCGTGGAATGCACCCACCTCCAGCGTTTTCAGCGTAGAGGGGAACATCACCGTCTCCAGCTGAACGCACTTCGCAAACGCCAGCTGACCGATCTCCTCCAAGCCCTCGGGCAATTCCACCGACTTCACGTTGGAGAGCGAGTAGAACGCCATGCTGTCAATGCGGGTCACCTTTTTGGTCGTGCTTCCGTCCCGCGTGGTCGGAACCGTTGCGGGGATTACCACCTCGTGCGGCTGTTCGGGTCCCGCATATGCGGTAATACGGACCGAATCGCTGTCGATGGATTCAAAGGTCAGCGTTCCGCCGTTCTTGGTCGCATAGGTGGTCAGACCCACCTCGTCCTCCCGACGGTAATCATCGAGGTTGGTGGAAGAGCTGTCGGATTTGCACGCGGCAAAGGTCAGAAGGCTGCATACCGCAAGCCCAGCCGCCAGAAGTTTTCTGAATTTCATGATTCTCTTGATTCCATTCCTTTCCCATTTTCCGCGGAGCGTACTCTCCGCACTCTCTCTTTATTATACAGGAAAAGCATCCAAAAGTCAATAGGTTTTCTGCCGTTTTTTGTAAATATTCATCCGCGAAATCTCAAATGAACCGCTCGGCGCGCAAACGAAGCCGTCCCTTGCGGGTCTCGCCCTCAAACGGGAGCAAACGGAACCTTCCGATGCCCCGCACCGAGAGGCAGAGCGGCGGTGTAAGCGGGCGGTCCGTGCGCAGGGCGGGCTGATAGTCTACCTCCACCAAGCCGCCCTCAATCGCCTCACGCGCTGCCTCGCGCGAGCCGCCCATCAATGCCGCCACCACGCAATCCAGCCGCGCCGAAGCAACCGTGTCGGTCACGGGGACCGTCCTCCTGCCATCGGTGAACGGCTCATCGGGCGCTTGCACCCGACAACGCACCTTGTCGTTTGCGACCCGTTCGAGCGTCTCCAACAGAAAGTCGCGTATCTTCGCCGTGCAGAACACCACCGCCTCGTGCGGGTTCTGTACCGCAATGTCGCCCAGCGCATCGCGCTCCAAGCCCAGTCCCAGAAGCGACCCGAGGTAATCACGGTGCGAAAGCTCCCGAAAGCCGCTCCCCGTAATCCGAACCGCCGACACCGCGCCCGTCAGGGCTTCCTCCGCAAGCGTTTCTGCGGGGTCGCTCCCCTGCGGCGGGAGCAGGTCGGGCAGAGCAAGCAGATATTCGGGCAACAGATACAGCCGCTTTCGCTCCGCCTCTGCGTAGCCGCCCCAAAGCCGCACCTGCTCCCGCATCCCGCGCAACGCGAAAAAGCGCTCCGCCGCCGCGCACTCCGCAGGAGTGAGAAAGGGGCTGAGCGCCGTTTCCCCGCGTTCCGCGAGACGAATCATGTCCTCCAGCCGTGCCTCCAGCAATGCGGCATCCGCCGCGCCTCTGCTCTGTCCCGCCATCACAGAATCCGAATGATAGTCTGTAGCAGACTCAACAGCAGGATGGTGATCAGGAACGGCACGTCCAGCGGTGTGGACTGAAACCAATTCTTCTTGTAGCACAGCGCGCGCACGGGGACAATCATCGGCTCGGTCACAAGATACAGGAAGGTTGAAAAGCGTCCCGACCGTTCGGGGTCAAACCACGAAAAAATCGCGCGAAGCAGAAACGCAACGTCCACCACGTCAATCAATAGCAGGAGCGTCTGCCGCATGATATAAACCGCTAATTCCATTCTATCCTTTCAGAAAGGGAGCAAAGCACCCGCTTCGCTCCCATCCCCCGCTCGGGCATTTTACTGTTCTTCGATATCCTCGATTTCGCCGTACTCGCTCTCCTCCGCCTGAACAGGCTCGGGACGGGGCGCGCGTCTCGGCGCTTCTCTGCGGGCAGGTGCGGGCGCGGGGGTGTCATCCCCTGCCATGTCCTGCGCCAGCCCCGTGATGTCAACGCCCGAGGGCGACACCACGATGGTGTTCTTGTTGGTCTTAATCATCTCGCCGCCGAGGACGTAGACCACGCCCGCGAGGAAGTTGACCAGACGGTGCGCCGGCTCCTTTTCCAGTCGGCTGATGTCCAGCAGGACGATGCACCCGTCCTTGAGCTTATCCGCAATCTTGGTTGCCTCGGCGTGGCTCTTGGGCTGCATCAGCTTCAGTGCCACCTTCTCGGGCGATGCGGGCTCGGGCGCGCGCGGAGCGGCTGCGGCACCCATTGCGGGCGCGGGGCGCTCCTCTGCCGCAGACATATCGGATTGCAGGTCCTCATCAACGTACAGGTCGTTGAACTCGTCGTCCTCATCCTCGACCGCGTTGTTGTCTCTGATAAATTTCTTCAAAAGGTTCATTTGATCTTCCTCCCATTCCTTGGATTCCCATTTGTCATTTATTCTTCCGGAGGTACGAACAGCCTGTGCCCAACGCGCACGAGGTCCGCGCCCTCCTCAATTGCAATCGGAAAGCTTGCCGACATTCCCATCGAAAAAATCGGGCTACCTATATTATGCAGTGTTTTTTCCCAAATGTCAAGACCTATTTTGTAAGTTTCCCGAAAATATTTGTGATAATCCTCATTTTTTTCGCATTTCGGAGCCATTGTCATGAATCCGCGCAGGTTCAGGTGCGGCAAACGGGCAATTTCCGCGCAGAGCGCCGCCGCCTCGGACGGTGCCACGCCGCTCTTGCTCGCCTCGCCTCCGCTGTTGATTTCCACCAGAATATCCATGCTTTTTCCGCGCTTTGCCATCTGCCGCTCGATCTCCTCCGCCAGCGGGAGCGAGTCCACCGAGTGAATCATCACGGCACGGTCGGCAAGGTATTTGACCTTGTTGCGTTGCAGGGTTCCGATGAAGTGGAAGCGCACGTTCTCCACGCCCATCGCCTCCAGCGCCTGTGCGTGCTCGGTCAGCTGTTGGACGCGGTTCTCCCCGAGGTCGCGCACGCCGAGCCTGACCAGCTCCGCGATATGCTCCGCATCGGTATATTTGACCGCCGCAATCAGTGTGGTCCTTCCCACTCTGTCGGCGCGTTCCTCCGCCGTGCGGATGTCCTCCCGCACCGCCGCGAGGTTGTCCGCAAGATACGCCATCGCTTCGCTCATTGCCTGTACACCTTTCCGTCGTAGAGATTCTTCCCCGAGAGCACCATCAAATCGTTCAGCGCCACATACGGGACCTCATTCTCGGGGTCGGGGTCCTCGCAAAGCGCCAGCAAATAGCCCTCGCGCTCCACCGCCGCGGCGATGCGCCGAAAGACCACCGTACCGCTGTCGAACACGTAAACGCCCGTCACGCCGCCGCGCGTCACCAACGCCTGCTCGGGGATATACAGTCCGCTGCTCTCCCCCGTGGTCAGCTCCACGGTCTGACAGCGGCGGAACGTGAAGCCTGCGGGTGTGACATCCGAGCGCAGAATCACCAGCACCGTCCCGTTGCCGTCCCCCGCATCGCGCAGGTCGGTGCAGGTCAGGCTCAGCTCGCGGTCGCGGTTCTCGGGAAAGCGCACCGTATAGGTGGTATCGACCTCCAGCGTGCCGCCCACGTCCGCAGGGAGGGTCAGCGCGAGATACCAGCGGTAGTCGTAGCAGATTTTTCCCGCCACAAACACATCGCCCGTAATCGGCTCGGCGTTTTGCAGCTCGGCAAAGCCCGCGCCCGTCAGGGTTTCCAGCGCGGTGACGCTGAAGCGCTCCTCGAGACCGTCCACGGTCTCATGCGCGTAGTAATAGCCAGAGGCGCTGTCGTTCCAAACGGTTCGGCTCTCGCCCGTGAGCATACCGTCCCGCTCGGCGGTCAGCTGTTCGAGCGCGGTACGGATGCCGTCCTCCGTGGAGAGGAGGGACCCATAGCGGTTCAGCGCCACAAGCATTTCGTCCTCTGCGTCCCCCACGCCGACCCAATTGCCCGAGCGGATTTCCGCGCGGATATCCGAAAGGCGGGTCATTGCGTCGTTACGGTACCCCGCCGCATCCGAGAGCTTACTGCCCGCCGGCAAAAGGCTATCCTGCAACAGGGTGATTTGGCGGTTCAATGCGTCCAGTCGGTTTTGCGCGTTGGTCAGGTCCTCTGTATCGGAGGGGTACCAAACCTGAAACAGCTCCGTATTCCGTCCGACCTTTGTTCCGCTTGTTGCCAATGTATTGACGAGCCCTTCTCTCGGGAGGGTCAGCAAGGTTTCGTCGCGGAACAGCCATCCCTCGCCTGTGACGAGTGCGGTATCGGTGACCTTTCGCACGGGTGTTGTTTGCAAGCTCCCTGCCGACCCGCCGACTGCGTGGTAGACGGTATAGACAATCAGACAGAACAGCAGTGCTGTCAGCCCGATTCTTCCTGCGTGCTCTTTGAGGTACCGCATACGGTTCATTGGTGCACTCCTTTCCGTGGATTAAGACCTCGGGGCTCTGCCCCGAACCCTGCTTAGGGGACTTCTTTAGGAGAAGTCCCCTAAG
>DJSQ01000034.1:0-485 GCA_002438075.1 Clostridiales bacterium UBA6330
AGTCGGTCTGGATGACCTCAAGACCTACGAAACCACCCGCGCCACCATGAAGGAGCTGCACGAACAGCACAGCTACTTCATCGGGGACATGGAAACGCTGTCCGACCCCGAAAAGGCGAAAGGAAAACCGCCGGAAAAAACGGAGCGAAAGCGCAGAAAATGACCTTGACAAACCGCCGCCGATGGTGTATAATAAAAGAGCCGCAGGGAAACCCGCGGACTTGGAAACACCAAAAACGGTGGCGGTTGCTTCCTCCCTTGAACCGGAGGAATCAATATTTCTTTTCTTCCTCCGGATTTCATTCGGAGGAGGTGATAGCATGAATTACATAACCTTTGAACAGCTGATGCAGTTCTCCGGTGTTGTACTGTCGTTGATTTCAACGATTTTCATCATTCTGTCATTCAACAAAAAGAAATAACCGCCCATACACTTCCGATGCTTGGCGGTTATTTTAATTAGCCAGAGGAAGTAACCGTCGCCG
>DJSQ01000034.1:605-6259 GCA_002438075.1 Clostridiales bacterium UBA6330
AAAAAATGTTCGCAGGGCGAGAGAAATGCGCGAAGCGGCAGACACAACGGCACATTCTCTTAGGTGACCGCGGGAAGGGATACGCGGTTGGAGGGAACGGTGTGCCCTTCACCGTTCTCGACGGAGCGAGGGTCCCCCGCAAATGCCCTTGACGCTCGTACGCCCTACCCACCGCCGGAGGCGACCTTCCGCATTCCCGCCGTAGGCGGAAAGACAGAATGCCCACCGCGTTTCCCGTGGGTGCAGGAGGCGAAGCCCCGCACCCACGGGAAATCGGTGGGCGGGCTTTTGACAGGCGGAAAACGGTCAGGCTCGCGGAAATATGACCGCGAAGTGATCCGAAAAGAATAAAAAGCGGTAATGTTCGGATAACTTATCGGATGGGAGCCACTCCTTAAGCAATCCGAACCGGAAAATTCCGGTTCGGATTGCTTTTCTTTATCTCACGCATGAATGGATTCACAACCACGGATATTTTGACGCTTTTGCAAGGACCGCTTTCCAATCATCGGGGAGTGGGATTGCGGCATTCGGGCATCGCGGGATAGGGGCTGACCGTTCCCTAAAAGATGAAAAATATGTAAACATCAGCCGAAGCCACTTGACAGTATGGGATATTGCGGATATAATATAAATGCGTTTATGTAAACGAATTTATTTTTTATTGCAGAGGTGTAGGATGCCACGCAGTGTTCGGATTACAAAAGAAAAAATTCTTACGGCGGCGCTGGATATTCTGATTCGTGACGGGTATTCCGCCGTAAATATCAAAAGCATTGCAAAGGAGCTGCAATGCTCCACGCAGCCGATTGCTTGGCAGTTTGGCAGTATGGACCGTCTGCGGGAGGCTCTGACGCGGGAAGCCGTTGCATATGCAAATCGGAGCATGATGTCCGATTCGGAAGCCTGCGTGGACGCGTTTTGGCAGGTCGGTCGGGCGTATATTGATTTGGCTTTTGACACGCCGAAGCTGTTCCGCTTTCTTTATATGGGCGAGAGCCGAGCTTATTGCAGAGGCGAATATGCTTCTATTCTGACGGACAAAGGAAATGCCGCTTTGATTGAGCGGTTGGGGTCCTGTCTCCATATCGACAAGGAACGGGCGGGGAAGCTGTTTCAGCGGATGCTTGTCTATACACACGGAATCGTTTCTTTGGTCGTATCGGGGGTGCTGAATTGCACCAAAGCGCAGGTCCGTGAACTTGTAAAGGACTTTGGCGCGGAACAGCTTTCTCTTACGGGTACCGATTTGGACATCGCGGCTGTGATGTCGCAGCTTGACGAGGGCGCAGGATGAAAAAACGGGAGCTGCTTCTGATTGCAATTCTGACCGTGCTGATTGCATTCATGGACATATCGGGGATTCCGAGCACCTTGCTTTTCCGCATTCGGATTGCCGACATCGAGCCGATCTATTTTTCGCTGATGATAAACTTTTTCCTGATCGGCGGAATCGCCTTTTTGTACCTGACCTTTTTATGCCCCGATTGGAAACTCGGGCTTGGCAAGGAGGGCTTGGCGGGTGGACTGAAGCAATATGGTGGAATCGGTGCTTTGGTCGCGCTTGCGGGCTTGGTTGCCTTTTTGGTCGGCTCGTTGCCTTTTGACGGGCATCCGTCGGTGACTAAGGTTGTGGTCGAGGGCGTTGTGTATTATATCGGTGTTGCCGTTGTAGAGGAGCTTTATGTACGCGGGCTTCTGCTCGGCTTTCTGAAAAGGCTGTTTGCGAAAAAGAACAACGGCACCCTGATTGCCGTTGCTTCCTCGGCTGTTGTGTTTGGAGTCGGGCACATCTTCGGCTCGCTTGGTCAACCGCCGCTTGTGATTGTCGGCAAGGTCATCTGGACGGTTGGCATGGGGCTCTTTTTCGGCATGGTGTATCAGAAAACGGGAAATTTGTGGGTGCCGATTCTTCTTCATTTTCTTGTCAACGTCTGTGCCTTGCCGTATCAATTTTCGGGCAACGGGGGATATGCCGACAGCACCCTGTATATCCTCGTGCCCGTGTATCTCATTTTGGGGATATACAGCGTTGTGACCTTGCAAAAGCAGGGGGCTGATACGGATATCCCACGGTCGACCGACCGAAAAAAACAGCCTTGAGCCGAAATGCCACGCAAAGTAGCGGGAAAAAGCGAAATGGAAGCCTCAAATGCTTGCAATGCAGGGCGCAATGGTTTATACTTGGATTTGCCGATGAAAAAACGTTACGCATCAAGGAGGAGGTAACAGGTATGACACTTGGGGAAAGGCTGAAGTCCATTCGCAATCAGGCGGGGCTTTCGCAGGAGCAGCTGGCGGAGAAGCTGAAGGTTTCAAGGCAGGCGGTTACGAAATGGGAGACGGATGCGGGCATTCCCGACATTGAAAACATGAAGGCGATTTCCGTGCTGTTTCATGTTTCCGTGGACGAATTGCTTTTCGGCGAAACGGGTACTGTGCGAGGGCGAATCCGAACTGTCCAAGCTGTATATGCACCGATGATACGAACGGGAACGGTCCTGTAGGTATACATTGCTTCCCCGAGCTGTTGGGAATACGTCCGAGGCGGATGGGCGCATCAATGACGCGGCAAGCGGGGGCAACGGTGGGAAGGTCGGGCGGAGCGCCCGATTTTTTTGCATAAAAGCACAATTTTTTTTGCAAAAACTATTGGAATCCTTTCGTCAATATGTTATAATATAATTAACCATATCCGCGCGGCGCGCAGAAGGCGTTGCGGGATTGCTCGGCGGGGAGGTCGGATTGATGTTTGCGCAGTTCTGGGGTCGGATCGGTGCCTTTTTGGGGGAGTATGTCGCGGGACCGTTTACAAGAATCGGTGTGCGGGATGTGTTTGACATCCTGCTCCTGACGGCACTCCTGTTTATTCTTTACCGCTACGGCAGGACACGGCGCGCGGGACGCGTGCTGGTGGGCTTGGCGGTGGTCGTGCTGTTCGGCGTGGCGGTTACGCTGACCAAGCTGACGGCGCTGGGCTACATTGTGCGCCTGTTCGCCTCGGCGTTCTCCTTCTGCTTCGTCCTCATTTTCCAGCCCGAGATTCGGACGGGACTGGAAAAGCTGGGCAATTCCCGCGTTGCGGCGCCGCTTTCCGATTCACTCCCGCGCCGCAAGTACCCTGCCGCAAAAGAGGTCACCGCCGAAACGGTGGACGCGGTTTGCAGAATGTCGAACACCTGCACGGGGGCGCTGATTGTATTTGAGGGGCTGACCAAGCTGGGAAACTACACCGAGAGCGGCAAGCTCGTTGACGCGCGCGTGACCTCGCATCTGCTCCAGAATATTTTCTACGACAAGGCACCGTTGCACGACGGCGCGGTCATCATCCGCGATATGCGCATTTACGCCGCAAGCTGTGTGCTCCCG
Organism: Clostridiales bacterium UBA6330; assembly: GCA_002438075.1. Classification (GTDB taxonomy): domain Bacteria; phylum Bacillota; class Clostridia; order Oscillospirales; family CAG-272; genus UMGS1865. Next base: position 3,975 of record DJSQ01000034.1, read on the forward strand.
TCCACGGCGAGCGACATGGATTTCGGCAGTATGGGAACGCGGCACCGCGCGGCGGTGGGCGTGACCGAGGTCAGTGACGCGCTGGTGATTGTGGTCTCGGAGCAAACGGGCATTGTGTCGGTTGCGCAGGACGGAAAGCTGCTGCGCGGTGTGGACCGCAAGACGCTGACCGATATCCTCATGACCTATCTTGCGGGCAGTCGGTATCTGCGGGTCAAGCGGCTGGAGGAGCGGGCGGAGCAAATCAAGAGCGCAACCGCCGCGACCTCTGCAACGACCGCGACCGAGCCGAAGCCGACCGATGCGTCGGCGCAGGAGCCCGACAGCACGCCCGAGGGCGAACGGGCAGGAAAGAAAGAGGAGGACGCGGAGCGATGAAAAAGAAGAACGTGATCGGTCACATGACCGCCCCGAAGGAGGGGAAGGTCCACTTCCTGAAGCGGATTCAGCTGCTCCCGTTGCTTCTGTGCCTGCTCGCGGCAATTATCATCTGGCTGTTTGTGGTCAATCTGAGCGACCGTAGGGTGCCCGAGCTGTTCTCCCCCGAAACGGAGCAGACGGCGGAAGGGACTGCCGAATGAAAGAGGAGAGAGTTTCCGCCTGCCGCTACCTCGCGGACGGATTGACGGTCCGCCCGGGGGAGGGGCAGGAGGAGCTGTTCGGACAGGCAAGGGAGCGGATGAAGCGCGCGGGAGTGGATACCCGATCGCTTCATTTTCGGCTTTTTAAGCGGTCGGTGGACGCGCGGCGGCGGGATGACATCCGCTTGGTTTGCACGGTTCTTGTGGAGGCGGACGAGCCGCTTCCCGCGCGCGTATGCGCGCGTGCGGGGCTGAAGCCGCTGGCGGACGGCAAGCCCGTGCTTCGCATCGGGTCCGAGCCGATGGAAAGACCGCCGCTGGTGGTCGGTATGGGACCGGCGGGGCTGTTTGCGGCGCTCCTGCTGGCGCAGAACGGGTACCGCCCCGTAATCATCGACCGCGGCGATGCGGTCTCGGCGCGGGTGGAGAAGGTGGAGAAATTCCGCGCGAGCGGCGAATTGGACACGGAATCGAACGTGCAGTTCGGCGCGGGTGGCGCGGGGACCTTTTCGGACGGAAAGCTGGTCACGCGGATACACGACCCGCGGTGTCGGTTCGTGCTGGATACCTTCCACCGCTTCGGTGCGCCCGATGAGATTCTGACGCTTGCAAAGCCGCACATCGGGACCGACATTCTGCGCACGGTGGTTGCGCGGATGCTGGCGGAAATCGAGCGCTTGGGCGGCGAGGTCCGCTACCGTTGCCGCGCGGAGGGTCTGCGGGAGAATGCGGACGGCAGTGTGACGGTGCGGACCCCGCAGGGGGAGGAAGCCTTTTCTGCGGTGGTGCTGGCGGTCGGTCACAGCGCGCGGGACACCTACGAGGAGCTGATTGCGGGCGGCTTTGCGGTGGAAGCGAAGCCGATTTCGGTCGGTGTTCGGGCAGAGCATTTGCAGGCGGACATTGACCGCGCGCTGTACGGCGATTTTGCGGGGCATCCCGATTTGGGACACGCCGAGTACGCGCTCTCGGACACGCGGCGCGCGCGGGGCGTTTACACGTTCTGTATGTGCCCGGGCGGCGAGGTGGTTGCGGCGGCATCGGAGGACGGCGGTCTGGTTGTCAACGGCATGAGCAATCACGCGCGGGACGGGCGGAACGCGAACGCGGCGGTGCTGGTATCGGTTGGGTGCGGGGACTACGAGCCTGTGGGCGGCAGTCTTGCGCGCGGGGCGATTGCGTACCAGCGGGCGATTGAGCGCGCGGCGTTCCGTGCGGGCGGCGGGGACTGGTATGCGCCGATGATGACAATCGGTGATTTCCTCGGCGGTGGGCGCGGGAGCCTACCTGTGGACGTACAGCCGACCTATCGCGGCGGCAAGGTACGCCCTGCGGACTTTGGGCAGATTTTCCCGCTGTACATTGTTGAGTCTCTGCGCTATGCGCTTCACAGCTTTGCGGGCAGGATTGCGGGCTACGACAAGGGCACGGCGATTCTGACTGCGGCGGAGACGCGGACCTCTGCTCCCGTTCGGATTCTTCGGGATGCGGATTGTCTTTCCGCGCTCGGTCACGATCGCATTTACCCCTGCGGCGAGGGTGCGGGCTATGCGGGCGGCATCACAAGCGCCGCCGTTGACGGCATCCGCGTCGCCGAGTCCCTGATTTCGCGGTTTTGTCCGAGGGGGTAGGGGAAAGACCTTGGAGGCGCAGGGAGACCCCTTGAAAGGGGCTCCCTACCCTCCAAACCTCCCTGACCCTCCC
>DJSQ01000028.1 GCA_002438075.1 Clostridiales bacterium UBA6330
GGGAGGGTCAGGGAGGTTTGGAGGGTAGGGAGACCCCTCCGAAAGGGGTCTCCCTGCGCCTCCAAGGTCTTTCCCCCACCCTCTCACAAAGAAGATGGATTCAGATCGATGCTGAAGTAGAGCTTTTGCTTGGAGAAGCCGCCGGAAACGCGAAGGAGGAGTGACTGAAGGAGAGAGAGCACCTGCCGCGTCAGACGGCACTTGATGACGATCCGCTGACGGTAGCGGTTGTCCACACGGTAAACGGGAGCCTCCACGGGTCCGAAAACCAACAGCTCCGCCGAGGCAAACGCAGGCTCCGCGCGGAGCTTCTTCAGCTCCTCCAAAAGCCGTACCCCCGCAATGCCCACCATGTTTTCGGCTGACCCCGAAAAGCTGATGAGCGCAATGTCGCAAATCGGCGGGAAACAAAGCGCGCGCCGCAGACGAATCTCCCGCTCGTAAAACGTCCCGTAGTCCTGCTCGCAGGCAAGAGAAATCACATCGTTGTCGGGCGCGTTCGTCTGAATCACCGCGCGCCCGGGCTTGTCCGCGCGCCCCGCACGACCGATGACCTGCGTCAGCATCGCAAAGGTTCGCTCGTTCGCGCGATAATCGTTGACGTATAGCGAGGAATCCGCCAGAAGCACCCCAACCAGCGTCACCGCAGGGAAATCGTGCCCCTTCGTCACCATCTGCGTCCCGAGCAGAATGTCCGCCTCGTGCCTGCGGAATTTCCCGAGCATCTCCTCGTAGGACCGCTTCGTCCCCGTCGTGTCCGCATCCATCCGCAGAATCCGCGCATCGGGAATCCGCAGCTTCAGCTCTTCCTCAATCCGCTCGGTCCCGAACCCCACGGGAGCCAGATGCTCCGACCCGCAGGACGGACACGCGCGCGGCAGAGGCAGCTCGGTCCCGCACCAGTGGCAGACCATTCGCGGGTCGTTCAGCCAGTGCGAGCGCGTTTTGTGATAGGTCATCGCCACCGAGCACTTCGGACAGGTCAGCGGCTGACCGCAGGAGCGGCAGGAAATGCTTGCATTGTACCCGCGGCGGTTCAGAAACAGAATCGCCTGCTCCCGCTTTCCCACCGTCTCGGCAAGACCGTCCAGAAGCCGACGGCTGATCTCCCCCGTGTTCCCCGCGCGCAATTCGGCGCGCATATCCACAACCTCCACCGAGGGAAGCCGCGCGCCGCCGTAGCGCTCGCGCAACGGGACGTAGGTGTAAACCCCGTCCATCGCCTTCTTGTAGCTTTCCAATGCAGGCGTTGCCGATGCCAGAAGCATCAGCGCTTTGTGGTAATTGCACCGATAGCGCGCAATATCGCGCGCGTGATACTTCGGGTCTTGGTCGGATTTGTAGGTGTGCTCCTGCTCCTCATCAATGATAATCGCGCCGAGGTTCCGCACGGGCGCAAACACCGCCGAGCGCGTCCCGATGACAATATCCGCCCCGCCCGAACGGATGCGGCAATACGCGTCGTACCGCTCCCCCGCCGTCAGCGCCGAGTGAATCACCGCCACGCGGTTTCCGTAGCGCGAGCAGAAGATTGCCACCGACTGCGGCGTGAGCGCGATTTCGGGAAGCAGGAGAATCACCCCCCGCCCCGCGTCAATCAGACGGTCAATCAGCGCCACCATCACGCTGGTTTTGCCGCTTCCCGTCACGCCGTGGAGCAGAGCCGCCTTCGGCTCGCCCGAAAATGCCAGACCTGCAATGGTCTCCAGCGCCGCCGACTGCTCTGCGTTCAGCCGCCGCTCGGTCCTGCCGACATACGGGATTTCGGCGTAGGGGTTGCGGTCAATCCGCACCTCCTCGGCTTCAATCAGCCCCTTGTCGCGCAACGCCTTGAGCTGTGCACCCGAAACGTTTGCCGCCAGACACAGCGCCGCGTTTCCCATCGGCGCATCCTCGCCGAGCAGGACCTTCAGCACGTCACGGTGCTTCTGCGACCGCAACGCGGGCATTTCCTCACACGCACGTCCCTCGCTCAGCTCCTCCGCCATTCGACGGGAACAGGCAAGCGACCAGTGCAGTTCGGTCTTTTCCGCCTTCTCGCGCTCCTGCTCCACCCGCTTGGAAAGGTACCCGAGGCTCACAAGCCGCCGCAGACTGCCCTCCACCTGCACCGCGAATTTCTCGCGCAGGACCGTCATCGGCACTTCTCCCCGCGCGCGGATGAATTCATAAACAGATAAATCCGACGCACGGATGTCGTCGGAGGCGGGTGACGCGGTATTCGGCGCGGGCGCATAAATCTCCCGCAGGCGCAGGATGGACGACGCGGGCACCATCGCCCGCACCGCTTCCTCGGTCGTGCAGAAAATCCGATTGCGCAAAAACTCGCACAGCCCCAGCATTTCCGCATCGAGGGAAATGCTGTCGGGGCACCGCGTTCGGATCATTTTCAGCTCTTTGTATTGCGAGGTCTCGCGGACCTCCGCCACCAGCGCCACGCGCGTCTGGTTGCGGATGCCGAACGGGACCGTTACAAAGCTCCCCGGGACCACCGCGCCGTTCCCCATCTCGCAGGGAATCTCGTAGTCGTACAGACCGTCCACGCAGTACGGGTTTCCCAGCACATAAACGCCCGCGTACTTCAGGCGCAGATCGCAGTCCGCATCAAAGAGCTTGGGATTCATTCGATGATCGGGACCTCGGGATTGACATCGGGGTCCTCGGGCATCTCGCCCCGCTCCTCGCGCTCGGCTTCCTCTTCCTCGAGCTTTTCCTCGGCTTCGTTGCCGGCTTCCCACAGCTCCTCCGCATCCTCGGGATGATCCTCGGCGTGCAGGTCGATTTGGTAAATGCCCTTGTAAATTCTGCCGATGGCAACCTTGACCGCCTTCTCGTCGCGGAGCTCGCGGTCAATCATGGTATTCACGGGGCGGTCGGTTTCCTTGTTCCCCGTCTGGTTCTTCTCGGCAACGTCGTGCTGGCGGACGTACTCATCGGTGATGAGGCGCGCGCATCTTGCGGTTGCCAGCGCCAGTTCGTAGCGGTTGTACTTTCCCTGTGTCAGTTCGTCAATGGTTGGATGCAGCATAATCTAATCTCCTTCGTTCTCGGTTGGTATCGGTTTAATTGCCTTAATTGCCTTAATTGCCTTAATTGCCTTAATTGCAACCGTTCATTTCAGTTTTCAAAAAAGCGCTTCTTCGCGTCGGGGTCGCGGCGCACGGAATGCTTTTCGGCAGTGACGATTGCGCGGATTTCCTCCGCCGCCGCGTCAACGCCGTTTTCACGATTATAAACCACGTAGTCGTAATTCGGCAGGAATTCCAGCTCCTCCCGCGCCCGCGCCATGCGCCGCAGGATGACCTCCTCGGTCTCGGTCCCGCGCCCGCGCAGCCGCGCCTCCAGAACGCTGTAGGACGGCGGCAGGAGCATAATCAGCACCGCCTCGGGATAGCGGCGCTTGATGTTCATCGCGCCCTCCACCTCGATTTCCAAAAGCAGGTTTCGGTTGCTCGCCAGCACCGCCTCGGTCTCGCTCCGCAGGGTTCCGTAGTAGTTGCCGCAGTACACGGTGTGCTCCAGCAGCTCCCCACGACCGACCCGTGCTTCAAAGTCCTCCCGACCGATGTAGTGGTAATTCACGCCGTCCACCTCGCCCGGGCGCGGCGCTCTTGTGGTTGCGGAGACCGAAAAAACGAAGTCCCCCGTCTCCAACAGCTTCTTGTTGACCGTCCCCTTCCCGCTTCCCGCGGGACCCGAAACGACCACCAGCAGTCCCTTTCCGTTTTCCATATCGGCGCCTCACTCCCCGTCCGCGGGGATGTCGTCGCTTTCGTCCTCATCCTCGTCGGCATCGCTGTTTTCCAGACGGTTTGCAATGGTCTCGGTCTGAATGGCGGAGAGAATGACGTGCTCCGAATCGGTGATAATCACCGCCCGCGTGCGTCTGCCGCAGGTCACGTCAATTGCCCGCCCGTCATCCTTGGAATCCTGAATCAGCCGCTTGATGGGGGCGGAATCGGGGTTCGCCAGCGCCACGATGCGGTCGGATGCGACCATATTTCCAAAGCCGATATTGATAAACTTCATATGCAAATTTCCTCTTTCCGTTCGGTCCGTCACTCCAGATTCTGAATCTGCTCGCGGACCTTTTCCAATGTACATTTCAGGTCGACCACCATTTGCGCCACTGCCGCATCGGTGCATTTGGAGCCCGTGGTATTGACCTCGCGGTTCATTTCCTGAATCAGGAATTCCAGCCGTCTGCCAACCGCGTCACCGTCCCGCAGGATTTCTTCCATCGCGTCCAGGTGCGTCCGCAGGCGGACCAGCTCCTCGTCCACCGCCACCTTATCCGCAAAGATGGCGCACTCGGTGAGGATTCTCGATTCATCGGGCGAGATATGGTTATCCGCCAGCGCATCCCGCACGCGTTCGGCGAGCCGTTCGCGGTAATGCTTCACGGTATCGACCGACATTTCCTCGACCCGTCCCGCAAGCGCCCGCATTTCCGTGACCTTTCCGCCGAGGTCCGCGACCAGCGCCGCGCCCTCGCGCTCCTTTGCGGCGAAAAAGGCATCTGCGGCGCGTCCGAGGACAGGCTCCAGCTCCGCCCAGTCGCGCTCCGCGTCCTCCTCGGGCTTGACCGTAACGAACAGGTCGTTATTTCTCGCAACGCTCATGACCGAGATATCGTCGCGGAGTCCGTATTCGTCACGCAGGCGGCGGAGTGCGGCGAGGTAGGCTTTGACACGTCCGTCGTCGAGTGCGACCGCATCGGTGCTTTCGACGGTATCAACGGTAACGGTGACATCGACCTTTCCTCTTGCAAGTCCTCTTGCCTGCAAATACGGTTTGATGCGTTCCTCCAAAAAGGAGACCGACCGACTGATGCGCACCGAGCAGTCCAGAAACCGACTGTTGACCGATTTGATTTCCACGGTGATATCGCGTCCCCCCACGGTTTCGCGGCATCTCCCGAACCCTGTCATGCTCCGAATCACGCTCAAATCCCCCTTTCGGAAGTCATACAGATTTATTATACCCCTTTTCCCCTCTTTTGTCAAGTTTTTTCGGCGAAAAATTGTTGGTGCGGGCAGGGGAAGACCTTGGAGGCGC
>DJSQ01000234.1:0-27928 GCA_002438075.1 Clostridiales bacterium UBA6330
AACTTTTGGGGTGCATATCAAACGCCGGGGGCTTCTTGCTTTGCCCTTGTTCAGCCGTCCCATTCTCCGATGTCTTGGGATGCTGTTATAATATCGGAGTGTTCCATGTCGATGATTACGAGCTTGGGTTCTTCATATCTTTCTTTCATTTCGTTTTCCTCCGTTTGAGTTATGACAGCTTGGTGCTTGCGAAGTACGCTTTTGCGCTGTCGGCATAGCGCAGGGTTGCCTCAAGGAGCGCTTTGAAGCTTGCATCGTCGGAGGCTGTCAGGCGGTTTTGGGCGTAGGTGTCAAGGCTGTAGGTGACCGTTTCGCTGATTGCCTCGCCGTCCTTTACGAGCGTCAGCTCAAGCTGTGTGCGGAATTCCGATGCTTTCAAACCGTCAAAGTAGGCGGTATAGCTGTTGACATCGTCTCTGAACACAAAGTCCTTGCCGCCGATGAATTTCTCCACCTCGTTTCCGTCGATGTCGGTATAGCGGATTCGCAACGATATGCCGCTGAGATCACTGTCCTTGCCGAGGCTCGTTGCTATGAGTAGCGTAATCCGATTGCCGAAAAGGATATTCTTTTTCGTAATGGAGGCGGGGTAGGTGACATTCTCGCCGCTGTCGTTTTCTGCCGTTGTCGGAAGATTGAAGGCACCCGTTGCAAGGGCTTTCTGCTCGGCGGTCAGGTCGGCATTGACAAGCGCATCGGTTTTGTAGCCAAAGTAGGTCTGCGCCGCCGCGCCGTAGTTGAGCAGGTCAACGAGGAGCGATTTGAATTCGGCATTGGTCGATTTTTCAAGCCGTTCCATCGCGTATGCCTTGAGGCTGTAGGTGTCGACCGTTCCGCTGTAGAAAACGCCATCGCGGGTGAATTCAAGCCTTGCTGTCAACGTGTCTCCCATTTCCTTCGCGGCAATGCCCGTGTAATCAAAGCGATAATACGCCTCGCCGTCCTTGCTGTATTCGGTGGGAAGAAGCACCTTTATCACATTCCCGTTTTCCTGCGTCACAACAAGGCGGATGTCGGCGCACCCCTCAAGGGTGGATTTCAGAATGGCGTACAGCATTGAGAGGTCATTCTCAAAGGCGCAGTTGTGAATCACTCCGAAGTGTTCGGAATCGACAGCCTCCAAAGTCTCTGTCGTGAGCAGAGCATCACATACCGTACAGACCTTATGCCGCGAACCCGTTCTGCCGTAGATGGGGGCTTCATCGAGAATCCAGTCGGATTCCGTGTGATTCCGATGTCTACCATCACATACGGTACATACGCCGTTTTCCCATGTATGCCGTTCGGGTCCCGAAATGATCGTGCCGCATTTGCACCGTTCGGTATGTGTAAGATCATCGTCCGGATAAATCCCTGTATACTCGTGATTATTGGGGTCAAGGTCACCGTATTCCTCGTCGCAGTTTTCACAGCGTGCCTTTTCCATACATGTTGCCGTGCCGCCGTAATGTTTGGTACATCCGTATTTGCAGACTTTACATACGTTTTCTTCATCAAAATCGTGCGGCTCGGTTTTTACCATGTCGCAACAGTTCCAATGCGCTTCGTGAGTGGTTTCGGTTTTCACATAATACTTCGACCAAGGCTCTGCATGGTTGTTGGGGTCGACATCGCCGAAGTGTTTCTCGCAGACCGAACAGTAAGCCTTTTCCTTGCAGGTTGCGGGCAAACTGGTGCTGTGTCCGTTAGCGGGGATTACAGTTCCCTCGGTGATGACCCCACGGCAATTCCAGCAAACGGTGTCACCGGTGTAGCCCTCCTCGGTACAGGTCGGGTCCTTTTGGTCACGCAGATAGGTTCCGGACGGGTACAGATCGTGATTATTCGGGTTTATTTCATCGTATTCGATGTGGCAGGTGTGGCACCACGCCCGTTTATGGCAGTTTGCAGGGGAATTGATGGGATGCTCGCAGATACAGCCGCAGACCGTGCAGATGCCTTCCTCCCACACATGATATTCCCACTTATATTCCTCTTGCCCGCAGCAGCTCCATTTGCTTTGGTGCCCTGCATTATCGCCCCACTCCTCAACGTTCCAAACCGGCGTTGCACCGTCGGGATGCGTACTCCAATCACGATCGCCGTATGCGTTGCCGCAGACTTCGCAAATTGCGCCACTTCTACAGGTCGCCTTGCCGCCGGTGTGCGGGAGCAGTTCGCCGCGGGTTTCGCCGCATCTTGAACAGGTGGAAAGCGCCGTGCAGGTCGCTTCCGACCAATCGTGACCATTTTGTTGACATTCGGTAAGCACCTTGAGGTCGAAGTAAGGCCAACCGAGAGCAGATTTGTCACCGAAGGTCAGTGTACAGCGGAAGGTATATCCGTTCATAGTCAGAGGGACCTTATCAAGTCGCAGGGTTGCTTTTATGTGGTAGGTAACGCCGTCGGCGGTTTCGGTGAAGCTCTCTTCAGTGAAAAGCCCTTTCAGCGCCTCAACCTCGGAAAGGCGGACATAGCCTTTACCATCTTTCATGTCGACTTCCCAATAGACCTCGTCGGTCGCAATGATGGGATTGCCGCGCCTGATGTTTGCCACAAAGAGCGTGTTGTCTCCCTCACGGATTGTCACAACGCCGTTGTAGCCCCAATTAATGAAATTCGGGTCAAAGAGCAGGTTCGGCATCACTTCTTTCGAGATGACCTTGCTGAAAGCATTGCTGACCACACAGCGGTAGACATAATATTGATGATCGCGTGTCAGTGTAGCCCCTTTGAACACATAATCCTGTTCGGTGGCACCCGGAATATCTTCAAACGGAACATCCTCGCCGGCATAGGTCCTCTTGGAAACCTGCCACTGATAGGAGGTTGCATACTCAGCCCTCACCTTGATGGTGTAACTGGTGCCTGTGGGGATTGGGATATCGATGCTCTCCGGCTGTTGGGTAATTTCAACCCAGCGGTCGGTGACCTCCACGGTAATCGGTTCGGAAACAGCGATATTGGTAAGCGTAGTTCCATCCTTCAGTTTGGCTTCACAGCGGATAACCCGACCGTCAATAGCAGTTGTTACCTTGAAGCTATAAGCCTCCTTGCCATTCGCAGGGTCGTGGAGTTTATAGGTCTTCCCGCCGTCATCGCTGATGTACCATCTGATTTGCTCGATGGTGACCGTTTGCCCGTTCGGGGGCAGTGTTTCCTCGGTCAGACGGAGCGTAACCATTTGGTTTTCCGAGAACGGGTTTTCATTGACAATCTTCAGATTTGCCAGATGGAGCGTTGCGGTATAGACGCCGAGCTGTTCGTTCGTGGCGGTTTTGCGAAGCTCACAACGGAAGGTGCGGTTAATCCAAGATTCTCCCTCCGGAACGGTGTAGGTGAGTTGGCATTCGCTGTCGCAGTTCGGATTGCTGATCGTTGTCCAATTCAGCCCGTCATCACTGTAGGACCATATCAGCTTGTATTCCTTCATCTGTTCGGCGGTCGGCGCAGTGGCAAACGGACGAATTGTCACCGTCATGCCGCGCGTTGCCACATAAAGGATTCGCTCGTTTGTGGCAATGCTTTGAAACAGGGTGAGCCAAAGCGGATTGCCGGGATTCCCTTTGAGCGTCAACGACGAGGAATAGCCGCTCGGAACCACGCTGAGGGACTCCAACTCCTCGGGTGACTGCATCCAAAGGAACACCTTTCGCCCGTCAATCGGGGTAGCCCCATACACGGAATACGTTCTCCCGTTTCTGACGGAAATCTGGGAGATGCTACTGAATGAAGCATCGTCATTGCCGAGGACATACGCCTGTCTCCACACCTTGACGCCGTTCGCGTCGGTTGCCTGACCGTCATAATCCACGTTGACATTGCCGCCCTCAACAACCATTTTGAGGGACTTCTGCACCTTTCCTGTCACGGTACCGGACCGAAAAATCACCGTACCGCCACCCGTTACATCAAGCCCGTTGATGATACCTTCCCCGAAGATTTTCAGGGTCGCGCCGCTCTTGACCTCAATCGGCTTTGTAAAGTTGTAGGTTTCGCCGCTCCGAAGCCACAGCGTCAGTTCTCCCGCCTCCACGGTAATTGCGGGGATTTCGCCGCTCTCGACATATGGAATCATATACTGCGTACCGGAAACGGAATAGACTTGATAATCGGTGCCTGACACAATCGCATCATTCAGATTGAACAGGAAGAAGTAGCTGTTACCTCCCAGTGTGGGATGCCTGTAATACGACCAATGGTGCATGCTACTGCCCTCATACAGGAAGATGCCCTCGCGCTCATATGCGGTAAATTCCAAGTACCTGTCGTAGCCGTCTTTTGTCAAAACGGTAGAGAGACCGCTCGTGTTGTTGAGCAGGTTGAAACTCTCCGGATAAAGCCGCTGTTCGCCGTTGGGATTCTTCATCTCCACGCCGACGCGTAGGATACCATTACCCTTGAAGTTGATTGTACCCGTCGAGCCGTTATACTGACCGATGGTAATGGACCTGCGGTAATCCTTCTGTCCCGATGCCGTCTTGACCTGCGCATCCACAACACCGCCACCGGAGATATTCAGCGTCCCGACCCGAATCGCAAAGCACTCAGGAAAACCGTCGGACTGCTTGCCACCCATGTAGCAAGTAGCGGTCAGCTTTCCACCGTAGACATTGATGGTACCTTCTTGACAGGATATTGCGGAAATATAGCCTTTCGTTGAGTCGCTGCGGCGTTCAACCTCGGCGCGAAGCTCGGACGTGTCATAAAGACTGATGCTGCGGCTCGCGGTGATAGCGGATTGATAGTCATCCCCGCCCGAATAACCGCAGGTTACGCTGACCTGACTGCCGCCTTTGACAATGAGGTCTTTGGATTTGATGCCGTTGACATGGGCATACATGGAAACGCCCCCATGACATTCATCCACGGTGATCTTTTTTGCGGTATAAATGCAGAGCTGATTTGTGTAGATATACAGCCTTGCGGAACCGGTAATGGTCACATTGCCGTTTTTATTGTAAATCCCGAAATAGGAATTATATGTACCGTCACCTGCGGACACCGCATTTTTGCCCGCCAGCGCACCATAGCCGATGGTACTTTCCTTACCCTCCGTGCGGATGGTCAGATTCATGCTCTTGCTGTCTTCAACGTAGATGAAAGAATACAGCCATGTAGTACCGTCATTAATCTTTTGATGACAATATCCGCCGGAGGTAATCTCAAAGCCGTTCAGGACCAGCGTGTTGGTCTCAGGCTCGAAGTGCCAGCCCGAACCCGAAAGGTTTTTGCTTGTGACCGGTGTTCCACCGATATACAAGCCATATTCTTGATACACTTCGCTTGCATTCGCGGCGAACAGCATCACCGCCGCCATCAAAACAATGAGGATGGACCCCAAAACGAAAATTAACCGTTTTTTCATTTCATTACCTCCGATTCGGTTTTGTATTTTTGTGCGAACATAACGATGCTTTGCTTTAGGATTTCCAATTGACTTCTGAGATAGTATTCATCCTCGAACATCGCGTAGTGAACGCTGGCGCGGATGAGAATGAAAATCAGCGGGGTCAATACCTCGCAGGGAATCCCGAGCTTCGGCTCCAACTGCCTTGCATACTCGGTGTAGCGTTCGTTGACCCCCTCGAAAAATTTCTTTCCGTATTCAATATATTTCGGATGGGTGTAGATTTGATACATCAAACGGTACTTTTTTCCGTGCTGTTGTGCCGTCCAGTAGGGAATCTCGTCGATGAAACGAATGATGTCCTCCATATTGGTTGGGGCTCTTTTCATAAAATCGTCCTCGACCTTTGCCATGCAGTAGGCGGTCGACTCGATAATGAGATCGTCAAGGCTTTTGAAGTAGCAGTAAAGGTTGCCCGTCGTGCAGTTGCAGGCAGCTGCGAGCGCCTTGATACCCGTCCCGTTCAGCCCGTTTTCGGCGTAGCATTCAAAGCACCTTGTCATAATTTCTTCCTTCTTGGTGTTGTGCTGTTGCTCGGTTACCTTCATGTATCCTCCATTGATTTAATAGTGATTGTTTATTTATTATTAGTATACCATATCGGACGAGAAAAAGCAACAGGAAAATTTATTTTTTTGAGAAAATTCAAATTATTTACAAAAGATGACTTTTCCAACCGCCGATATTTCTTGAAAGCAAGATAAAAAAGGGTCAGGACTGCTACTATCCTGACCCCAAAAAAAGAAGCCGAGCCATACGCAAGGTATGACTCGACTTCTTTGGCGGAGAGGAAGGGATTCGAACCCTTGTGAGATTGCTCTCAAACGGTTTTCAAGACCGCCTCGTTATGACCGCTTCGATACCTCTCCGTATTCAAGCTCTACCATTGTACCATAAAAAAATTTTTTTGTCAACCCCTTTTTGCATTTTCCTGTCCCTTCCTCTTTATTTTTTATCTCCGATTTTCCCGTTTTTGTGGTTTACAAAGGATTTACACGCGTAAAACCTTAGCGTGGTAGTTGGGGGCTTGAAAATCTGCTATAATGTGCTTGCAAAACAAAAAAGGAGTGATGAAAATGAAAAAAGGGTTTGCAAAGGTACTGTCGGTTCTGCTGTCGGGGTTGGTTCTGCTTTCCGCTGTGTCCTGTGGGAAGAAGGAGAAGAACATCACGGTTGTAATCCGCGAGCAGGGAAGCGGCACGCGGGAGGCGTTTGACACGGTCGTTACGGACGGGACGCATTTCCTTGAAGAAAAGGTGGACGGCAAGAAGGTTTACCGCTCCACGCAAAATGCGGTGACGCAGACCAAAACGGGTCTGGTGCTCTCCTCGGTTGCGTCCGACAAAAACGCCATCGGGTACATCTCCCTCGGGTCGGTGGACGATACCGTCAACACGGTGCGGGTCGGCGGTGTTGCAGCGAGCGAGGAGACAGTCCTGAACGGGACCTACGCCATTCAGCGTCCCTTTGTGGTCATGACCAAGAAGGGCGTGACGATGACTGCCCGCGCATCGGATTTCATGGCGTATCTGCACAGCGGCGCGGCGGAGGCGCACGCCAAGGAAGCGGGGTGCATCTGGCTTGCCGATCCGGTCAAGCGCGCCAATGCGGGGGCTGATCCGATTGCGGTGACCGATTACGTCAAGCAGGCTACGCTTCCTGCGGGTGACAAGCTTGTGATTCGCGGGTCGACCTCGATGGAAAAGGTCATCAATGCGGCGGCAAAGGGCTATGCGGCACTTTACGGCGCGAATGCGGAGGACCTGTTCGACATTGAACTGGAGGGCTCCTCGGTTGGGCGCAAGGCAGTGGAGAATGACACGACGGGAAATGTCATCGGGCTTTCCTCGGCATCGGTGGTGCAGGATGACATCAACAGCTTCAATCTGTGTCTGGATGCGGTTGCGGTGATTGTCAACAAGGACAACACCGAGGTTACCGACCTGACGTTGGAGCAGCTGTACGCAATCTTCTCGGGCAGTGTTACGAAATTCAGCGAGCTGAACAAATAAAAAGGCAATGACGGCAGACAGAAAAGAGCGAATCGGAAAGGGGCTGTTCGCGTCGGCGGCAGTCCTCTGCGTGGGGGCGGTGCTTGCAATCTTTGTGTTTCTGATTGCGCGGAGCATTCCCGCCTTCGGAAAAATCGGAGTCGGGAATCTGCTGTTCGGTCGGAATTGGTCGCCCGACCGTCTGGATACCTACGATGCGCCGCTTTCGGGGAGCTATGGGCTTCTGACCATGCTGGTCGGGACCCTTGCGGCAACCGTCGGCGCGATGGCGGTTGGGGGGCTGATTGGCTTTTTCACTGCGGTGTTCCTCGTTTTTTGGTGCCCGAAGCGGTTGCGCGGACCGCTCGGGACGGTGATTGACCTGCTGGCGGGCATTCCCTCGGTGGTTTACGGCTTCTTCGGGATTGCGTTCCTGCTCCCGATTCTGTCCGAAATCGCACCGAACAACGGGAGCGGACTGCTGGCGGTGTCGCTGATTCTCGGAATGATGGTCCTGCCGACCGTGGTCTCTCTTTCCCGCGTTGCGCTGGAGGCGGTCCCGAGGTCCTACTATGAAGGCTCGGTAGCACTCGGGGCAACGCACGCGGAGACGGTGTTCCGCGTGATGGTCCCTGCGGCAAGGTCGGGAATTCTCACATCGCTGGTCCTCGGAACAGGGCGCGCGATGGGGGAAACGATGGCGGTTGTGATGGTTGCGGGCAACGCGGCGGCATTCCCGCGCGGGCTGTTCTCCTCCTTCCGCGTGCTGACCGCAAACATCGTCATGGAGATGGGCTATGCGGGCGAGGTGCAGGAGGGCGCACTGATTGCAACCGGTGCGGTCCTGCTGGTTCTGGTGCTCGCGGTTGACCTGTTGTTCGGTGCGGTCTCGGAGAAAACGCTCCGCAGGCTGAGCGCAAACGGAAAAAACACGCGGCGGGTGCAGTTGCCCCTGCGGTTGTCTCCCAAACTCGGTCGGGGACTTGCAATCGGCGCAGGCTGTCTGACTGCCCTGACGCTTCTGCTGATTCTCGGCTTCATTGCGGCAAAGGGGTTGCCCGTGCTGGTGCGGGACCCATCGATTCTGTACGGTCCGTTCGTTTTCGGAAGCAATGATATCACGATTCTGCCCGCGCTTGTGACCACCCTGTGGGCGGTTGCAATCAGCCTTGCATTGGCGGTTCCCGTGGGGGTTATGACGGCGATTTACCTGCATGAATATGCGGGGCGCGGAAGCCTTGCGGTCCGCATCATCCGCGGTGCAATCGACCTGCTGGCGGGTGTGCCGTCGATTGTGTACGGGCTGTTCGGCATGATGACCTTTGTTCCGCTGTTCGGCGGCTCGGGCAGTATTCTCGCGGGGTCTCTGACCGTTGCCATGATGCTGTTGCCGACCGTTGTGCGCACAACGGAGGAAAGCCTGCGGACGGTTCCCGACAGCCTGCGTGAGGGAAGCCTCGCGCTCGGGGCGGGAAAGCTGCGGACGGTTTGCCGCGTGGTCCTGCCCTCGGCACTCCCGGGAATCCTCTCGGCGGTGATTCTGTCGATGGGGCGGGTCATCGGGGAATCGGCACCCTTCCTGTATACGATGGGCTCGGTCATCAAGGCGGTTCCGCACGGACCGCGTGACAGCGGCGCATCGCTTGCGGTGGCGCTGTATCAGCTCTCGGGCGAGGGCTGGTATCTTGACGAGGCATACGCAACGGCGGTGGTGCTGGTTGCGTTGGTATTGATATTGAATCTTGCGGCGCGGAAATGCGCGGCGGGGCTTGCGAGAAAGCAAAGAGGGGAAACCTATGGTTGAGGCAAAGTGGCTTGTGCGAAAAAAGGAAACGGTTCGGGAGACGGCGGAAACCGTGGTCGGACAGGATATTTCGGTGACGGGTGCGAATCTGTGGTACGGGAGCCTTCAGGCGCTCCGAGATGTACACATCGAGATTCCCGAGCGGAGCATCACGGCGCTGATCGGACCGTCGGGGTGCGGCAAATCGACCTTTCTGCGGTGCCTGAACCGCATGAACGACCTGATTTCGGGCTGTCGGGTAGAGGGGCGGTTTCTGGTCGGCGGGACCGATATTTACGGGCGGGTCGATCTGAACGCCCTGCGCCGTCGGGTCGGAATGGTGTTCCAGAAGCCGAACCCGTTTCCGATGAGCATTTACGACAACATTGCCTACGGACCGCGAACCGTCGGAATCCGTCGGCGGGCGGAGCTGGATGAACTTGTGGAGACCTCTCTGCGCGCGGCGGCGATGTGGGAGGAAACGCGTGACCGCCTCGGAAAATCGGCGCTCGGGCTGTCGGGCGGGCAACAGCAGAGGCTCTGCATTGCGCGGGCGCTGGCGGTCAAGCCACAGATTCTGTTGATGGATGAGCCGACAGCTGCGCTGGACCCGATTTCCACTGGAAAGATTGAGGAATTGTGTCGGGAGCTGAAGAAAACCACTACGTTGGTGATGGTGACGCACAATATGCAGCAGGCAATGCGCATCTCGGACTACACGGGCTTCTTCCTGTTGGGAGAGCTGATTGAAACGGGAACAACGGAGCAGATTTTCCATGCTCCCGCCGACCCGAGGACCGAGCGGTATGTAACGGGCAGCTTCGGCTGAAAAAACTCTTGCAAATTCGTCCGAGATATGCTATAATAACAATAGAATGATGCGAGCGGGGAGAGACGGAATGAATAAGAAAATGATTTATGCGGTTGAGGATGATGAAGGAATCGGCGAGGTCTATCGCGGTGCCTTTGAGGAGGACTACGACATTCGGCTGTTCGAGGACGGTCCCTCCTTTCTGGAGGCGTTCCGTGCGGGGAAGCCCGACATTGTGATTCTTGATATCATGCTTCCCGATATGGACGGCTACACGGTCCTCTCGGAAATCCGAAAGCTGGACGAGCGGATTCCCGTTATCATCGTCAGCGCAAAGTCGGACGAAATCAGCTTTGTCAAGGGGTTGAACAAGGGGGCGGACGATTACATCGCAAAGCCGTTTTCCATTCTGGAGCTGATGGCGCGGGTCAAAACCAACCTGCGGCGTGCCAACCTGTATGTTTCCGCCTCGGGCGGGTTTACGGTGGACCGCAACACCTACCGTGCGTTTTACAACGGAAAGGACCTCGGGCTGACGCTCAAGGAATACAAGCTGCTCGCGCTCCTGCTCGGGCAGACGGGCGTAACCGTGGAGCGGGAAACGCTGTTCCGCTCGGTCTGGGGTGAGGATTATGTGGGAGAAACCCGCACGCTGGATATGCACATTGCAACCCTGCGGGAGAAAATCAAGGAGGCGGGCGGCTATGATGCCATTGTGACGGTGAGAGGCATCGGCTACCGTTTTGAGACGAAAGCGGAATGAGAAAACGCATTTTTATCCGAATTCTGCTCCTGTCGCTGTTCTGCGTGGTCACGGTATTCGGCGCAGGCGCGGTCGCGGTGCGAAAAAGCAGTGCGGACGCGGTACGGGAGCGGCTGCGGGCGGAGGTCGGTCTGCTGGCAACGCTGCTGCGGGACGATGACAGCCTTGATGCGATAAAGGCTTACGAAACGGACGAAGCCCTGCGCGTTACAGTATTCCGCGAGGACGGAACGGTGCTTTGCGACAGCGGTCCCTCGGATGCGGGGGAGCAATTTGACGCGTGCGCCGAGATTACTGCGGCGCTGGCGGGTAAGCCGACCCTTGCGGAGCGGTATTCGCAAGCCGCGGGCGCACAGATGCTTTGCTATGCGGAGGTAACGGAAACGGCGGGCGGCGAGCGCGTGGTGCTTCGGGTTATGACCCCGAATCGGGAGCGCGCCGCATTTTTCCGCGTGGCGGTCCCGTTTCTGATTGTGGCGGTGTTGGTGTCGCTGGCGCTGTCGGCGGTCTTTGCGGGCAGAATGTCAAAGGGCTTTTCCGAACGCATTGAGGGCGTTGCGGAAAGTCTGCGGGCTTTGGAGAACGGCGAATACAAGCCGATTGTTCCCGACCGTCGCGAGCCCGAATACGATGCGGTAATCTGGGAAATCAACGAGCTGAACAAAAAGACCTACGCCATGATGGAGGCGCAGGTTGCTGAGCGCGAGAAGCTGGCAACGGTGCTGGACATCGTTGCGCAGGGCATTGTCGCGCTGGATTCGGCATTCCGTGTGGTGTTTGCAAACCGCAGTGCGCTGAAGCTGTTCGGCGGGGACGAAAAAAACGTTGGAATGGGGCTGTTCGGCTTGCTGCGGGACGATGTGCTTTGCCGCCGCATCAACGAGTATGCGGGCGGCGGGAGCTTTGAATACCGCTACGGCGAGCGCCAGCTGGTGGTCACCCTGCGCGCCATTACCGACCATGCACTGGCGCGGGAGATTGCGCAGATTGTGATTGTGACCGATGTCACCGATGCGCGGGACATTGCGAAGGAGAAAAGCGATTTCTTTGCCAATGCCTCCCACGAGCTGAAAACGCCGATTACCGTCACCTTGGGGCTTTCCGAGCTGATTCTGGCAAAGGACGGTGTGGACGAGAGCGTCCGCGCACAGGTGGAGCGGATTCACAAGGAAGCCTCGCGGATGTCCGAGCTGATAACCGATATGCTCCGCCTCTCGCGTCTGGAGCAGCACGGCGAGGTGAAGCGGGAGCCCGTCAACCTGCGCGCGATTGCGGACGAGGTCATCGCGGAGCTGAACCCGCGCATTGCCGAAAAGGGACTGACCGTGACCGTCTCGGGCGAAGGGACTGTTCAGGCGGCGCCCGAGCGGATGTACGAGCTTTTGACCAACCTTTGCTCCAACGCGGTGAACTACAACGTGGACGGCGGGCGCCTGGAGGTTGCAATCACGGAGCAGGACGGGCACACGGTGCTGGCGGTCCGCGATACGGGAATCGGAATCCCGAAGGAGCATATTTCCCGTGTTTGTGAGCGCTTCTACCGCGTGGATAAGTCGCGTTCCAAGAAAACAGGCGGAACGGGTCTGGGACTTGCCATCGTCAAGCATATCTGCGTCCTCTACGGCGCGGAGCTGAAGATTGAAAGCACTGTCGGACAAGGAACCGTGGTGACGGTGACGTTTTGAAAACAGGAAGGACCTCGGGGCAAGCTCCGAGGTCCTTCCTTCCAATATCAAGCGCCGCGATGCGCTTTTTTTCGTATAAAGAGCAAGGGAAGCGAGAGCAGGAAGAGGACCGTGACCGCAGGCGCCGCAGGGATGAGGGCGAAGGCTTCGGCGGATTGTGCGGGTGGGGTGGCGAGTGACGGGAAGCAGCGCAGGACGAGCAGAAAGCCCGCAACGGTCAGGGCTCCGTGCAGGAGCTTGCAGAGAAAGTAGCGCCGCATCCGAAAGCCGCGACCGTCGCAGACCGACAGGACCTGACAGTGCACCGAAAGCCCCGACCAGCCTACCGCAAATGCGGTCAGCACGGCAGAGAGGTACGGCGCTTCCAATGCGGACGCTACCGAAACGCCGCCCGACAGCTCGAACACGCAGAACACGGCGGCGCGGACGGCTTCGGGGAGCCGCAGACGGTCGGCAAGCACGGTCAGGGTTCCGCAGAATGCCGAGAAAAAGACCACATAGGCGCAGACGGTCAGCATTCCCGTCAGTGCGGAGCGGATGGCATCGGTAAAGAATTGCGCGCCGCTTTTCTGCGCGGCGGTGAAGGCGGGCTTTGCGGGGCTTGTGGGGGAGTCCCCTTTTTTCGGCATCCGACCGAGCAGAATGCCGATGAGGAGCGCGGAAAAAAGCGTGACCGTGAGCAGAGCGGAGCCGTAGCGTCGGTTCCCGTGAAGCGAAACGCCGACCGCGTTCAGGAGAAATGCCGAGGACGGATTGGTGGAGGCGCAGATGACGCGCTCCGCCTCGTCTCGGGTCAGCTTTCCCGCATCGTAGGCGCTGACCGCCGCCCGTGCGCCGACGGGAAAGCCGCAGAACATTCCGAGCAGGATGGCACAGCAGCCGTCGGGCGGCAGGCGGAACAGTCGCGCGAGCGGTCCCGAGAGCGGGCGGAGCAAAAGCCGACCGATTCCGCCCGAGACAATCAGCTCCGAGAGGACCAGAAACGGAAAGAGCGAGGGAATCACGGTCACCGCGCAAAGGCGCAGACCCGAGGTGATGTATTCGATGGCAACGTCGGGGTTGCGCAGAATCAGAAAGAGGCAGAACAGGGCAAAGAAGCCGAAGCAGAGCTGTCCCGGGGTGCGCTCCCGCAGGGGTCCCGTATGCGAATGAACCGTTGCGTCAGTCATGGTTGCGTCCTCCCACGCATAAAATAGAATGCTATACAGGCTATACAGTATGTGACGCATCGGAAATTTATGCGGCGGGAGGTTCGGAATGGCAAAAGAGAAAAAGAAGGCGCGGGGCACGGGGGAATTGCGGAGCGTGTTTCCGTATCACGAAAGCGTGACGGTCTGGGGGCGGGAGCGCGTGACGGCGCAGGGGTGCCGCAGAATTCTGACCTACACGGCAACCTGCATCCGCCTGAAGCGGCGGCACGCGGTGCTGGCGGTCAGGGGCAGGGACCTTGTGTGCGTCTCCTTCTCCTGCGGCTGTGTGACCCTGACGGGGACGATTCTGTCGGTCAGCTTTGAGGACGAGGAGGTGCGCGAATGAATCCGATTCTGTTCCTTGCGGGCTATGCGGAGCTTTCCGCCGATGCCGCGAACGCCGCGCCGCTCATGGATGCGCTCCTGCGGGAGGACCTGCCCTTTTCCCGCTTGGTTGCCTGTGCGGACGGCGGCATTCGGCTGACCTGCTCCGCGCGGGCGGCAAAACGGCTGGCGGGGGCACTTCCCGTCACCGTTCTGCGGCGGGGCGGGTTGCCCTCGCTTCTGCTTCGGCTTTTGCGCCGCCCCGGGCTGGTTGTGGGCGGTTTGCTTGCGCTCGGACTGCTGTTGGTTTCGCGGCTGTTCGTCTGGGACGTGCGGGTGACGGGGAACCGCACGATGAGCGCGGCGGAGGTGGTGGAGGAGCTGAAGAACAACGGCTTTGGTGTGGGGAGCTATCTGCCCGATTTCTCGGCGGGCGAGGTGGAGAACCGCGTTCTGCTGACCTCCGATCGCCTTGCGTGGATATCGGTCCGAATGCAGGGAACGGTTGCCGAGGTGCAGGTCATGGAGCGCGACGCAAAGCCCGACGGCACGGGAGCCACGCGTCCCGCCGATTTGGTGGCGCGGGTAGACGGGCAGATTGAGCTTCTGGAGCTGTACCGCGGAAATCCCGTGGTCCGCGCGGGTCAGGCGGTGCGGCGCGGGGAGCTTTTGGTCAGCGGAATCTTCGAGCATGAGAACATCGGGTGCAGATTTACCCGCGCGGCGGGGAAGGTTCTGGCGCGCACCGAGCACACGCTGACCGTTGAGATTCCGTTCTCCGATACCGAAAAGGTCTGTTACGCCACGGAAAAAGGGGATGTTTGGCTGAATTTTTTCGCTTTTACGGGAAAAATTTCAGAAAACACTGGAAATGGGAGTGCCGATTGTGATATAATAGAAACGGTAACACATCCCAACCTGTGGTTCCTGCAAAACCTGCCCTTCTCCCTGCGCCGCGAAACGCGCAGGCTCTGGCGGGAGGAAACGGTGACAAGACCCCCCGAGGAGGCAACGAGACTGGCGTATGACCGCTTGGAGGCGGACCTGCGGCGGCTCTCGGAGAATGCACAGCTGCTCTCCTGCAAGACCGAACTGGTCCTGACGGACGAGGGGGTTCTGCTGGAATGCACGGTGTCCTGCATTGAGGACATTGCCGAGCAGGTTGAATTCGATGTGACCGACTAATCGCACGGAGAGGAGCCAAATGAACCGCAGAAGTATCAAAATGGAACATCCCGACGCGACCGCGAAGATATTCGGGAGCTTTGACCGAAACGCCGCCATGATTGAGGCGCAGTTCGGCGTGACGGTGCGGAACCGCGCAGGGGACGGAGGAGATTCAATCGTGATTGAGGGGGAGAACGCCGACGCGGTGAGCGCCGCCGCACAATGCGTCACCTATCTCCACGAGCTTTGCTCCAAGACCGACGAGCTGTCGGAGCAGTCGGTGCAATATGCCATCGACATGGTAACGGCAGGTCAGGGCGCGGAGCTGGAGGCGCTGGGCGATGCCTGCATCTGCGTGACCGCGAAGGGCAAGCCGATTAAGGCAAAGACCGTTGGGCAGAAGCAGTATGTGGATAGCATCCGCAAGAATACGATTGTTCTCGGTGTGGGACCTGCGGGAACGGGAAAAACCTTTCTTGCGGTCGCAATGGCGGTCAAGGCATTGCGGGAAAAGCAGGTCAGCCGTGTGATTCTGACGCGCCCCGCAATCGAGGCGGGCGAAAAGCTCGGGTTCCTCCCCGGGGACCTGCAAAGCAAAATCGACCCCTATCTGCGCCCGCTTTACGATGCGCTTTACGAGATGATGGGCGTGGAGAACTACCAGAAGCAGGTGGAAAAGGGCGTAATCGAGATTGCGCCGCTTGCCTACATGAGAGGACGGACGCTGGACGATTCCTTCATCATTCTGGACGAGGCGCAGAACGCCACGCCCGAGCAGATGAAGATGTTCCTCACGCGTCTCGGCTTCAACTCCAAGGTGGTGGTAACGGGCGACCTGACCCAGACCGACCTGCCGAGGGGTCAGAAGAGCGGACTTGCGGCGGCGGTGAAAATTCTTGCGGGAATCGAGGACATTGGAATCCACTATTTCACCGAGCGCGATGTGGTGCGCCACAGGCTGGTGCAGAAGATTATTCAGGCATACGAGCGGTACGACCGCGAGCTGATACGGAAGGAAAAGAACGACCGCGAAAAGGCGGCAGAGCGGTTCCGCGCAGTGCGCAGGACCGAAAAACACGGAAAGGAAACCGAATAACATGGAACGGAAAATGCTTTGCAAGATTGATTTTGAGAACCGTCAGGAGCTGTTGCCGCTGACCTACAAGCTGAAAATGCTGGTTCGCCGCGCGGTGGAGGCAACGCTGGACTACGAGCAGTACGAAAACCCGATTGAGGTGTCGGTCACCTTTACCGATAACGAAGGAATCCGCGAGCTGAATCGGAAATTCCGCAGCATCGACCGCCCGACCGATGTGCTGTCCTTCCCGCTGTTCGACTACACGGGGGAGAGCGAGGAGCCGCCTGTGGACGAGCTGGTGGGGATGCTGGGCGATATCGTGATTTCGCTGGAGCAGGCGAAGAAGCAGGCGGAGGAATTCGGTCACAGCTTTGAGCGCGAGGCGGCATTCCTGACCGTGCATTCCATGCTCCATCTGTTGGGCTACGACCACGAGGCGGGCGGAGACGAGGAAGCCGATATGCGGCGCAGACAGCGCGAAATTCTCGACCGCATGGGGCTGTCGCTCAAGGGGACAAAATGAGCCGCTATCTGAAAAAGCCGCAGGAGGAAGGACCGACCAAGCCAGAGGGCTTTGCGGGGCGGAACGTCAAGGTTATCACCTTTGCCGTGTGCATGGTCGTCTTTTTCGCCTTCTTCGGACCGCTCAGCTTCTTTCGGATACGGGACTGTGCCGAAAAGAAGAATGCGGAGAAGCTGCCCGAGCTGACCGTGGACGATGTGATTGCCTTTTGCGAGGACAACCGCCTTTTGACCATGAGCCGTCTGCGGCGCTACCGCGGCGTTTACAAGGCTGCCGACAAGGGGAACACCTTCACGGCGGAATTCAGCCACTACATTCTGCTCGCGTTTGAGGACCCCGCAACGGGGAAGATGACCTTCTGCGAGGTCACCGACCTGCAAACGGAGGACCGACTCGACCTTTTGGGCGAGAAGCCCGACCCGACGGGATTCTTCGGGAGAAAATAAGAAACAGGACAGAGAGACAATGAAACGAACAGGCTTTTTTGCAATCGTGGGGCGACCGAATGTCGGAAAATCGACCCTGCTCAACCGCATTCTGGGCGAGAAGGTCGCCATCGTATCCTCCAAGCCGCAGACCACGCGGAACCGCATCCTCGGCATCGAAACGCGGGGCGAGGACCAATTCGTCTTTATCGACACCCCGGGCATCTTCAACGCGAAGAACACGCTGGGGGATTATATGGTCAAGGTCGCAAACGGCTCCATGCAGGACGGGGACGCGGTGATTCTGGTCGCGGACGTGGCATATAACCCGGGGGACGTGGAGGAGAAGGTCATCGCGCGGCTCAAACAGACGGGAATTCCCGCCATTCTTGCGCTGAACAAGTGCGACCTTTGCCGCCGTGAGCGGATTGCCGAAACGATTGCGGCGTATGCGGCGCTGGGAGACTTTGCGGCGGTAGTCCCGATTTCCGCCAAGAGCGGGAAAAATGTGGACGAGCTGCTGGACGAATGCCGCAAATTCCTGCACGAGGACGAATGGATTTTCTCGGAGGACATGATGACCGACCAGACCGTGCGGCAGATGGCATCCGAAATCATCCGCGAAAAGATTTTGCGGACGCTGGACCGTGAGGTCCCGCACGGCATTGCGGTTGTGATTGAGGACTTCAAGGAGGAGGGCGAGCTGACCCGCATCCGCGCGGAAATTTTCTGCGAAAAGGAATCGCACAAGGGCATTCTGGTCGGCAAGAACGGGGAAACGCTCAAGCGCATCGGGACCTATGCGCGGCAGGACCTTGAAAATCTGACGGGAACAAAGGTTTACCTGAACCTGTGGGTCAAGGTCAAGGAGAACTGGCGCGACAGTGCGCGCGGGGTCAGCGATTTCGGGTACGGGGGCTGAAATGGCAGCCCTGCACGAATCGGTTGACGGCGTTGTGGTCCGCATCAGGGACGTGGGCGAGAGCGACCGTTACCTCTCGGTTCTGACGGCGGAAAAGGGGAGAATCTCCATCCTTTCCAAAGGCAGTCATGCCCTGCGCGGACCGCAGATTTCGGTCAGCCAGCTGTTTACCTACGGCAATTTTGAATACTATCGCAAGGGGACAACCTATATCCTCAAGGGCGGAAGCGCCATCCAGCCGTTCTACGGGCTGACGGCGGATATCGACCGCCTCAACCTTGCCGCCTACCTCTGCGAGCTGACCTGCGAGGTCACCGATGAGGGGGAAGAGGCGGGGGATATGCTCCGTCTGCTTCTCAATGCCCTGCACGCGCTGTCATATGACCTCCGCCCGCAGGAGCAAATCAAGGGCGCGTTTGAGCTGCGCGCCGCCGTGCTCTCGGGCTATGCGCCCGACCTTTCGGGCTGTGCCGTGTGCGGCAGGGCGGAATCCGACCCGTTTTATCTCGATGTGATGAGCGGCGCGCTGATTTGTCGGGACTGCTGGGGCAGGCGGCAGGGCGGCTTGCACCCGACAGGTGCTTATGCGGACGAATTGCGCGAGGCGGAGATTGTCGGCATCCTGTCGCCCGCAGTGACGGCGGCAATCCGCTTTTGCGCCGCAGCACCGCTGGAGCGGCTTCTTTCGTTTGAGCTGAAGGAGGAAGCGGACCTTGCGGCATTTGCAAAGCAAGCCGAGTCCTATATCCTGTCGCACATCGGGCACGGCTTTGAGGCTTTGAATTTTTATCACACCATGCGGAGGCTGAAGCAACCATGAGTTTTTCCGATAAGACCCTGACCACGCTGGAATTTGACAAAATCTGCGACCTGCTTGCCGCTTGCGCGGCAACCGAGGGCGCAAAGGCGCTTTGCCGCAGGCTTATGCCCTCCGACGATGCGGTCGAGGCGGCGCGCCGACTGGAGCGGACAACCGATGCCCGTCGGCTTTCCGATGCAAAGGGAATGCCGCCCTTCGGCTCGGTTCAGGATGTGTCGGCGGCGTGCGAGCGTGCCGAAAAGGGGGCAATGCTCTCTACACGCGAGCTGTTGGAGGTGGCGCGCCTGTTGCATTCCGCCCGCGCGCTCTCCGATTACAACAAGACGAACCGCACCTTTCCGACCTCTCTGGACGAGGTGTTCGGTCGGCTTCTCTGCAACCGCACGCTGGAGGAGCGCATCACGCGTTCGATTCTCTCCGAGGACATGATTGCCGACGAAGCAAGCCCTGCGCTTGCCGATTTACGCCGCAAGATACGCGATACCAACAACCGCATCAAGGAAACGCTCCAGCACTTTATCAGCGGGTCCTATTCCAAAGCGTTGCAGGACAATCTGGTGACCACGCGGAACGGGCGGTATGTCGTTCCCGTCAAGGTGGAGTGCAAGAACGAAATCAAGGGACTGATTCACGATACCTCCTCCTCGGGCGCTACGATTTTCGTGGAGCCGATGGCGGTGGTGGAGGCGAACAACGAATTGCGGATGCTGCAATCGAAGGAGGAGCACGAGATTGAGCGCATCCTCTTTGCGCTGTCCGCCGAGGTCAGCACGGCGGCGGAGTCGTTGCGGCTGGACTATCTGAACATCACCGAGCTTGCCTTCCGCTTTGCCTGCGGGGAGTTTTCCGCCCGCATCGGGGGCTGTGCGCCGCTGGTGACCGAGGACGGTCCGATTGATTTGCGCCGCGCGCGGCATCCGCTGATTCCGAAGGAGACCGTGGTCCCAACCGATATCCGCATGGGGGACACCTGCGATACGCTCATCATCACGGGACCCAACACGGGCGGGAAAACCGTGACCCTGAAAACCATTGGGCTGTTCTCATTGATGGCACAGGCGGGACTGCATATTCCCGCCGAGGCGGATTCCTCGGTGCGCGTGTTCCGCAACATTCTGGTGGATATCGGAGACGAGCAGAGCATCGAGCAATCGCTGTCCACCTTCTCCTCGCACATGGTCAACATCGTGTCCATCATGAAGCAGGTGGACAACCGCTCGCTCTGTCTGTTTGACGAGCTGGGCGCGGGGACCGACCCCGTGGAGGGCGCGGCGCTGGCGGTTGCGGTCATTGAATCGGTGCGCAAGGTCGGCGCGATGTGTGTGGCAACCACGCACTATACCGAGCTGAAAACCTACGCGCTCCACACCGAGGGGGTGCTGAACGCCTCCTGCGAGTTTGACGTGACCACGCTCAAGCCGACCTATCGGCTGATTATCGGAACCCCCGGGAAGTCCAACGCGTTTGCGATTTCCGAGAAGCTCGGACTGCCGCATGAGATTATCGAGCTGGCAAAGCAGCACGTCGGAACCGACCACAAGCAGTTTGAGGAGGTCATCGGACAGCTGGAGGCATCGCGGCTGGAAGCCGACCGAAACCGCGCCGAGGCGGAGCATCTGCGGACCGAATACGAGCGCAAGCGCGCCGAGACCGAGGCGGAGCTGACACGGATGCGGAACGATGCGAACCGCGAAATCGAGCAGAAGCAACGCAAGGCACAGCAGATGCTGGACAGCGCGAAGGCATCGAGCGATTTCATTTTCGCACAGCTGGAGAAGGCAAAGAAGGCACAGGAGAAGGACCGCTTGCGCGAGGGGCTGGACGAGGCGCGCCGCGCGGTGAGAGCCGAGCTGAGGAAGAACGGGGACAGCGTCAACCCCGTGGAGGAGCGCAGAAAGGACGAAAAATACGTCCTGCCGCGTCCGCTCCGCAAGGGGGACCGCGTGTATCTGGTCAACGTTGGCAGTGAGGGCGTTGTGTTGGAGCTGCCCGACAAGAGCGGCAACGTGCTGGTGCAGGCGGGCATCATCAAAACGCGCACCCCGCTTGCCAATCTGGAGCTGGCGGAGGATGAGGCACAGGTCATCCGTGACGGAAAGAAAGCCCCCGCCGCAGGCTACCGCGTGGAGGTCAGCCGCGATTTCCGCGATGAAATCGACCTGCGCGGACTGATGGGTGACGAGGGCTGGCAGGAGGTTGACAAGTATCTGGACGAGGCAACCGTTGCGGGCTTTACCAAGGTCCGCCTGATTCACGGAAAGGGCACGGGTGCGCTGAAGAATGCCATCTGGCAACACCTGAAAAAGGATAAGCGCGTCAAGGAGTTCCGCCTCGGACAGTACGGCGAGGGGGACGGCGGCGTTACGGTTGTTGAGCTGAAATAAGGCGGAACGGAGGGTGTGTGCATGGCGGGAGTCAAACGAATACGGCTGATGACCGCCCTGCTTCTTGCGGTCCTTGCGGCAGCATCGTTCGCGGTCCTGCGCCGTTTTCCCGAGAGTGGGCTTGTCAACGCGCTTCGGCGCGTGTCGGCACCCTCCGCACAGCCGATTGAGGCATTCGGGCGCTTTCATTTCGTCTGCCTCGGCATCTGCATTGTCGCGGCGGTTGCGGTTGGCTTTTTGGCTTGGCGATATGCCGACGAGCGCCGAACCGACCGCTTGGTGTTCGCCTTCGGGGTGGCGTTCCTCCTGCTGGAATGGTACAAGCAGGTGGATTACAACTGCGTGAACGGGGGCGGTGCCTATGATTTTACGGTCTTTCCGTTCCAGTTCTGCTCTCTGCCGCTGTACATCTGTCCTGTCGCACCGTTGCTCGGTCGGCGCGCGAAGCATACGCTTTATTGCTTCCTCGCACTGTTCGGGACGGTTGGCGGGTATCTTGTCATGGCATACCCGAACCTGCCCGCATCGCCGATTCTCTGCGTGCACACCATGCTCTGGCATACGCTGATGATACTGCTCGGGGTATGGCTCCTGTTTGGGACTTTGTGCGGGCGGTCGTTTGTCCGCGATTATCTGCCTGCGGCGGGCGTGTTCCTCGGCGTGTTTGCGGCGGCAACGGGACTGAACCTTCTGCTTTCCGGTCCGTCGGGTGGGCGCATCAATCTGTTTTACATGAGCCCTTATCACAGGACGAATTTTCTGCTTGTGCGGGACGCGCAGAGGCTGTGGGGCTGGGGTGCATCGGTGGCGGTGTATCTGCTCCTTTTCCTGCTTGCGGGAGCCTTTCCGCTTTGGTGCTTGGCGGCTCTTTTCGGCTATGTGCGCGGGAAAAGAAGAAAAATCTGAAAAAAGACGAAAAAATTTCGGAAAAGCCCTTGCAATTCGGGGCGCGATATGGTAAAATATATAGGTATGATAGGGGACTTCCGACGCCGAGACCTCGGCATCCGAAGTCGGAAGCAACAATAACGGAGGTTAGCTATGAACAATCTGATTGCTTTTCTTGCAAGTGCCACAACCGTTTGGACGTGGATTCTCGGTGTGCTTGCGGTCGTGCTGTCACTCGTGATTTCGGTCGCGGTTGCGCTTCAGCCCACCAAGGATGAGGGACTTTCCGGTACTATCGTTGGCAGCGGCGAGAGCTTCTTCGGCAAATCCGGCGGACTGACCAAGGAAAAGTGGCTCTCCAGACTCACGCTGGTCTGCTCGATTATTCTGGTTGTGGTCGTGTCTGTTCTGACCATTGTGGTAATCAACCTGAAGTAATCCGAAAACACAAAAGCATCCGACAGGAGCAAGGCTTCTCTGTCGGATGCTTTTGTTTTATGCGTTGGTGTCGCTTTTGACGTGGACATCCAACTGCGGGAAGGGAATCTCGATTTTCTCCGCCTCCAGCCGCTTCTGAATCGCATCCAGAAGGTCGAAGTGGACGGTCCAGTAATCCTCCTTTTTGGTCCAGACGCGAACGGTGAAGTCCAGCGAGCTGTCGTTCTGCTTGGTGAGACGGACGAAGGGCGCGGGGTCTGTCAGCGCAAGGCTTTGCTTTGCCGCTTCCTCCGAAAGGACCTGCCGAACGCGGTCAACATCGCTTCCGTAGGCAACCGAGACCGTCAGGTCCACGCGCCGCGTGTCGTTGACCGAATAGTTCACCACCGAGGAGCCTGTGATTGTGCCGTTCGGAATGGTCACCTCACGGTTGTCGGGGGTCGTCATAACGGTATAGAAAATGCCGATTTCCTTCACCGTTCCGCTGTAGCCGCCCGCGTCCACGAAGTCGCCGATGCGGAAGGGACGGAAAATCAGAATCATGATGCCGCCCGCAAAGTTGCTCAAAGCCCCTTGCAGTGCAAGCCCGATGGCAACACCCGCCGAGGCAATCACCGCAATCACTGAGGACATCGGAACGCCGAGAATCCCGATCACCGTAACGATAACCAGTGTGTTGAGCGAAATTTTGATGGTGCCCGAAAGAAATTTGGTCACGGTCGGGTCCTTCTTCATCAGCTTGCTTTTTCCGAGCACGCGGATGAGCAAGCGCACCAGCCAGAAGCCGACAACCAGCACCAGCAGGGCGATAATCAGCTTTCCGCCGAAATCGGTCAGAAACCCAAGCAGTCTGTTTCCCAGTTCTTCCCAAGTCATAAAGCAGTCTCCTCCAAATAAAAAGAATTTCCGGACAGCCGAGGCTGTCCGGAATTTATTGTAGCACAAAAATATGAATTTTTCACGCATTCCGACAAAAAAGCGTTATCTGCCGTGCGGCCCTTTGTTTTCCAGCTCTGCCAGCGGGTTTTGTGACATGGCATCCTCCATTTCCCGACTGCTGACATGGGTGTAAATCTGCGTGGTGTTGAGCTGCTCGTGCCCGAGAATATCCTTCAGCACCCGCACGTCCACCTTGCCCGACTGATACATCAGCGTTGCCGCTGTGTGCCGTAGCTTATGTACCGAATAATGCTTGGATTCCAGCCCCGCACGCTTCAGGTAGCGGTAGACCATTGCCTGCACCGTTTTCACATTGATGCGCACGTTCAGACGGCTGAGGAACAGCGCCTTGTCGGTTATGGCGCTGTACGCCTCGCTTTTGCGGAGCTTCAGATGGTCGGAGAGCGCCGCGCGGCAGGCATCGTTGAGGTAAATGACGCGCTCCTTGCTTCCTTTACCCGTGACCCGCAGGGAGCGCAGGTCATCGTCAAGGTCTGTCAGATTGATTCCGCAAAGCTCGGAAACACGCATTCCGCAGTTGAGAAACAGGGTCAGAATCGCATAATCGCGGATGCGGTTCGGCGAGTCCGTATCGGTCCGCACCGCATCGAGCAGACGGAGCGCCTCGTCCAGCGACAGCACCTTCGGCAGGGTCTTTTGCGCCTTCGGGGAGTCAATGTCAACGGTCGGGTTTTCGGTCAGGTAGTGGCGCTTGGAGACCAGATACTTATAAAGTGAACGGATGGAGGCGAGCTTGCGCGCACGCGCGGACCAGTGGTTGTTCCGCACGGTCCCCGTGTAGAACAGGAATTGGTAAATGTCGTCCTGCGTAATCTCCCGCAGGCGGTCCAGACCCACCGTGCTGACATCCACTTGATAGAATTCGGCGGATTCAAGCGAGATATCGAGGTCGCGGGAGATGAGAAAGCGGAAAAAGGTGCGCAGGTCGAGCAGGTATTCGTCAACCGTCTTTTGCGAACAGCCCTGAATGGACAGCTTATAGGAGGCATATTCCCGAATCAGCGGGGAAAATTCCTTAACCGAAACCAACCGCGGCACCGCACCCATCTCCTTTCGTGTAGAACTACTATTATTATACACCATATTTTAAGATTTTAGTTGATAAAGTGTAAATTATCGCCTGCGTGGGTTGAAAAGTACGAAGATTTCCGATATAATAGCGATATCCTGATGCCGCTTTGAGAGGTTTTATGAAAGAATTATTCAAAACAAGGTCTTATGAGATGGTGCGGATGTTCTTAAACCAGTTTGCCACCGCGATTTTCGGGCTGGTGCTGGCGCTTGCCGCGGGACGCGCGGGGAGTGTGGCGCTTCGGAACGTCACAAGCGCGTGCGCCATCGTTTTTTATTTGTTTCTCCTCTATACCATGACGTGGGAGCTGGGCTTTGCGGACCGCGCCGCGGTGGAGTCGGGCAGAAAGCCCGCCAAGCCGTGGACGGGGGCTCTGCTGTCGGTTTGTGCGAACCTCATCAACTGGCTGTTGGCAATCTGCATCATGCTCGGCAACCTGCTCTCCGATGTTCCGTTTTTCTCGGGGCTGGGCGGCATTTCGGCAACGGTCAGCCATATTGTGGAGGGGATGTATACGGGGCTGTTGGCGAATTCCGTTGGCGGAAGCCCGTTGAATTCCTATTGGTGGCTCTATTTTCTGCTTCCGATTCCCGCCATTGTCACCTGTGGCATCTCCTATTTCCTCGGACTGAAGGACATCAAGTTCACGGGGCTGTTCAACGTGCGGTATCCCGATTCGGACCGCGATATCAAAAAGAAAAAGAAGAAATAACAAAAAATCGGTCCCGCAGTCATCGGGACCGATTTTTTGTTGGGGGACCGTCTATTCCTCGTTGCTTCCGAACACGGTTTCCACCCTGCGCGGGCAGCGGGCGGGGGAGTAGACCCAACGGTCGAGATGCTTCACCCGCTCCGCGTCCACGAACAGGACCGGTGCTTTGGGCGGCATCCGACAGGGGGCGGGGTCCACAACCACCAGCTTGACCTTCATGCGCTCGGGGTTGATGCTCTTGATGTAGACCGCAACCGCGTGCCCGATGAGCGCGCGCATGGCTTCCGTCTGCTCCTCGCCGCGCACCTCGGCAAGCCCCGCGAGGTTGGGGGCAAGCTCGATGAAAACGCCGTAGCTTTCCACGCTTCGGACGATTCCCGTGACCGTCTGTCCCGCCGAAAAGCCCGCCGCGTTTTCCTCCCATGTGCCGAGCAGCTCGCGCAGGGTAACCGCAATTCTGCCGCTTTCGCGGTCCACGCTGCGGACCGCAACGGGCAACAGCATTCCGACCGACAGGCGGTCGTGCGGATGGGAAATGCGCGAAACTGAGATGCAGTCCACCGAAAGCAGGGAGGAAACACCGCAGCCGATGTCGAGAAAAGCGCCGAACGGCTCCATGTGCGTCACTCTGCCGAGGATGATATCCCCCGCACAAAGCCGCATCAGATAGCGCTCCAGACAGTCCTTCTGCGCCGCGCGGCGGGAGAGAAGCGCAACCGTTTCCCCGTTCCGCTCGGTAAACGCCATGATTTTGACCGCCACGGACTTTCCCACGCGGGAAACCACCGCAATGTCCTTTCGGCTCTCCCCGGGGCGGCAAAAGACCGCTTCCTCGGGAAGGATGATTCCGCGCATACATCCCAGATCGACCTGCAAGCGCATTTCCCCGTCACAAACCGTTGCCACGCCCTCCACGGTTTCTCCCGTTTTCATGGCGCGCTCCAATCCGTTTCGTGATGCGAGCAGGTCGCGGTTCTCCTTTGTGTTCAGCAGCTCTCCTTCGGGCTTGAATCCGTTCTCCATTGCCTTGAACCTCCTGTGTTTTTGTACCAGTCTATTCGTGCGTTGCGCGGAATATTCCGCATTCGTTCGGGGAATACTGACAAAAAAGGGGGCGGGAACTTGGAGCTTGGCAAAAACTTTGCGGAAAATGTGCGGCAGGTGGACAACAGCCTGCGGGTACGGGAAAATTTTGACCTGATTAAAAAGGAGCTGACGGTTGGCGGGCGTGAGACGGCATTCTATTACCCCGACGGCATGGTGGACGGGGATGCGATGGAAAAGCTGATGATTTACCTCCTGTCTCTGAAGCCCGACGTATGGAGCGGGTGCGTCGAGGATGCACAGCGCTTTACCGAAGGCTTTGCGAAAACGCACCTGCCGTTTATCGAAACCGATGTCACGCGCGACACGGCGCAGATGCTGCGGTCGGTGCTGTCGGGCGCAGTGCTGATGCTGGCGGACGGCTTTGGGGAATATGCGGTCATCATCGATGCGCGGACCTATCCCATGCGCTCGGTGGAGGAGCCCGAGACCGACCGCGTGATTCTCGGTGCGCGGGACGGCTTTACGGAAACGCTGGTGCTGAACACCGCGCTGATTCGCCGCCGCGTGCGGGACCCCGCGCTGACCATGCGGTATGTATGTGTCGGGAGCGTCAGTCAGACCGATGTGGCAATCTGCTATCTGGACGGACGCGCGGATGCGGACTATGTCAAGCGGCTGGAAAAACGGCTCTCCTCGCTCCCCGCAAAGTCGTTGACGATGGGGCACGAATCGCTGGCGGAGCTGTTGATTCCGAGCCGCTGGTATAACCCGTTCCCGAAAATCCGATACACCGAGCGTCCCGACACCGCTGCCGCACAGCTTTTGGAGGGGAATGTTCTGCTCCTGTGCGACAACTCGCCCGTGGTGATGATTCTGCCGACCTCGGTTTTCGATTTCTTGCAGGAGACGAACGACTTCTATCTGCCGCCGCTGACGGGGACCTATATCCGCCTGTTGCGGCACGTCATTTTCTGGGCAACGCTGTTTCTCACACCGCTCTGGCTTCTGTTTGTCAGGAATCCCGACCTGACCCCCGCATTCCTGCGCTTCTGTCTGCCTGCGGAGATGGGGAAAATTCCGATTCTCTGGCAGCTTCTTTTGGTAGAGCTGATTGTGGACGGCTTACGGATGGCGTCCATGAACACGCCCGATATGCTTTCCAATTCGCTGTCCGTTGTGGGTGGGCTGATTCTCGGAGATTTTGCGGTTGAAATCGGCTGGCTGATTCCAGAGGTCATTGTATTCATGGCTTTCGTTGCCATCTCCAACTTCACGCAACGGAGCTATCAGCTCGGCTACGCTTTCAAATTCCTGCGCATCGCCCTGTTGCTCCTTGTTTGGTTTTTCGACGGAATCGGGCTCCTGCTCGGCTGTGTCGGCATCCTGCTCCTGCTTCTGACCAATCGGACCGTGGACGGCAAACGCTCCTATCTCTACCCGCTCCTCCCGTTCAACGGCAAAGCGCTCCTCTCTCTCTTCGTCCGTCTCAAGAAAACCACCACCCCCAAGCCGAGCGTTTGGGGAAAAGAGTAGGGGGAGACCTCGGGGCTTTGCCC
>DJSQ01000234.1:27995-52832 GCA_002438075.1 Clostridiales bacterium UBA6330
TTAAGGGACTTTTTAGAAAAAAGTCCCTTAAAAATCCCCAAAAACTTTCACCCAAGGGTGGGATTCCGTAAAGAATCCCGCCCTTGGGTGAAATTCTTGAAGGTTCTTAGGGAACTTCTTCTAAGAAGTTCCCTAAGTGGGTTCGGGCAAAGCCCGTGGTCTTCCCCCCACTCCTTTACGCAAGCGCGGCGAGGGTGCGGACGGCGGAGGAGGGGCAGATCAGACTGCCGTGCTCGCGGAACCAGAGACGGAGGTGCGCGGGATTCATGACCTCGCCGTACTCGGAGAGAAAGGCAAACTCGGAGGAGACGGAGAACGGGGAGGCGGAAACCATGAGCAGAAGGAGATAGTAGCGACCGCTGTCATCGCGGTACGCCGTGCTCTCTCCGATGTAGGACGCATCCTCCAGCCGCCGACAGGCGCGCAGAAGATCGTCGAGACACGCGAAGCGATAGGCTCCGTCGCGGCGGAAGGCGGGGACCGTCTGCCTCCCCGCACGAACCGTCAGAGCACCGCCCTCGCGCGGCGCGGACAGCTTTTTGCGCCCCTCCGCACAGGTCGGGATGCTGCTGACGAACATCTCGCAACCGCCGCCGCGGGAGGGGAAATACTGTACCGTCAGATGACGGTCCTCGGTGTCAAAGGCAATCTGCCGTCGGATATCGGCAAGCAGCATACGGAAGGCGTGACCTGTCTGCGCGGTGTTGTTGCTGATGGTGTCGGGGTCGAAATCGTAAGCGGTCATGTCCGCCGCAGTCAGCATAATTTTCAGCTTCCGATCGCTGATTCGGATCAGTTCCATTTGAATCTCTCCTTTCGGATTCTCTGTACTATCATTATAGCGATTTTACGGCGAAATGGAACCCCTAAAAATATGGTAATTTCCGATTTTCCGAAGGGTGGCTTGACAAAAAATCGCCCGAATGGTATAATATATGACAGATAAAGGGAAGGCGGGGAGAAAAATGGAGAAAAACGGACCGACGCGGGTTATCATGGTGCGGCACGGGGAAAGCCTCGGCAACGCGGAGGGCTTTTTTGCGGGACAGACTGACATTCCCCTGACCCCGCTCGGGCAACAACAGGCAGAGCGGACGGCGGAATATCTGCGCGACAGAAAAATCGACCGCATCTATTCCAGCGACCTGATCCGCTCCATGCAGACTGCCGCCCCCACCGCGCGGATGCATGGGCTTGAAATCATTCCCGAGGTGGGACTGCGCGAGATTTTTGCGGGCGAATGGGAGCATATGCCCTATGCGGAGATTTTCGAGCGTTACCCGCAAAGTCGCGGGATATGGAAAGATCACGTCGGTCTTGCGTGTCCCGACGGCGGGGAGTCGGTTGCCCATGTCGCACAGCGCGTTAAGGAGACGGTGGATCGCTTGGTTGCGGAGAACGCGGGCAAGTGCATTGCGCTCTTCACGCACGCGTTGCCGATTCGTTCGATGGGGTGCTTCTGGCAGGGAATCCCGATTACGGAAATGGAGCGGCTCCCGTGGTCGACCAACGCAAGCGTGAGCGAGGCGGAGTACTTTTCGGACGGTCGGGTTGAAATGATTTGCTACGGCTACAACGCGCATCAGGCGGGCATGGAAACAGGCTTCCCGAAGGGTGCGGTGTAAAACCTCTTGACCTGCGCGACTTTTTCAATTGCGGAATTATAAAAAGACAAAAGTCGGATTGTTGCATAACAAAAAAGATTATAAAATTCCGAATTCGGAAATATTGTTTGATAAAAGCCCTTGACAAACAAGCGGAAATGTGGTATCATAATAGGGTAGCTTGCAGAGGAGGTCGAAAAGAATGGCGGACTTTCAACTCAAAAGTGATATGCGTCCGACGGGTGACCAGCCAACGGCTATCGCGGCGCTTGTGGACGGCTTGCGGGCGGGGGACCGAATGCAGACCCTGCTCGGTGTCACGGGCTCGGGAAAAACCTTTACGATGGCGAACGTCATCGCGCAGATGCAGCGTCCAACGCTGATTCTGGAGCCGAACAAAACGCTTGCCGCGCAGATCTGCTCGGAAATGCGGGAATTCTTCCCCGACAACGCGGTGGAATTCTTTGTTTCGTACTATGACTACTATCAGCCCGAGGCGTATATCCCTGGCAAGGATATGTATATTGAAAAGGACGCGCTGATCAACGATGAGATTGACCGCCTGCGCCACAGCGCAACCAGCGCACTGTTCGAGCGGCGGGATGTCATCATTGTGGCTTCGGTTTCCTGCATCTATTCGCTCGGTGATCCGTCCGAATATCAGGGGCTTGTGGTGGCGGTCCGCCCGGGGATGCAGATGCCGCGGGATATTTTCATCCGCAAGCTGGTTGCAAACAGCTATAACCGCAACGACCTTTCGCTGACGCGTGACGCATTCCGCGTCAACGGGGATACGGTGGAGGTCATTCCCGCAAACAGCGCGGACACCGCCATCCGCGTGGAATTCTTCGGGGACGAAATCGACCGCATCAGCGAAATCAACATCGTAACGGGCGAGGTCCTGCGCACGCTGACCTATGCCGCCATCTATCCCGCAACGCATTACGCGGTCTCGGACGAGAAGCGCGAGGCGGCGCTGGCGGAGATTGAGCGGGAGATGGAGGCGCGCGTTCTGGAGTTTGAATCCGAAAAGAAGCTGTTGGAGGCGCAACGGATTCGTGAGCGTGTGAAATACGACATCGAAATGCTTCGGGAGGTCGGCTTCTGCTCGGGCGTGGAGAATTATTCCCGCGTGCTTTCGGGCAGACCCGCAGGGTCCACGCCGTTTACGCTGTTGGACTATTTCCCCGACGATTATATCATGTTCGTGGACGAATCCCACATCATGATTCCGCAGGTGCGGGGCATGAGCGGCGGGGATTCGGCGAGAAAGAAGAATCTGGTGGACTACGGCTTCCGTCTGCCGTCCGCCTACGACAACCGCCCGCTTTACTTCAACGAGTTTGAGCAGAGCATTCACCAAGCGGTGTTTGTCAGCGCAACCCCGGGGGACTATGAGGAACAGCACTCCGTGCAGACGGTGGAGCAGATTATCCGCCCGACAGGATTGCCCGACCCCGTGATTGAGGTCCGCCCGATAGAGGGGCAGATTGACGACCTGCTCGGCGAGATTCGGGCGCGGGCAAAGCGCAACGAGCGGGTGCTGGTCACAACCCTGACCAAGAAAATGGCGGAGGACCTGACCGAATACTTTGAAGGCAACGGCGTGAAGGTGCGGTATATCCATTACAACGTGGAGACGATTGAACGGATGGAAATCATCCGCGATCTGCGGCTCGGCGTGTTCGATGTGCTGATCGGAATCAACCTGTTGCGGGAGGGCTTGGACATTCCCGAGGTGTCGCTGGTTGCGATTCTGGACGCGGACAAGGAGGGCTTTCTGCGCTCGGAGCGGTCGCTGATTCAGACGGTGGGACGCGCCGCACGGAATGCGGAGGGCAAGGTCATCATGTATGCCGATACCGTTACGCAGTCCATGCAGGCAACCATCAACGAGACCGAGCGGCGGCGCGGTATTCAGATTGCCTACAACAAGGCACACGGAATTGTGCCGAAAACCGTTATCAAGGGCGTGCGGGACATCATCGAAATCGGCTCCAAGGATGACAGCCGCAAGAGCAAAAAGGGCAAGGGCAAGGACCTGCCGCGCAAGCTGAACGCGTCCGAGCGGGAGAAAATGATTGCGGAGCTGACGCGCGAGATGAAGAGCGCGGCGGCAAAGCTGGAATTCGAGCAGGCGGCATACCTGCGCGACCGAATCAAGCGGATTCGGGAAGGGAAGGAGACAGAGGAATGAGCAAACGGCGCGTGGTAACGGGGGAATCGGGACAGCCGATGGCGGGCAGGCACAGGCTGCGCCTGATTGACCCGTTTGCGCTGGGGCTTTGGACCGTTGTCCTGCTTGTGACCGCTTTTCTGGCGGTCCTGTCGGCGGTTAAGGGCTTCAACGAGCATTGGTACGGCGATGTGCTGACGGTGCTGGATTGGATTATCGGCATTCTGGCGCTCATCAACCTGATGGGAACCTTTATGACGGGCGTGCGCGAAAAGGACGGCATTGCCGACCTCGGGCGCGGCGCGGGCGGCGAACGCATCACCTTTGAGACCGCGTTCCTGTGCGAGGTCTTTGCGGTCGACAGTGAGGGGAACCGCCTGCCCGAGGAGGTCCGACGCTGGCGCAATGCAAGCCTGAAATTCCGCCTGCGCGACGGCGGAACACGCATCTCCAAGCCCGCCGCGATTCTGACCGCGCGACAGCTGCGCCGCGTCAGAGAATTTTTCGGTCTGCTTTGACCGAGGCTGTAAAGACACCACCGCGCAATTCCGATGGTGCAATTGCGCCAATCGCGTATTGCGCGGTGGTGCCGAAACTGAAAAAGGAAGCTGAATTATGCCGAATCAAATTTCCATCCGCGGTGTGCGGGTACACAATCTGAAAAATATCGATGTCGATATTCCGCGCGACAAGCTGGTTGTGCTGACGGGGCTTTCCGGCTCGGGAAAGTCCTCGCTGGCGTTTGATACCATTTATGCCGAGGGGCACCGCCGCTTTGTCGAGTCGCTGTCCTCCTACGCGAGAATGTTTCTCGGACAGCTCGACAAGCCCGATATCGATTCCATCGAGGGGCTGTCGCCCGCGATTGCAATCGACCAGAAAACCACCTCGAAGAACCCGCGCTCAACCGTTGGAACCGTAACCGAAATTTACGACTATCTCCGTCTGCTCTACGCGCGGATTGGGATTCCGCACTGCCCCGTTTGCGGCAAGGAAATCCGCCAGCAGACAACCGACCAGATTATCGACCGCATCCTCG
This sequence comes from Clostridiales bacterium UBA6330, assembly GCA_002438075.1. Lineage (GTDB taxonomy): Bacteria > Bacillota > Clostridia > Oscillospirales > CAG-272 > UMGS1865. Next base: position 32,815 of record DJSQ01000234.1, read on the forward strand.
CGTTCCCAGAGGGGACACGCCTGCTGATTCTCGCGCCCGTTGTGCGCGGGCAGAAGGGAATGCACGAAAAGGTGCTTGCCGATGCCAAAAAGCGCGGCTATGTCCGCGTGCGGGTCGACGGCAATCTGTACGACCTCTCGGAGGAAATCAAGCTCGACAAGAACAAGAAGCATAACATTGAAATCATCGTGGACCGTCTTGTGATGCGAGAGGGCGTGGAGCCGCGTCTGGCGGACTCGGTGGAAAACGCGCTTGCCGCCGCAGACGGGCATCTGATTGCCGTCACCGCGCCGAAGGAGGGCGAGGGGGAAGCGGAGGAGTTGGAGTTTTCGCAGTCCTACGCCTGCGAGGAGCATAACATCTCGTTCGGCGAGCTGGAGCCACGGATGTTTTCCTTCAACAACCCTGTTGGTGCCTGCCCGCACTGCGCAGGGCTCGGGGAGATGACCCGCATTGCGGTGGACCGACTGATTCCGAACAAGAAGCTGTCGCTCTCTCAAGGCGCAATCGCGGTCAATGGGTTCAAAACGCTGGAGGAGGAGAGCTGGAACGGTCCGCTGTTTGCGGCGGTTGGCAAGCGCTTCGGCTTTACCCTGCAAACGCCTGTCGAGGACCTGACCGAGGACCAATACCAAAAGCTCCTTTACGGAACGGGCGAGGAGGTTTACGACATTCACCGCTGGTTCGGGCGGGAGGAGCACCACCAGAAGGCGAAATTCGAGGGTCTGGTGGCGATGATCGAAAACCGCGCGCAGACATGGGGAAACGAGTATTACGACCAGTTCGTTGAGGAAGCACCGTGCCCCGTGTGCCACGGACAGCGGCTGTCTCCGATTGTGCTGGCGGTCACGGTCGGCGGGCTGAACATTCAGGAATTCTGCGCGCTGTCGGTGGAAAAGGCGCTGGAATTCGTCAACAATCTGAAGATGACCGAAAACGAGGCGAAGATTGCGGCGGAGATTCTCAAGGAGATTCGCGCGCGGCTCGGGTTCCTTGTCAGTGTCGGGCTGAATTATCTCTCGCTTTCCAACAAATCGGGAACGCTTTCGGGCGGCGAAGCACAGCGCATCCGTCTTGCAACCCAGATCGGCTCCTCGCTGGTTGGCGTGCTGTACATTCTCGATGAGCCGAGCATCGGTCTGCATCAGCGGGACAACTCCAAGCTGATTGCAACCCTCAAGCGCCTGCGCGACCTCGGAAATACCGTGATTGTCGTAGAGCATGACGAGGAGACAATGGAAGCGGCGGACTGGATACTGGATATCGGTCCAGGCGCGGGCATTCACGGCGGAACCGTTGTTGCGGCGGGGACCCCTGCCGAGATTATGGCAAACCCCGCATCGATTACGGGAGCGTATCTTTCGGGGCGCTTGCGCATTCCCGTGCCGAAAACGCGCAGGGCGGGGAACGGCAAATTCCTGTCGGTCCGCGGCGCCTGCCAGAATAACCTCAAGCACATGGATGTGGACATTCCGCTCGGGTGCTTTGTCTGCGTGACGGGCGTTTCGGGGTCGGGGAAGTCCTCACTGATCAATGATATTCTCTATCCGTATCTGGCGGACAAGCTGAATCACGCGCTGACCTATCCCGGGAAATTCGACCGCATTGAAGGTGTGGAAAATCTGGATAAGGTCATTGCGATTGACCAAAGCCCCATCGGGCGCACGCCGCGCTCCAATCCCGCAACCTATACGGGGCTGTTTGCCGATATCCGCGACCTGTTTGCCAAGACAAAGGACGCAAAGGCGAAGGGCTTCAAGTCGGGGCGGTTCTCCTTCAACGTCAAGGGCGGCAGATGCGAAGCCTGCGAGGGGGACGGGGTGAAATGTATCGAGATGCACTTCCTGCCCGACGTGTATGTGACCTGCGATGTCTGCAAGGGCAAGCGCTACAACCGCGATACGCTGGACGTGCATTATAAGGGCAAGAATATTTCCGATGTGCTGGAAATGACGGTGGAGGAGGGGCTTTCCTTCTTCGACGGTCTGCCGAGCATTCAGCGCAAGCTGCAAACGCTTTACGACGTGGGGCTCGGATACGTCAAAATCGGGCAGTCCTCCACCACGCTTTCGGGCGGCGAGGCACAGCGCGTCAAGCTGGCAACCGAGCTTGCCAAGCGCGGCACGGGCAAGACCATCTATATTCTGGACGAGCCGACCACGGGATTGCACTCTGCGGATGTCTCCAAGCTGCTTGAAATTCTGCAACGGCTTTGCGACGGCGGGAACACGGTGCTGGTCATCGAGCACAATCTGGATGTTATCAAGTCTGCCGACTATATCATCGACCTCGGACCCGAGGGCGGCGATGGTGGCGGAACCCTGTTGGCAACGGGGACCCCCGAGGAGGTTGCAAGGGTGGAGAAGTCCTACACGGGACAGTACCTGAAAAAGTGGCTGGAACGGGATAAAAAGGCGGAAGAAGCGGAAAAGTGCACAAAATCCGCTATGCTCAAATAAAATAGTATTATACAAAAGGCAGTTTTTCTCAAATAGGGGTTGACTTTAGCGCTTTAGCATGGTAAAATGTTAAAGTAACGTCAAGCCGCTTTTGCGGCGAGGCGAAATCGCTTGCATGACCCGATTCGGGTCGGAAAGGAACCTCTTATGAAAAAGACTGCTTTTTTGCTTGCCGTACTCCTGTTGACGGCGGCGGTCCTGATGACCGTTTCCTGCGGAAAAACAACGCAGACCACCTTCAAGCCCGATGGGAAATCAACGGGAACGCTCAAGCTCGGCTTTGATGCGTCCTACCCGCCCTACGGCTATCTCGACACCGAAACCAGACAGTATGTGGGCTTTGATATCGAATATGCAAAGCTGGTCTGCAACCGTCTCGGGCTGACGCTGGAGCTGGTCCCGATTGATTGGGACCTGAAGGACAAGGAGCTGAACGCGGGGAACATCGACTGCATCTGGAACGGCTTTACCTACGAGGGCAGGGAAGCCGAGTACACCTGGTCGGACCGCTATCTTGACAACACCATCGTTGTGCTGGTCAAGAGCGATTCGGGAATCGCCTCGCTTGCGGACCTTGCGGGAAAGACCGTTTCGGTCCAGACCGGCTCGTCGGGCGAATCGGCTCTGAAGAGCAACGAGAAGCTGGTCGGCAGCTTCAAGGACGGCAAGTATCTGACCTGTCCCGACTATACGCAGGGCTTCAGCGAGCTGAAGGCGGGCTCCTTTGAGGCGCTGGTGATTGACGAGGCGGTTGCGAAGTACCTGGTTGCGGGAAAGACCGATTACGTGATTTTGGAAGAGACGGTGAACCGCGAGCAATACGGTGTGGGCTTCCGTCTCGGAAACACCGAGCTGCGGGATAAGGTCAACAATGCGATGAAGGAGATTGCCGCCGACGGCAGCACGCTGAAGGCGCTGGCGGAAAAGTACGGCATTGCTCCCGAGGCGATTCTGATCGGGAAATAACGCGGAAAGGAATTGACTGTTTTGTCCTTTACGAATATGCTTTCCATGCTCGGCAGTGGGATGCTCACCTCGCTTCTCATCTTCTGTGTGACCCTGCTGTTCTCCCTGCCGCTCGGACTGCTGATCTGCTTTGGCAGGCGAGCGAAGAACCCGATTCTGCGGTGGATTTTCCGCATTTACATCTCGGTCATGCGCGGGACCCCGCTGATGCTCCAGCTGGTGGTGGTGTATTTCGCGCCGTACTACCTGTTCGGCGTTTCGCTGGGCAGTCTGTTCGGCGGAAATTACCGTCTGCTTGCGGTGCTGATCGGCTTTGTTATCAACTATGCCGCCTATTTCGCGGAAATTTATCGCGCGGGGTTGGAATCGATTCCGACAGGGCAGTATGAAGCCGCAAAGGTGCTGGGCTACGGGCGCGCGGCAACCTTTCTGCACATCATCCTGCCGCAGTTGACCCGCAGGGTCCTGCCGACCGTGACGAACGAGGTTATCACGTTGATTAAGGATACCTCTCTGGCGTACACCGTCAGCGTGGTGGAGATGTTCACGGTTGCAAAGCAGATATCCGCCGCCGAGACCGACATGACCGCGCTGTTTGTTGCGGGCGCGATGTACTATATCTTCAATTTTGCTGTGGCGTTTGGGATGGAGCGGCTGGAAAAGCGGCTGAACACCTACAGCATCCGCTGAAAGGAGACAGATCGTGAAGCTGTTGGAAATGAGAAGCATCCGAAAAGCCTTCCGCGAGGGCGTGGCGGTGCTGGACAATCTGTCGCTGTCGGTCGAGGAAGGCGAGGTGCTGGCGCTGATCGGCTCCTCGGGCTCGGGAAAATCGACGGTCCTGCGGTGTGCCGCGCAACTGGAAACGGTGGACAGCGGGGAAATCGATGTCTGCGGGCGCGCTTTGGTGCGGACCGAGCGGAAAACCGACCGACGGGGCGCGGTGCACGAGGTGGCGGTCTATGCGCCGCCCGCCGAGCGGAAGCAGATGCTGGAATGCGTGGGGATGGTATTCCAGAATTTTAATCTGTTCCCACACATGACGGTTTTGCGGAACATCACCGATGCGCCCGTGCGGGTGCTCGGAAAATTTCGCACCGAGGCGGAGGCGGACGCGCGGCGGTTGCTTGCAACGATGGGGCTCTCCGACCGCGCCGATGCGTACCCCTGCGAGCTGTCGGGCGGACAGCAACAGCGGGTGTCCATTGCCCGCGCTTTGGCGATGAAGCCGCGCGTTTTGCTGTTTGACGAGCCGACCTCGGCGCTTGACCCCGAGCTGACCGCAGAGGTTCTGCGGGTCATCCGACAGCTGAAGGAGGACGGGCACACCATGGTGCTCGTGACGCACGAAATGAATTTTGCCCGCTCGGTTGCCGACCGCGTAATCTATATGCGCGAGGGGCACATTGAAGCCGAGGGAACGCCCGAAGAGGTGTTCGAGCGGAACGAAAACCCGCATCTGCGCAGGTTTCTGAACGGGCAGACGGATTGAAAAAAGGTCGCTTCTGCGACCTTTTTGTTATGGGTTCAAATTTTCAGAGTGCAAACGTTTTAATTGCCTTAACCGCCTGTCCCTGCTCCGCATCCTCGACCGCCTCTCCGAGGGCGAAGAATCTGCCCGCTTCGTTGCACAGGCGGACCCTTGCCCCGACTGCGAGGTCGGCTTTCAGCTTTTTCTGCGCAACGGCACAGCCGCCGCGGAGGAGCTTTTCGTGAAACGCGCAGAGGCGGAGTGCGGGAAGGTCGGAAAAGAGCTGTTCGGTTGGAATCAGCAGGGCGTGGCGTTTCTCGGGTGACATTGCCTCCAGCTCGTCAATCGTGTGCGCTTGGGACAGCGTAAAATGACCGACCGACATCCGCCGCAGGCTTGCCATCGCGCCGCCGCACCCCAGCCGCGCGCCGATATCCGCGCAAAGGGTGCGGATGTAGGTCCCGCCCGAGCAGGTGACATCCAGCGCAAAATCGGCGGGGGAATCGGTCGGGACTGCTTCCAGCTGAAAAATCCGAATTTCGCGCGCCTGCCGCTCCACCGTAATGCCTTGCCGCGCGAGGTCGACCAGCTTTTGCCCGCCCTGCTTGAGTGCGGAATACATCGGCGGGACCTGCATAATCGGTCCGCGAAATTCGGGCAGGACTGCCTCCAGCGCGGAAAAATCGGGGATGCTTGCGGCTTGCGTGAGGACGGTCCCGCTCGTGTCCTCGGTGTCGGTTGTGATGCCGAGACGGAGCGTGGCAAGGTAGCGCTTGCGGTCGTAGGTCAGGTATTCCGATGCCTTTGCCGCACGACCGACCAGAACCACCAGAACACCCGTTGCCATCGGGTCCAGCGTTCCCGTGTGCCCGACCTTTTTGGTCCCGTACAGGCGGCGAATTTTGCCTACAATATCATGCGAGGTCACCCCCGCGTGCTTGTCGACAATCAGAACGCCGTCCGGCTCTTGAAATTCTCTCGCAGTTGTCGTGGCTGTCATAGCAAAAGCTCCTCCGTCCGCCGCTTCTCTACATAGTGGACCCCATCGCGGCGGTAATAGGTTACACTGCCGTCGGGGGCGGGATCGGTCAGCTCCACCCGCTCATCGGGGCGTCCGATGGCAAGCACCAGCTTCGGGACGACATGAGCGGGGAGCAGCTTTGCAATCTCCGCGCGGTTGAAGCTCCCGACAATGCAACCGCCCAGCCCACGCTCGGCTGCCGCGAGCATCAGGACCTCTGCCGCGATGCCGACATCCGTGTCGAATTTGTCGGCGTTCGGAAGCACCGAACGGTCGGCACAAAGAATCAGGTAAGCAGGCGGCTCGTGTCCTTCGGGCGGGAGCTTCAGCTGCGGCAGCTTTGCCGCCCATCGGGTGGCGGCAAGCACGGCTTTGCACTCCGCCGCATCGGTAACGGGGCGGAATTTCAGCATCTGCGCGTTCATGCTCGACGGCGCATATCGGATACAGGCAACCAGCTCGGCAAGGTCCTCGCGCGTGACGGGGACACTGCGGTCAAAGGAGCGGTAGCTTCTGGTTCGTTTGAGTAATTCGGTCAGTGTCATAGGCCCTCCTTCGGGAAGCGAACCCACGCGGAATAGATGACCTGTCCCTTTTCGGAGAAATTCCGTTCGTATTCGGTCATGATGTTGTCGGCGGCACGCTCGGAATGATGCAGGTCGCGCGTCATCCATTCCACGGGCAGTCCGCAGAGGGCGAACTGCTCCAGACTGTAATCAAACAGCCCCTCGTTGTCGGTCTTGAGGCGGAGCAGACCGCCCTGCTTCAGAAGTCGGCGGTAGAGCGCCAGAAAATCGGGATGCGTCAGCCGACGGCGTGCGTGTCCCGCCTTGGGCCACGGGTCGCTGAAATTGAGGTACAGCGTGTCCACACAGTGCGCGGGAAACCAATCGGCAAGATTGCGCGCGTCCCCGATGAGGAAGCGCAGATTGTCGGGTCGCGTGTCCTTCGCCGCCATTGCTTTTTCAAGCGCGAGGCAGGCAACATCCGAAACGCGTTCCATCGCAATCCAGTTTTGGTCGGGGTTTGCCGCCGCCATGCCGACCGCAAAGTCTCCCTTGCCGCAACCGATTTCAAGGCTGAGCGGGCGCGGGACGGGGAAATAGGTCTGCGGATCGGGGGCGGGGAGTGTCGGGGTGTCAATCAGAAGCTCGCGGCAGGCGGCAATCCGCTCGGCACCGTGTTTTTTCTTTCTCATTCTCATAGATCGGTTGTCCTTTCGGTTATGTACCCTAACAGTATAGCAAAAAATACCGCAAATTGCAATAGATTTTACAAAATGAATTTTTCTTTTTGAAAAATTGCAAAAAGGGGTTGACAAAATCGGCTTTTGGGTGTATACTGTCAACAGAAAAGAAAAACGCGGCATTGCCGCAGAGAGGAGAACCCCATGAAAAAGATGATGTGCGCCATGTGCATGATGTGCGGAATGATGATGGTCCGATGTGGGGCTTCTTCTGTGCGATAACATGAAATTGGCGGCATAAAATTCGGAATGTGTCGGTCATGTGCGCGGAGGGGAAACCCGACCGTGCATTTTTTATTGACCGAGAACGGAAAGGAGAATTTTATGCGGCTGTTTCTTTATTTCAGAGGGAAAATCCGAATGTGCCGTTCGGCACGGGAAGACTTGGGAGAACCGACAACGGAAACCGAAAAAGAAAACAAAAATCAGAATAGGAGAATAAAACCATGAAAAGAATTCTTTCCGCACTGCTTGCGATTACACTCGCCACTTTTGCATTATTTACCTTTGCTTCCTGCAAAAAGGATGCAAGCTACACGATTGCCGTTCCGAATGACCCGACCAACGAGGCGCGCGCCCTGCTGCTTCTGGAGGCAAACGGGATTATCAAACTGAAGGAAGGCGTTGGCATCAACGCAACCATCAAGGACATCGCCGAAAATCCGCAGAATATCCAATTCGTTGAAATCGAAGCCGCACAGCTTCCGCTGAAGCTCAAGGATGTGGACTTTGCCGTTATCAATTCCAACTACGCAATTCCAGCCAACCTGAACCCGACCCGCGATGCGGTGCTTCTGGAGGATTCCTATTCCGCCTACAGCAACATTCTGGCGGTGAAGGAAGGGAACGAGCAGAGCGCAAAAACGCGGGCGCTTGTGGCGGCGCTCGGCAGTCGCGCGGTTGCAGAGTTCATTGCAACCGAATACGGCGGGGCGGTCATCAGCGTGGTGGAGAACCCCGGGGACGGCTTTGATGCCGACCTCGATTACAGCGCGCTGAACGGGCAGACCATCACCGTTGCGGCATCTCCCACACCGCACGCCGAGATTCTGGAGGTTGCGAAGGGTCTGCTGGCGCAGAAGGGCATTACGCTGGATATCAAGGTTTATTCCGATTACGTCCAGCCGAACCGCGTGGTGGAGAGCGGCGAATGCGATGCGAATTATTTCCAGCACACCCCGTATCTGGACAACTTCAACGAAGAGAACAACACGCACATTGTGTCGGTCGCGGCAATCCATGTGGAGCCGATGGGACTGTACTGCAAGCTGATTTCGGGAACCTCGGTGAAGCAGTAACCGACAGAAAAGAGGACAGGAGAGCGCCATGATTGAAATCCGAAATCTGAGCAAGAGCTTTTCCGCCGCGGGCGGGACCGTTGACGCACTGAAAAATATCAATCTGACGATTCCCGATGGGGATATCTACGGCATCATCGGCATGAGCGGCGCGGGGAAAAGCACGTTGGTGCGGTGTATCAATTTGCTGGAGCGCCCGACCGAGGGAAGCGTGACGGTGAACGGAATGCGCATGGAGACCATGACTCCGCGCGAGCTGCGCGATGCAAGGCGAAAGATCACCATGATTTTTCAGGGCTTCAATCTGCTGATGCAGAGGACCTGCATTGACAACATCTGCTTCCCGATGGAGCTGGCGGGCGTGAAGAAGACCGAGGCGCGGGAGCGTGCCGCAGAGCTTTTGGAGCTGGTCGGTCTGCCCGAAAAGGCGCGCGCCTATCCCGCACAGCTCTCGGGCGGACAACAGCAGCGCATTGCCATTGCCCGCGCGCTGGCGACAAAGCCGGAGGTCCTGCTCTGCGATGAAGCGACCTCGGCGCTCGACCCGAACACCACGCACGCGATTCTGCAATTGATTCGGGAGATCAACCGCAAGCTGAACATTACGGTCATCGTCATTACGCACCAGATGAGCGTGGTGGAGGAGATTTGCGACCATGTGGCAATCCTCGATAACGGAACCGTTGTGGAGGAGGGGACGGTCGGCGCGGTCTTTTCGTCTCCGCGCTCCGCCGCGGCAAAGCGGCTGGTGTTCCCGAACGGCGCGGACGATGCGGTCTGTGACCCCGAAAAGGAGCGCCGCATCCGCTTGGTGTTCAACGGCGCGGATATGACGGGCGCACCGCTGATTGCAACGATGGCGGTCCAAACGGGGGTGCTTGCAAGCATCATTGCCGCCTCGACCCGCAGTCTCGACGGGCAGATTTACGGAACCATGCTCCTCGGCGTTCCCGCAGGCGAGGATACCGCCCGCGCAATGGAATTCCTGCGCGGATATCCCGATATTTTTGCGGAGGAGGTGACCGAGAATGTTTAACGACCTGTTTTCCGAAAAATCGGTTGCGCAGGCGCTGGAAATCCTGAAAAACGAGATTCCGTTTGCCATCTGGGAAACCTTTTATGTCACGGTGCTTTCCACCTTCTTTGCGGTTGTCATCGGACTGCCGCTCGGGGTGCTGTTGGTTGTGGGAGAGAAGAACGGCGTTCTGCCGCTCCCGCGCTGGCTGATGACGGTGCTCAATGTCCTTGTCAATCTGCTCCGCTCGGTCCCGTTCCTGATTCTGATGATTATGGTCATCCCGCTCTCGCGGCTGATTGTCGGCACCAGCATCGGGACGGTTGCAACCATCGTTCCGCTGGTTGTGGCGGCATTCCCGTTTGTGGCGCGGTTGGTGGAGACCTCCCTGCGGGAGCTGAACCCGAATATCATCGAAGCCGCGCAGAGCATGGGTGCATCGCCGCTTCAGATTATTGTAAAGGTTATGATTCCCGAGAGCGTCCCATCGCTCCTTTCCAACCTGACTACCGCGCTGACCACCGTGCTCGGCTATTCGGCAATGAGCGGAGCCATCGGCGGCGGGGGACTTGGAAAGATTGCGATTGACTACGGCTATTACCGCTTCAAGTACCTCGTGATGCTGATTGCGGTTGTGTTGCTGGTGGTATTGGTCCAGATTTTCCAGACCGTTGGAACCAAGCTCGCCGCGAAATGCGATAAGAGACTGAAAAAATGAAAGAAGCCCCCGCCGCGAACGGATTTTTGCTCGCGGCGGGGGTTTTTCAGTTCGGAGAGATCATCCGACCGTCGACCTTGAAGCGGATGTGCCTCGTAATGTGGGTCACGGTGACATCCAGAACTGCACCGTTATCCAGAACGGCGTGCAGGTCGGAGGCGGTTGCAAATCTGGATTTTACCACAGCCTCGTCATATTTTCTTCCGTCCACCTTCAGGTAAGTACGGTGTCCCGCATAAACCAATATTTGATGGTTGCCGACGATATATTCACGGCATTTGCAGGTGAAGTTCTGAATCCAGAGCGGGGTAAGCCCCAAGAAGAAAAGCAGGAAGGTGCAGTATGCTATCCAAAAAATGATTTTTTCGCTGTTATCCTCGGGCGCAACGTAAGGCTCGAAATCGTAGCTGTTGATTTCATAGCGCTTTACCAAGCCGTCTACAAATACAGTTGCCGTAGCCTTTTCGGAGTCGAAGTAGTCGGGAGACAGGCTGACCGTTTTCGTCTCAATCGGGTTGTCCTTTTTGTCATAGAAGGAAACGGTTGCCCGACCCGCGGAAACGGGTTGGTTGAAGGTCAGGGTAATTTCACAGTAACAATATGACAAATATTCGCCTTCATGTTCATCTTCGACAGTTACATCATCGGAAACCAATTTGAGCTTTGGAAGCGGCTGTGGTTCGGGCGTATTTGCGCGTACATAGGCGTTGTACCAAACGGGGGACAGCAACAGAAAAAGAATGATGCTTGCATGAATCCATCGGCGAGCTGTAAGGTACGTTCTTTCCTTCCGATACAGATTCCGTCGACGGGAAATGGTTTGATAACGGTTCATGATATGGCTCCTTTTTCGTTTTCTTTTATTATAGCCCATTTACGGGCAATTGTCAAGAGAAAAAAGACAATTTATAATAAAGAAAACAGGAAAAAGGAGATTTTTATGATTCTGTACGATAAGCTATGGGCAACCATGAAGGAACGCGGCGTTTCGCAATACAAGCTGATAAAGGAATACGGCTTCAGCACGGGGCAATTGGACCGTCTGCGCAAAAACGAGAATCTCAACACCCACACGCTGGACCTGCTTTGCACGATTCTGAACTGTCGGCTGGAGGATATCGCGGAATATGTGCCGGACGGGGAACGGTCATGACATCGCGTCCTTCAGCTTTTCAAGCGCGCCCTTTTCGATTCTGGAAACATAGGACCTTGAGATGCCGAGGGCTTGCGCAACCTCGCGCTGGGCGTGCGGCTCGGTCCCGCCGAGCCCGTAGCGCATGACAAGAATCTGCTTTTCGCGCGGGGTCAGCGCGCTGTCAATCAGCCCGAGCATTCGGTCGGTCATCACCTTGCGCAGGGTTTCCTCGGCAACATCCTCGTCCGCGCAGATGACGTCGATGTAGGTCAGCGGGTTGCCGTCGCGGTCCATGTCGATGGTCTCGCCGAGGGAGACCTCACAGCCCAGCTTTTTCTGGGAGCGAAAGTGCATCAGAATTTCGTTCTGGATGCACTTTGCCGCGTAGGTTGCAAACCGCGCGCCGTTCTCCACGCGGAAGGTGTCAACTGCCTTGACCAATCCGACCGTCCCGATGGAGACCAAGTCCTCGGGATTTTTTGCCGCGCCGTAGTACTTGCGCACGATATGCGAAACGAGGCGCAGATTGTGCAGAATCAGCTTTTCCCGCGCCTTTTCGTCTCCCGCACGGCAAAGGCGGAAGGCTTCCTGCTCCTCCTCGGGCGGCAGGGGCGGGGGGAATTTCTGCGGCGGTGTGATGCCGAGAATCAGATGGAGCATTCGGGTAAACAATGAAAACAGTGTCAACAGCATGGCGGCTTCCTCCTGTGTGATTTCCTTTCAGTATATGCCGCGCGCGGATTTTTTTGCCTGTACATCCGAAAATCGGTTGACAGAACGGCGGGAATGTGGTAAAATAAGGACAGCAACCAAAGAAAGGGAAATAACATGAAGCAATTGATCGGAAATGCGGTTGTCGGGCAGAGCGGCGGACCGACCGCCGCCATCAACGCAACGCTTGCGGGTGTGGTCCGCGGGGTAAAAGAGGATAAGACGGGGCGCATCGGGACGCTTTACGGAATGCGCAACGGAATTGACGGCTTTCTGGCGGAGCGTCTTGTTGACCTCGGCGCGCTTTGCGACAGCGAGGAAAAGCTGGCGCTTCTGGAGCACACCCCTGCGGCGGCGCTCGGCTCCTGCCGCAGAAAGCTGCCCGACCCCGCGAAGGACCCGCGCATTTATGCGGACCTCTTGGCGCTGTTCCGCAAATATGACATCCGCTATTTCTTTTACATCGGCGGGAACGACTCCATGGACACCGTTTCGCGTCTCTCCGCCTACCTTGCGGACAAGAATTGGGAGATGCGGGTCGTTGGCGTTCCGAAAACCATTGACAACGACCTGATGGGGACCGACCACACTCCGGGCTTCGGCTCGGCGGCGAAGTATATCGCGGTTACGGTTCAGGAGATTCTGCGGGACTGCGCGGTCTATACGGTTCCCGCCGTTACGATTGTGGAAATCATGGGCAGAGACGCGGGCTGGCTGACCGCTTCTGCGGCGGCGGGCGGATATGTCTCGGGCTTCTTCCCCGACCTCATCTATCTGCCCGAGCGGGACTTTTCAACCGCGCAATTCCTCGCCGATGTCCGTGCGGCGCAGACGAAGCACCCGAACGTTGTGGTGGCGGTCTCGGAGGGCATCCGCTTTGCCGATGGGCACTATGTCGGCGAGGGCGCGCAGAGCGGCGCGGTGGACGCATTCGGTCATGCTTATCTCGCGGGTGCGGGGAAGGTGCTGGAGCAGCTGGTCAAGCGGGAAATCGGCTGTAAGGTCCGTTCGGTCGAGTTGAACCTGCCGCAGCGCTGTGCGGCGCATCTGGCATCGGAAACCGACCTTGCGGAATCCGTTGGGGTCGGTAAGGCGGCGGTCGCGGCGGCGCTTGCGGGTGTCAGCGGAGAGATGATGAGCATTGAGCGCACGGTGGACGAGCCGTATGCGGTCCGCTTCGGGCATTCCGCCATTGCGGGCATTGCAAACCGCGTCCGTCAGGTGGAGGACCGTTATATCAATGCGGACGGCAACGGGATGACCGATGCCTTCCGCGCGTACATCCTCCCGCTGATTCGCGGGGAGGCGGCTTCGGTTTGGGAAAACGGAATTCCGAAGCACTTTGTACTGTAATAAGGAGAGAATCGCATGAAAATCGCTGTGATTACGGGGGCGTCCTCGGGAATGGGGCGCGAATTCGTTCTGCGGCTGGCAAAGGAAAAGCCGTTTGATGAAATCTGGGTCATTGCCCGCCGATTGGAGCGTCTGCAAGCCCTGCAAACGCTGATTCCCGAGGTGAAGGTCCGCCCGCTGGCGATGGACCTGACACGGGAGGAGGCATTGGAGGAGTACAAAACCCTGCTTGCCGCCGAGAATCCCGAGGTTTCGGTGCTGGTCAACGCAAGCGGCTTCGGAAAATTCGGGGCGTTTGAGGACATCGAGCTTTCGGAGCAGCTGAACATGATTGACCTCAACGACAAGGCATATGTTGCCATGACCTACCTGACCCTGCCGTATATGCGCGCGGGCGGGGAAATCTATCAGCTGGATTCGCTCTCCTCGTTCCAGCCGGTTCCGTATATCACGGTCTATGGCGCGACAAAGGCATTTGTGCTCAGCTTCAGCCGTGCGTTGAACGTGGAGCTGAAGAAGCGGAAAATCCGCTGTATGGCGGTTTGCCCCGGGTGGGTCAGGACCGAGTTCTTCGACCGCGCCGTGCGGGATGACACCATCACCTATTACAACCGCTTCTTCACGCCCGAGCAGGTGGTCTCCCGCGCCCTGCGGGATATGAAGAAAGGAAAGGACGTTTCGGTCTGCGGTGCTTCCATCCGCGCGCAGGTGCGGCTGACCAAGCTGCTCCCGCACAGGCTCGTGATGAAAATCTGGTGCCGCCAGCAAAAGAAATAAGATTTCGGACAGGTTGTTCTAAACCGAGGAATCCTCCCATACACTGTACCAAGACAGATGCAGTCGGATGGGAGGATTTTTATGAAAACGGTGTTGGTCGTAATGGGGACAAGACCCGAGGCAATCAAGCTCTGCCCCGTGGTATTGGAGCTGCGGAAGCGGGAGGATATCCGCACGGTGGTTCTGTCAACGGGACAGCACGGCGCACTCCTGACGGATGCCATGGCGTGCTTTAATCTTACTGCGGACGAAACGCTTCCGCCACCGCCCGCGCAAACGGGTCCTGCGGCGGTGATGGGACATCTGCTCGGAACGCTGGATGTCGCGTTGGAGCGTCTGCGCCCCGATTTCGTTCTGGTACAGGGCGATACCGCAAGCGCGTTTGCAGGGGCTTTGGCGGCATTCTATCGCGGGATTCCGATTGCCCACGTGGAGGCGGGACTGCGGACCTATCACATCCGCTCACCATTCCCCGAGGAGCTGCACCGACAGTCGATTGCGCCCCTTGCGGACCTGCACTTTGCGCCGACCGCCACGGCAAAGCGGAACCTGCTCCGCGAGGGGATTCCCGAAAAGCAGGTCTACCTCACGGGTAACACCGTGATTGACGCGCTGAAATACAGTCTGGTTTCCTGCACGCCGCGCGGCCTGCCGATTCTGCCGCAGGGGAAGCGCCTGCTTCTCTTCACCGCACACAGGCGGGAAAGCTGGGGCGAGCCGATGCGCGAAATGCTCCGCGCGCTTCGCGCAACAGTGGAGCGCTTTCCCAATACCTACGCGCTCTGCCCGCTTCACCCGAACCCTATCGTGCGGGAGGCGGCTTCCGAGGTGCTTGTCGGATGCGAGCGGATTGCAGTCATCGACCCGCCGAATCTGACGGTCTTTCACCATCTGCTTGCCCGTGCAACGCTGGTTCTGACCGACAGCGGCGGAATTCAGGAGGAAGCCTGCGCGCTCGGGATTCCGACACTTGTCATGCGGCATTCGACCGAGCGGTCCGAGGGCGTGCGCGCGGGATGCCTGCGCCTTGCGGGGACCGATGCCGCGGGGATTGCCGCATCCGCCGCCGAGCTGCTGCGCGAGGGCTCCGAGACCTACGCCGCCATGCGGCATCCGAGCGGGGTATTCGGAGACGGAAACGCCGCGGGGCGGATTGTCCGCATTCTCTGTCAGCGTATGGAACGATAGGAAATAAAGAGCTCCGATTCCGCCCGAGCGGTGCGGGTCGGAGCCCTTTTTCGTATTGCTCCGACATATATTGATATCAATATAACCGATATGATAAAAAAACACTTTACAAATCGGCTCGGGTGTGCTATAATATATCTTGATATATTTTTGTCAAAATTCGGAGGAGTGAACAATGAACAAAATTTCCATCATCGGAACCGGCAGCGTCGGCTCCACAATCGCCTACACCCTGACGGTTATGGGACTGGCAACGGAGATCGTCATGATCGACATCAACAACGAGAAGGCTCTGGGCGAGGCGCTGGATATCCGTCAGGGCACGCCGTTTTGCAGTGCCTGCTCGGTCTATGCAGGCGATTACCGTGACGCGGCGAACTCCGACATCGTGATTCTGACCTCGGGCATTGCAAGAAAGCCGGGTCAGACCAGACTGGAGCTGGCGCAGACGAACGTCAACATTACCAAGAGCATCATTCCCGAAATCACCAAGTACGCGCCGAACGCAATCTACATCATCGTCAGCAATCCCGTTGATGTGCTGACCTACACCTTCCTCAAGCTCTCGGGTATTCCCGAAAACCATATCATCGGTTCGGGAACCATTCTGGACACCG
The DNA here is from genome assembly GCA_002438075.1 of Clostridiales bacterium UBA6330. Taxonomy (GTDB): domain Bacteria; phylum Bacillota; class Clostridia; order Oscillospirales; family CAG-272; genus UMGS1865. Next base: position 48,790 of record DJSQ01000234.1, read on the forward strand.
CGCGTCTGCGTTCGCGTCTGTCCGAATACTACAATATCAATCAGGGCAATGTGCACGCTTATGTGTTCGGTGAGCACGGTGACTCCTCCTTCATTCCGTGGTCGGTTGCAAACATTTCCAATGTGCCGATTCGTGACTGCGGCAAGCTGATTCTCACCCCGGGTCTGACCAGCCCCGAGTTGGACTTCGACGAGGTGGAGCAGTACGTGCGCAAGTCGGGCGGACGCGTTATCGCAAGAAAAGGCGCAACCTTCTATGCGGTCTCTGTTTCGGTCTGCCACATCTGCAAGTGCATCTTCGACGGTATGGACACGACCATGACCGTTTCCACGATGATGCACGGAGAGTACGGCGTGAGCGACGTCTGCCTGAGCACCCTGAACATGATCGGTCACGACGGTATCCGCGGCAAGGTCAACGTTCCGCTGACCGACGAAGAGGTTGCAAAGCTCCGTCACAGCGCCGATACGCTCAAGGAAGTTATCAACAGCCTGAATATCTGAGGTGAATGAGATGGAATACCGGATTGAACACGATTCGATGGGCGAGGTGAAGGTCCCCGCCGATAAGCTCTGGGCGGCACAGACTGAGCGGAGCCACGAGAACTTTCTCATCGGTGTCGGCACCGAGACGATGCCGCGCGAGATTACACACGCCTTCGGCATCCTCAAGCGCGCGGCGGCGATGGCAAACGCCGAGCTGAAGCCCGAAAAAATGACGGCGGAAAAGCTGCGGGTGATTACCGAGGCTTGCGACGAGGTGATCTCGGGCAAGCTCAACGAGCATTTCCCACTGGTGGTCTGGCAGACAGGCTCGGGCACGCAGTCGAACATGAATGCGAATGAGGTCATTGCCAACCGCGCCAATCAGCTGGCGGGCACAAAGCTCTGCCATCCGAATGATGACATCAACATGAGCCAGTCCTCTAACGATACCTTCCCAACGGCAATGCACATTTCTGCAGTGATTGCGATTGAGGACAAGCTGATTCCCGCAATCGAGACGCTGATTGCAACCTTCCGCCGTCTGGAGGAGGAGAACGAGGGGATTGTCAAGTCGGGCAGAACGCATCTTCAGGATGCAACGCCGATCAAGTTTAGCCAAGAGATTTCGGGCTGGAGAAGCAGTCTGGAGCGCGACGTGGAGCTGTTGAAGCTCGCCGTTGGTCCGCTTCATGAGCTGGCGCTCGGCGGCACGGCGGTCGGTACGGGACTGAATGCCCCCAAGGGCTTCTCCGAGCTGGTTGCGGCAAAGGTTGCAGAGCTGACGGGCAAGAAGTTTGTCACCGCACCGAACAAATTCCATGCGCTGACCTCCAAGGACGAGCTGGTCTTTGCGCACGGCGCAATCAAGGCAACGGCTTGCGATATGATGAAGATTGCGAACGACGTTCGCTGGCTGGCAAGCGGACCGCGCGACGGTCTGGGCGAGATTCACATTCCCGAGAACGAGCCGGGCTCATCGATTATGCCGGGCAAGGTCAACCCCACGCAGTGCGAGGCGGTCACGATGGTTGCCGTGCAGGTCATGGGCAACGACGTGGCGGTCGGTATGGCGGCATCGCAGGGCAACTTTGAGCTGAACGTGTTCATGCCCGTTGCGGCTTACAACTTCCTGCAATCCGCGCGCCTGCTGGCGGAGGCGATTGTCTCCTTCAATAAGAACTGCGCGGTCGGCATTACGGCGAACAAGGATAAGATGTATCACAACCTGCACAACTCGCTGATGCTGGTCACGGCGCTGAATCCGTACATCGGATACGAAAACGCGGCAAAGACCGCAAAGAAGGCGTTCAAGGACAATATTTCGCTCAAGGAAGCCTGCGTGGAGCTCGGATTCCTGACGGCGGAGAGATTCGACGAGGTATTTCATCCGGAACAGATGGTCTGACCGGAGATTGGGAGGGTACGGTTTTGGTAAAGGTCAGTTATTTCCCGGGTTGTACGCTTCGCACCAAGGCAAAAGATCTGGATCGTTGGGCGCGCGAAAGCGCACTGGCGCTCGGTGTGGAGTTGTGCGAGATCCCGGACTGGCAGTGTTGCGGCGGCGTGTTCGTCAGCGCAAAGGACGAGATTGCAACCAAGCTGTCGAGCGTCCGTGCGCTGATTGCGGCGCGGGACGCGGGACAGCCGCTTCTGACGGTCTGCTCTGCCTGCCACAATGTCATCAAGCAAACCAATCACGCCATGCAGACGGACGAGGTGTTCGCCGACCGTGCGAACCGCTATCTCGCGCAGGATAAGAACGCGGGGGAGCCGTATCACGGCGAGGCAACGGTACAGCACTATCTGGAGATGCTCCGCGATACCGTCGGCTTCGATGCCTTGCGCGCGGCGGTGAAAAAGCCGCTGACGGGGCGGAAAATCGGCGCGTATTACGGCTGTATGCTTCTGCGCCCGGGCAAGGTGATGGCATTTGATGATGTGGAGAATCCCCGCGTGATGGAGGATTTCATCCGCGCGCTGGGGGCGGAGCCTGTCGTTTATCCGCGCAGAAACGAATGCTGCGGCGGGTATATTGCCATGGAGGACGCGGAATCGGCAAAGAAAAAATCGTCGGCTGTTTCGGACAGCGCGGCGGCGCACGGCGCGGAGCTGCTTGTAACGGCTTGCCCGCTGTGCAAATACAATCTTGTGAAGAACGGCAGCGAGGTTCCGGTGGTCTACTTCACCGAGCTGCTGGCAGAAGCGCTCGGAATCAAGGAGGAAACCCATGCAGAATAAAGAGAAAAACGAGCAGGAGCAGATCCTGCGCATGAGCGGCGTCAATCCGCGCAAATGTATGCGGTGCGGCAAATGCTCGGCGACCTGCCCCTCGTATGATGAGATGGAATACCATCCGCATCAGTTTGTCTATATGGTGGAAACGGGCGACATCGAAACGCTGATGAAGTCGCCGTCGGTCTACAAATGCCTTTCCTGCTTTGCCTGCGTGGACCGTTGCCCGCGCGGCGTGGAGCCGGCAAAGCTGATTGAAGCGGTGCGCCTGCTTGCCGTTCGCGAGAAGGGCGCCAACCACCTGAAGGCGGATGACATTCCGGCGCTGGTGGATGAGGAACTCCCGCAGCAGGCTGTGGTCAGCGCCATGCGGAAATATTCGAAGTAAGAAAGGAGAAAACAGACCATGCAAAGAATCGGCGTATTCGTCTGCCACTGCGGTACCAACATCGCGGGAACGGTGGATGTCAAAGCGGTTGCGGAAGCGATCGGTCACGAACCGGGTGTCGTTTTCTCCACCGACTATCAGTATATGTGCTCGCAGGCGGGGCAGAACATGATTATCGAATCGGTCAAGGAGCATCACCTGACCGGAATCGTTGTCTGCTCCTGCTCGCCGCGTATGCACGAGGCGACCTTCCGCAAAACCGCGGCGGCGGCAGGGCTGAACCCCTATATGGTGGAGATCGCAAACATCCGCGAGCAGTGCTCGTGGGTCCATAAGGATATGGCAACGGGAACCGAAAAGGCGATTATCCTTGCAAAGGCGGCGGTTGCAAAGGTCAACCTCAACGCACCGCTGACCCCGGGCGAATCTCCCGTTACCAAGCGGGCGCTTGTCATCGGCGGCGGTATTGCGGGCATTCAGACCGCTCTGGATATTGCGGATGCGGGCTTCCCCGTGGATATCGTGGAGACTAAGCCGACCATCGGCGGTAAGATGGCACAGCTGGACAAGACCTTCCCGACGCTGGACTGCGCGGCGTGCATCCTGACCCCGAAAATGGTGGATGTAGCGCAGAACGAGAAGATTCGCATCTTCTCCTATTCCGAGGTGACCGATGTCAAGGGCTTTGTCGGCAACTTCAAGGTAACCATCAAGCGCAAGGCGCGTTATGTGAAGGAGGATGTCTGCACGGGCTGTGGTCTCTGCACCGAAAAGTGCCCGCAGAAGAAGGTCCCGAACGAGTTCAACCTCGGCATGGACAACCGCCATGCCATCTACATCCCGTTTGCACAGGCAGTGCCGAAGGTGGCAACCATTGACCCGAATGCCTGCATGATGCTCAAGAGCGGCAAATGCGGCATCTGCTCCAAGGTCTGCGG
>DJSQ01000031.1 GCA_002438075.1 Clostridiales bacterium UBA6330
CAGAGCCCCAAGGTCTTTCACTCATAATTTTTGCTATCCCCGCATAAGCTGGTACGGGTGCGGGAGCGCCCGAGGGAGGTGCGGAACTTGTATCGAAAGAAATACGGAAGAATGTCTACATTGGGGTGGATGAGCGCGGAAATCAGACAAACCAGTCTGGCGCTCGCGGTTATCTGCGGGTGCCTGTGCGCAATCGCCTATGTTGTCGTCAGAGGCGTGAGCGGTCACCCTTACGGCGTTATGCTGGCGCTCGGAATCGCGGACCTTGTCCCACCCGTCTGGCTCATGACCTTTCTGCGGTTCCTGTCGTTTGCAACCGTCGGGTGCGCCGCAGGACTGGTCCTCGGCTGGCGGGAGAGAGGCTGCGCAGGGGAGAAGTACCGAGGCTGTATGCTCTTTGTCCTCCTGATGGTGCTGGAGCTTTGCTGGTATCCCACCCTGTTCGTCTCGGCAATGGTCTTTCTGGCAGTGCTGGAGGCAGTCATGATTCTCGTCCTCGCGTTGCTCGTGACCGTCAGCTTTTTCCGCGTGAGCCGCCTCGGTGGGCTGATTCTCCTGTTCCATTCGGTCTGGGTGACCTACCTGATGATTCTGACCTTCTCAATATTTTTCCGAAATTGATATGATAATGACGGATAATGTCGAATAAACGGGAGTAAATTTGCCGAATTCGGAAAAAGTTTGCAAAAACCCTTGACAAGCGGACGAAAGTATGCTATAATAAGGCATACTGAAAGAAAGGAATGAAAGCACTGTCTGGCGTTCAGGGTGCAAACGGGCTTCGGTAATGAAAAAGGTGTCTCGGATATTACTCTACACATTGGACGTGATCGCTTTCCTTCTCGGGTTTGACTGTGCCCTGCGTGCCGTCGCGGTTGACCGCAAGATTCTGGATTACAGCGGTCAGGGACGAAACGAATACGGACGTTGACCCCTACATAGAGATTCCCGCGGAACCAAACGGTCCGCGGGATTTTTTTGTCCGAATTTTTCCAAAGCGGCTTGTCCACAAGAATCAACTGCCCATGCGGCTTTTCGGTCGGTCCCCGTTTCTTTTCATATTCAGGATATTTAGGGACGTGGCACAGATTGCAAGCCCCCATCCCTCCCAACCAACCCAAAAACTTCCCCCAAAGACCCCCGCCATCACAAAAAGCGAATCAAAGTTTCGCTCGTGTAATGGCGGGGGTCTTTGGGGAAGTTCTGGGAGGGTCAGGGAGGCTTGGAGGGTAGGGGACCCTCTGCGAAAGAGGGTCCCCTGCGCCTCCAAGGTCTTTCCCTATCCCTACTCCTGAATCCTCCGCAAAATATCGTCGTAGGTCAGCCCGTAGCTCTTGGCAATGTCGCGGGCGTAGCTCTTGCCGTCGGGCTTCGCGCGGCAGATTTTGAAGGACCGCTTGCCGCCCGTCTCCATTCCCGCAACCAGCGTGTCAATCGGCGCGCCGCCGCTCGCGCGGGACTTGCGGTCCAGCTCCTCAATCTCCGCCGCCAGCTCGTGCAGGTGCGTCGAGAATAAACAACGGCACCCAATGTGCGCAAGCCCCGAAAGCACCTCCGCCGCAATGTAGGAAGCCTCGTAGCTGCCCGTGGAGGAAAGCGACTCGTCCAGAAGCACCAAGCTCTGCGCCGTCACACAGTCGATAATCTCGCTCAGACGCGCACACTCCTCGCCAAGCCGCCCCTTGTCAATCGTGTCCTCCGCACCCGTTGGAAAGTGCGTGTAAATGCCGTCAACAGGGGAGATTGAAATGCGCTCGGCGGGCAGATACATCCCAAGCTGAAGCATGACCTGTGCCAAGCCGACCGCGCAGGTGATAACCGATTTTCCGCCGCGGTTTGGTCCCGAAAGCACGTAAATCGTCGCGTTCTCGTCAAAGCTCAGGTCGTTGGGAACGATCGGGTCGTCAATCTTCAGCGCCACGCAGGGGTTGTACAGCCCCTTTGCGTCAAACGCCTTTTCCGCGGGCGGGCGGATGTCGGGCGCGACCAGCGGGCAGCCCTTGTCGCGCAGGCGGCACAGCATCTGCGTCCCGCGCACGAGAAATTCAAACTCGGGCATCAGATTCAGAAGAAACTCGGTGTTCTCCAAAACGTAGGTCTGCACAATCTTTTTCCACGAGCGGAGCGAGGATTTATAGACCTCGCCGATGGCGCTGTTGAACGCGAGCGACAGCGCCATTTTCTGGTTTTCGGACTGCTTTTTGCCGAAGGGGACCAGATTTGCGATGCAGGTATATTCGTCGTTTTTGAAGCTGAGGCGGAGAATTTTATCCAGCACGTCGCCCGACTTGAAGGGCTCGGCGTTGATGGAGAGGACGCCTGCCGAGGCGGGGCGAAGCTGTGCATCGAGGTTGACGCCGACCGTCACGCTCCGAATTTCGCGGACGCGCTGGGTCAGCTCGGAGAGCTTTTGGTTCAGCTCGCGGTAGTAGTCGCTTTCGGCAAGCCTTGTGATGAGCTCGGCGAGCGCGCGGAAGGCGGGGCTTGTCAGCTGATTGCGGACTGCCGAAAGGGAGGTATGCAGGACCTCGATGCTGGAGACGTAGAGCTCGATTTCGGTAATGCTGGAGAGGTAGTCGTTCGGGTCGCCGCTATCGGCTTCAAGGCGGCGCAATTCCATAATATCGTTTAGGACGGGGACGAGGCGGTTGAGCATTTCGGTCAGCTCCGCGTGGTTCATCATATCGTCAAAGGTGGCGATGCGGTATTTCATCACGGCGGGGTCGGTGGTAAAGAATTCGGAGAGGTCACCGCTCTTGAGCGACAGCGCCTCGGTCATTCCCAGCTCTTGCAGGGTGAAGAGGTCGATGTCGGGTTTATCCTGTCCGTCGGCGTGCCGTTTACGGGACTCCTCGTCGGGGTAGATCAGGCTGAAATCATGAAAATCCATTTTTTCTTGCTCCTTTTGAAGTGCCTTTCCCTCATTATACCACAAAAGTCACACTGCGTCTACTGCTTTTTTGCAAATTTTCTTGCATTTGCGTGCGGAATGTGGTATGATAATAAAGGTTAAGACCTTGGGACGCTGT
>DJSQ01000230.1 GCA_002438075.1 Clostridiales bacterium UBA6330
TCGGCACCCGTGTGAGGCATTACAAACATAGAAGCTGAGCGTTGCGTGGGTAGTAAAATATTGGTCTGTCAAAATAACATTGCAACGAATGAGTTACATCCCACAAAACACCCTACTCACCAATCCGAACATCGCCTTCAAGGTCGGTTCTGCGGATGGTATCGCAGGCGGCGCGCATTCGTTCGAGGGCGCGACCGTCGGGGTGTCCGTATTCATTGCCCGCGCCGCAGGAGATAACAATCTCTTTCGGCGAGACCGCCGCGAGAAATTCGGCACTGCTCGCGCTGTTGGAGCCGTGGTGTCCCGCAATCAGCACGTCTGCGCGCAGGTCATCGGGCGCGAGGCGTTGCAACAGCTTCTTTTCGGTTGTCTGCCCTGCGTCCCCCGCAAGCAGGATGCGCTTTTCGCTCAGCTCGAGCATCAGGACCAAGCCGCCCTCGTTATCGGCTTCCGCTTCCTCGGCAAGCGGAGACAGGACCGTCAGGCGCACGTCTCCGACCTCTGCCGTCTCGCCCGCCGCCACGCAACGGATGGGGACCGCCTTCTCCTCCGCTGTGCGGATTAAGGTATCATAGGAGTCGTTCGCATCCGATGCGCCGTTGGTCCAAAGCTCCCGCACCGAAAAAGCGCGGAGGACTGCATCCCCGCCGCCGATATGGTCCTCGTCGGGGTGCGTGAAGATTACCAGCGCGAAATCGCGGATTCCCATCTGCCGCAAATGCTCGCACAGCGTTTCCTGCGCGTTTTCGGGTCCCGCGTCAATCAGGACATTCCCCGCAGCAGTCCTTATCAGCGTTGCGCTTCCCTCGCCGACATCCAGCACCACGACCTCCGACACGTCCGACGCGCGGTCGGTCAAATGATAAACCACAGCCGCAACGACCAAAAGCACTGCCGCCGCAAGCGCCGCAAACCGAAGTCTCCGCAATCCGCACCTCTCCCCTTCCGCTGTTCCTTTGCATTCTTTTCCTTATTATACCAGATTCGGGCAGGATTTGCAAGTACCGCCGCGCAGTTTTCGCTCGGTTTTTATCAGAATACCATAAAAAAGTGACTTTCCAATGACAAATCGCCCCTTTTTTCACCTTTTCCCTTGCATTTTCGGTCCGATTGGTATATAATATAAAGTTGAATACAGAATACAATCCGTTCGGACAAAAGAAAGGATACGAAGATGGCAGAAGAATGTACACACAACTGTGAAGGCTGTTCCGCAGACTGCGCGTCCCGCAGCAAGGGCGGCAACACGGGCAAGGAAAGCCTGCTGATTCCCGCAAATCCCGCAAGCGAGGTCAAGCATATCATCGGTGTCGTGAGCGGCAAGGGCGGGGTTGGAAAATCGCTTGTGACCTCCATGCTGGCGGTCCTGCTCCGCCGCGAGGGGTTCCGCGTGGGCATTATGGACGCGGATATTACGGGTCCGTCCATCCCGAAGGCATTCGGGGTTCACAACGTGCGGATTTACGGCGATGACAACGGCATGATTCCCCCCGCAACCACAACGGGGATTGACATGATTTCGGTCAACCTGCTCCTCGGCGAGGATGAGACCCGCCCCGTGATCTGGCGCGGCGCTATGATTTCGGGCGTGGTCCAGCAGTTCTGGAAGGACACCATCTGGAACGAGGACATCCTGTTGGTCGACTGCCCTCCCGGGACGGGAGACGTGCCGCTGACGGTGTTCCAGTCCATGCCGCTGGACGGCATCATCATCGTTTCCAGCCCGCAGGACCTTGTGTCGATGATCGTCAGCAAAGCCGCTAACATGGCAACCATGATGAACATTCCCGTGCTCGGGCTGGTGGAGAATATGTCCTACGCCAAATGCCCCGACTGCGGCAAGGAAATCAAGGTATTCGGCGAAAGTCACATCGAGGAGGTTGCCGAAAAGTTCGGCTACGACCTGCTGGGGCGCATTCCGCTAGACCCCAAGCTCTCGGCGCTCGTGGACCGCGGCATGATTGAGCTGATGGAAAACGATTATCTGGACGGTGCTTGCAAGACAGTTATCGAAAAGCTCGGCATGGAACGGCACTGAAAAATAAAAAATCGTTCACCCCAAGGTGGACGATTTTTTATTTTTCCCAGATGACCTTCCGCTCTCCGCATTTGGTGCAGATGACCGTGATGCGAATCACCTCGCCGCCCTCATCCAGCGTGTCAATCCGCTTTGCCTCGCTTTTCCCCGTCCGCTTGTCCCATATCCGCCGCCCGCAACGCGAACAGACCGACTTTTTCGTGTCCGCAATGTTCAACACCAGATAGAAAATCGCCGACAGGCTCAGCATCCCGAAGCATACCTTCATCCCCACGTCCCGCGCGACAATGCCCGTCACCAGACCGACAACCGCAAGCACTGCGGCAATCCCGTTCTCGATTGTCAAATAGCCCTTGCGCATATACTCCCCTCCTGCCCGTTACGCAATTTCATCGTCAAAAACCGTTGATATTCTTTTTACATATTTCAACTGTGTATTTATTATATCACCTTTTAATACTAATGTCAACCCTTTTTAATACTTTTCCCTTTTCCAAAAAAGAGTATGATATAATTGAAGGGCTATCATGGTCAATGCAGGAGGGGCGTAATATGGACTGTCTGGAACGAATCAAGGAACTGCTTGCCGAGCGCGGCTGGAGTATGTATACCCTTGCCCGAAAATCGGGCATTCCGCAATCCACGCTTTCCAATCTTTTTCTGCGCTGTAATTCGCCCTCGGTCCCAACACTGGAAAAAATATGTGACGCGTTCGGCATCTCCCTCGCCCGCTTCTTCGGCGGAACCGATGCAACCCTCTCCGAGGACGAGAGCCACCTGCTCCGCGAGTGGAACCGCCTCACCCCCGATGCCCGCCAAGCGCTCCTGAATTTTCTCGCAACGCTTGGGTGACCACTAAATACAAAAGGATTCCCTGCATGGCGTTTTTCCGTGCAGGGAATCTTGACTTGTTGAAACGTATGTCACCTCTGACCATCGGAGATTCATCCAACCCATGCGGAACGACACATGGGGCGTTCCCTACAACCACTCAATTCCAATGGGTTACGCACTTTGCAGGGGCGCAATCCGCAGGGAGCGCCCCGCATTCCATCCTGCTCCCCGTCACCAACTAACTTGAACCATTTCTATCCGGTAGCGGGAGCGAGGCGCCAGCCGACAAAATCCCGCTCGACGGGATTTTGCGCGGGAGCAGCCGGAATTCGTAGCACGGAATACGGCTACACAAAATCAGCACAAACAAAAAAAGA
>DJSQ01000241.1 GCA_002438075.1 Clostridiales bacterium UBA6330
GAAATGGTTCAGGTTAGTTGAGGGAAGGAAAGAAAGACGGAAAAGGGTTGAACAGTTGGCATTGAAATAGCCCCCTGCGAGATGACCGCGAGGGGGCTTTTTGTGTAGGATTCCAAAAATTTCGGCATTTTACTCAAGAATATTCGTGGTGATATAGTCCACGCCCCAATCGGCGAAGCGGGTTGCGGTCTCGGGGTCATTGACGGTCCACGCGTTGAGCTTCAGTCCTGCGCTATGCACGCGGTCGACCCACTCCTTTGTCACGCTTTTCCAATCGGTATCGATATCCATGCGGTTTGCGTTTGCGACCGCAAAGACCTCCTCACACAATTCGTGTGTAAGGTACTGCACGGGGTGATTCGGGCAAATCTCGCGGAGGTCGAGCAGGTTTTCAAGGCAGAAGGAGATGAAAATCACGTGGTCAAGGTACTCCGCCGCGCGGAAGTGCTCTGCAATTCGCCCGATATCCGCCTTTTCGATGCGGTTCTTGAACTCCAGCACGCAGTTTTTTTCGTATTTTTTACAGCAATCGATGTATTCGTCAAGGCTCGGCAGGCGCAAATCGACCCGTCCCGCCCTTTGGTCGCGGTCAAGCAGGGTCACGCTCCGCAGGGTGGCAAAATCGGTCTGCTCCACCGTGTAGGTCTGCTCCTCCCCTGCCACGCGCTTGGTGCTGTTGTCGTGGATGAGGATGAACTGTCCGTCGGCGGTAACGTGCACGTCGGTCTCCACGCCGAAATAGGAGCGGTTGCCCGCCGCGACGAATGCGCAGAGTGTATTTTCCTTTTCCAGACCGCAAAGTCCGCGATGTGCAATCAGTTTGGTCTGCTTTTTTTCAATGCGAACGGTATTCATGATTCCGATTTCTCCTTTTTTCGATACAGTCGGTCGGCTTCCTCGGGGCGGATATGCACCAGCAGGTACATCATCCAAGCGAACACCGCCGTTCCGAGCACAGCGGTCCAGATAACGGTTGGGGTATCCCACCACACGCCCGCGCCGAGCGTTGGGTACAGTCCGCCGCAAAAGTCGTACACCGCGTGGAGCAGGATGCACAGAAGCAAATTTCCGCTTTTCAGCAGGACGATGGAGCACATTCCGCCGATGAGAAAGGAATATCCCACCTGCAACAGGGTCGGACCGATGCCCGCGCCCTCGAGGAGGTTGACCAGATGCACCAGCCCGAACACGGCGGAAACGGTAACGGTGGTGCGAAAAATCTGCTTGCTTGTCCCCCGTCGGTTCTCCAGCAGAATCGGGAAGAGCATTCCCCGAAACGCCAGCTCCTCAAACACGCCGATCATCAGCGCATCAACGGCGTAAAGCCACACGAGGTCACCGCGCACGAGATACGCGTCCCCGCGCGCGGCGGACAGGAACGGGAAATTGTTGACCACCACGGCAAGCGCGGGCAGGAATGCGGAGAGGCAGGCGGCGGTCGGCTTTGCCAGCAATCGGAAGCGCAGGTACAGCAAAACGAGCAGGAACACCGCCGCCCCGCAAGCGCGGGAGACGATGGATTTCAGAAGCCCCTGTGTGGTCTCATCGGCGGAGAGCTGCGGGTCGAGAATGGTATACGCCACGAACAGCGCCGCCGCGACCACCGCGCCGATGCGGAGCGCAAGGTCCCGCCCCGCGCTCCCGCTTTTCTTTTCCTTCGTTCGGTCTGCTTTCATATTCCGCTCCGTTTCAAGCTCTGACTGTGTTGTCTTATTATACCATATTTTCGCCGCCATTTCAAGCGTTCCGCGCATTTTTTCGTCTTTTTGCGCCGTTTCCGTGCAGATAGGCATATCGGACCAGCGCATACCGCGTGACAAACAGGAACAGGACCGCTCCAATCGCCGCTCCGCCCGCGTAGAGCGCGTACTCCGCACGGGTCAGCAGAACGCCGCACAGGGCAAGCACGGCGGTCAGGGCAACCAGCACCGCCGCGCAGGAGCCGACAGACAGCCCCATGGCGCTGATGCGGTGGTGCAGATGGGCGCGGTCCGCCGCGAACGGGCTTTTTCCGCCGAGCACCCGCCGCACGACCGCCGCCGTCATGTCGGTCAGCGGATAGGCAAACACGAACAGCGGCGCAAGGATTCCGAGCCGCCAAGTCGGGGCTTCGAGAGCGGGAAGCGCGGCAAAGCCGAGCAGGAAGCCGACCGCGCCCGAGCCGCAGTCCCCCGCAAAGATTTTGGCGGGCGGGCGGTTATAGCGCAGAAAGCCCAGACAAGCGGCGGAAATCAGGAGCGGCTCGAGCGCCCGCTCCCCCATTCCCGAAAGCGCCAGCACCAGCGCGATTCCGATGCCCTCGACCGTTGCGGTCCCCGCAAACAGACCGTCCAGCCCGTCAATCATGTTGTGCGCATTGGTCAGTGCCACCAGCCACAGCACGGCGGGAAGCAAACCGACCCGCGTGCCCACCCCCGAGCCGATTGCCGCAACCGTTGCCGCGAGCAGCTGAACGCCCAGCCGCGCGCCCGCAGGCAACGGGCAGATGTCATCCGCCAAGCCGATGCAGAACACGGCAAGCCCGCCCGCAAGCCCCGCCGCAAGCGAAACGGTGTGCGGACAAAACAACAGCAGGCAAGCGCCAATCGCCGCCAGCATCGCAATGCCGCCCGCGCGCGGCACACTGTCAGCGTGCATCCTGCGCCAATCGCGCGGCACGTCCACCGCTCCGATTCTCCATGCGAGCCGACCGACGGGCGGGATCAGCACAATCACCGCCGCAAAGCACCCCGCAATCGCAATTCCCCACATAGTCAGCTTCTCCCTTTGTGATTTCCCTGTTATTGTTCCTCTGTCGGCAAAAAACATACGCCCCGCAGACAACTGTCCGCGGGGCGTATTCGTTTTTTGTCTTATTTGGAAGCCCACTCGTTGTAAATCACCGAGGGAGAACGGAAGTAGTAGTACGGCTCGTCGCAAACGGGATTCTTATCCGCGTCCACAACCTTCATGTTCTCGCCGTCCGGCACCTCCGTTTTGTGCTTCACCTCCGAGGTGCTCGTGGCACTCAGAAGGCTCCAGTAGAAGCGCTCAAGGTCCAGCTCCGATGCCAGCTTCTTGACCTCATCGGTGGTCAGCTCCTTTGCCAGATCACCCTGCAAGGTCTCGTTGTCGAACACGCCGTTCTCGCGCGTTGTAAACAGGATGCCCAGATCGTCAATGATTGCCTTCAGCTTCTCCTTGTCGGTTGCGGTGTTCACAACCGCCTCCACCTTTTTCGTCAGCTCGTCAAAGTACTTGACCAGCTCCACATCCAACAGCCCGCAGAATGCGAGCTTCGGGTCTGCCTCCATCGGTGCTTCGGTTGCGGTCAGCCCGTTCAGGCTGATGTCCACCGCCACGTCGCTGTCCGCGCGCACCGTGACAAGGAAGAGCGCGTACTTGGCATCCGAATCGCCCAGCTTGCCCGAGATGTCGGTGCTGTAATTGACCGTCAGCTTCAGGCTCTTGTCGGTTCCCGTCGGCATCAGGCTGACGCTGTAGGGGTTGCTGATGGTCGGCACATAGACCAGATAGGTGTAGGTCTTGCCGCCCTCGGAATTATCCGCCGTGTAGGTTCCCACAACCGCGCCACTGCCGCTCTGCGCCTTGACCCATGCAATTGCCGCCGCATTGTCGGCAAGCATTGCTTTGGTCAGCCCTGCTGTCAGGTTCACGCTGTAGGTCTTGGTATTGAGGAAGTCAAACTGAATCTGCGCGTTGCGGTAGGTCACCTTTGCCGATTCGGTGGTGCCGCCCGCCGTGTAGGTCCAGTCGAGCTTGCTGGAATTCTTCTTTCCGTAGAAGCTGATAACCGTAATCTCGTAGCCGTCACCCGCGCTTCCGCCGTAGGAAACGTTGACGGTACTGCCGCTGTCGGTCACCTTCACGTCGGCATTCTTGATATTGTTATTGTAGTAATAAACCGTTGCGTAGAGGTTCTGCCCCACGTTGCTTGCGCAGGTGTGCAGGACGTAAACGCCCTTGCCCGAACGGTCCGCGCTATCCATCCACGCCTTGAGGTAGTCGTTCTGCGACAGAACCTCGCGGGAATAGCCCGTGCTCCAGCTGTAGGTGAAGCCCGACGAGCCGACCTTGGGGTCGCTTGCCGCAGCTGCGCCCGATGCCTTTGCCAGCGCCGCGAAATCAAAGTTCAAAAGCGGCTCAATCAGCGCGTCGCGGTTCTGCTTCTTGCCAATCTCCCAGACATCCGCGGTGAGGTCCTTTGCGGGGTCGGGGTACGCGATGAAGGCATTTCCCGTCTTGAAAACGTCCATCATGTAGGTTTCCTGAAGCCGCTCGATGGTCACAACGTTTCCGTCCACGGTCTTTTTGTAGTCAACGTCCTCTTCGCCGTACTGAATCAGATTGCGGAAATCCACATTCGTGGTCAGATAGGTCAGAATCTGCATACTGCGCGAAAGGTTCACGGTGTATGCGCAAACGCCGAACATATTCTTGTAGACATCGTCCACGTCAACCGACGGGTACTTGACAATCACGGGATAGTACTTGCTGTCCTCGCTCCGATAGCTTTCGTACTTTGCAAGGTCACCCGTTTCAAAGCGCACCGCCGCCTTCTGTCCCTCTGCCGCCGTGCCGAAATAGCCGTTCAGACGCATCAGGTTCAGCTCGTAGTAGTTCTTGCGGAAGGTTTCGTCATTGAACAGATTCTGGAAGGACAGAATCGTCTGCCCCTTGGAAAGCGTTTTGGGGTTGGTATACCGATAGCCCAGAAGCGAGAACCGACTGCTGTCCTCCTCGTAGGTTTCGGGGTCGATGGACCAATAGTGCGCCAGCAGGTCCACCATCTGGTCGTAGGTTGCGTCAACCGGAACGACATCGGGATTGGACTTGCTGACAATATCCAGATACGTGAAAATGCCCTTGTTGAAGAAGCCGTCGATCTCATCCTTGTTGTAAATACCCGAGAAATCGGTCTGTTCCATCAGGTCCTTATCCAACAGCATATAGGTATACTTGCCGATGGTGGCATTGTTCGGAATAGCAAAGGTGCCGTTAACCTCATTGCCGTCCGAAACGCCCTTAATCTGCGCCGCGCTCAGAAGGGTCTGGGAGACATACTCCTTAATCTTCTTGGAGGACGCGCTCAATTCCTCGTCCAGCCGCTTGAGCCAGCCGTTTGCGGCGTACTCGCGGAACATATCCTCGCCGTTGATGTAGATGATGTCAACCTGATTCGGGTTGAGGTCGGGGTACTTGATGGTAATGCGACCGAACTTATCGGTTTCGGTCTCGTTCACCACGGTTCCGCTCTCATCCGCCGCGGTTGTCTCCTCTTCCTTCACGGCGTTGTCCGCAAAGATGCTTTTCGCATCCTCTCTCTTGCGGATGGTCTCGGTCACCACGGTGCGGTACTCGTCATCCGTCAGGAAGTAGAGCTGCATTCTGGTGGTGAATTTGGATTCCGTGATGTTGTTGACCGCCTTGGTGATACGGCTTGCCGTCTCGGAATCCACTTCCTTTTCGGACACCAGCCACATCGTCAGCGTGATTGCACTTGCCGATGCGTCATCGGTAATTCGTGATTGCACCTCGTCAAGCGACTTGCTCGAACAGCCCGTCAGGACCGTTGCCGCAAGCATCACAAGACACAGGGCAAGACAGAACAGTCTTTTTTTCATGTATTTCCCTCCCGTAAACTCCGATTTTCTCCGCCGGAAAAAATCGCCTTTTCTATCCTCATTATTTTACATCAATTCAAGCCGAAAGTCAAGTGAATTTTTTGTGTCCTTGCTCCGTCACACGCGCAAGCGCGCGGGAAAGTGCGGCAAACGGGCGTTCGGATTCGTCATTCCGCACAAGTTGAGCGGTTGATTTTTTGTCATTCCGCCGTTCTTCTTGTGCGTTTTGAAAGAAATTTCGCACGCGTTTTTGCCATTCGACACAAATTTTCGTTTTTATTCCATAAACCCGCGCAGGTGTCTTGCGCGGCTGGGGTGCCGCAGCTTGCGCAGTGCCTTCGCCTCAATCTGACGGATACGCTCACGGGTGATATCGAATTCCTTGCCAACCTCCTCCAGCGTGCGGGTTCTGCCGTCGTACAGACCGAACCGCAGCTTGATGACGTGCTCCTCGCGCGGGGTCAGCGTGTGCAGCTGGCGCTCCAGCTCCTCGCGCAGAATGTTGGTGGAGGTTGCCTCTGCGGGGGACGGCGTATCGTCATCGGGGATGAAGTCACCGAGGTGGCTGTCCTCCTCCTCGCCGATCGGGGTCTCCAGCGACACGGGGTCCTGCGCGATTTTCATAATCTCGCGCACCTTGTCGGCGCTCATGTCCATCTTCTCGCCAATCTCCTCGGCGGTTGCCTCTCTGCCAAGCTCCTGTAGCATCTGGCGGGAATACCGCGACACCTTGTGAATCGTTTCCACCATGTGCACGGGAATGCGGATGGTCCGCGCCTGGTCCGCAATGGCTCTCGTAATCGCCTGCCGAATCCACCACGTGGCGTAAGTGGAGAACTTATAGCCCTTGGTGTAATCGAACTTTTCCACCGCCTTCATCAGTCCGAGGTTGCCCTCCTGAATCAGGTCGAGGAAATACATCCCACGCCCGACATAGCGCTTTGCAATTGACACCACCAACCGCAGGTTTGCCTCCACAAGCTCGGTCTTGGCGCTCTCGTCACCCGCCATCATGCGCTCCGCCAGCTCCTTCTCGCGCTCGTTGGTCAGAAGCGGCACCTTGCCGATTTCCTTCAGATAGAGCCGCACGGGGTCGTCCACATTCACGCCGTCCTGCTCCAGACTCGTCACCATCGCGTCCGCCTCGCTGAACTGCGCGACCTCGCTTTCAATGGCGCTCATTTCCTCCGCAGAAAGGTCCCCGTCAAAATTGATGCCGTTGTCCTCCAGCTCCTCATACATCTTGTCGATCTGATCCACGTCGAAATCCCACTTCTCCATCGCGTCGTCCAGATCGTGCTGGGAGAGCTTTCCTTTCTTTCCTTTTTCAATCAGCGTATCCACGCTCGGTGCGTCCTTTTCCTCGTCCTCCGTCATATCCTCCGCTTCATTCTCGGGCAGCTCCCGCTTCAGTTCTTCATCGACCGTGTTCTTTTTCATGTGGCATCAACCTTTCCTTTATGTAGTTTGTTCCGTTTCATTTGCAAAAAGTCATTGAGATTTCCCGTTTTTTTCAGGTCCCGTTCCCGCCGCAGGTCACGCAAGCCCGCAAGCGCCGTTCGGAACGCGGTCGGACCGTTTTGCGTCAGCCCCTGCCGCGCAACCTCCATCCTGCGTATCCTGCCCATTTCCTCGGGCGAAAATTCCTCGCCGAGCAGTTCAAACCGAAAGCCCTCCTCCGTTCCGTGCAGGCGCATGACTGCCTCAAACACGCGGCGATTGAATTCGGTTGCAAAATCCTCCCCCGAAAGCGGCTCGCGCCCCGAGGCAATCTCCTCCCGATATTCGGGAAAAATCAGGAGCAGACCCAGCAGGTTTTCCTCTGCCGCCGCCGCGCGCGGGTCCTTTGCGGCATCGGGATTGACCCTGTCGCCGAACTTCCGCGCCTCGTTCTGCGCATCGCGTCCCTCGCGCTGTCGGATTTGCGCCAGCTGCTTCGTCCGCACCTTATCCACCGTGTTTTGCAGAATTTCGGGCGCGAGCTTCAGCTTTTTGGCAATCTGGTCGATATAAACCGCCCGCTCAATCGGCGATTGGTAGCCCGCAATCAGCTCGCACAGCTCGCCCGAAGCGCGGATGCGGTCCGAGCTGACCGTCAGGTCATATTTTGCGAGGATATTGTCCATTTTATAATCGAAACCGGTTCGGCTTCCGTCCAGCGCGCGGCGGAATTTGTCCGCGCCGAATTTGACGATGTATTCGTCCGGGTCCTTCGCGCCGTCCAGCTTGAGAACCCGCACCTCCATACCGACCTCACCGAGAATCCGCATTGCCTTGTTTGCGGCGTTCTGCCCCGCCTCATCGGAATCGTAGGTGATGATAACCTGCTTGGTATATTTGGAGAAAATGCGCGCGTGGTTCGGTGTAATTGCGGTCCCCAGCGTTGCCACGGCGAACTCAAAGCCCGCCGCGTGCAGGGCAATCACGTCCATATACCCTTCACAGAGAATCATACGCTCCGCACAGCAGTTTTTCGCAAAATTCAGCGCAAACAGGTGGTTGCTCTTGCGGAACGCGGGGGTATCCGAGGTGTTGAGGTACTTCGGCTTGGAATCGTCCAGCACCCGCCCGCCGAAGGCAACGACATTTCCCACGGTGTCGATAATCGGGAACATGACCCGCCCGCGGAAGTAGTCATAGGACCGTCCCGTTTTCTGGCTCTTCCCGCAGAGGAAGCCGACCTGCAATTCCTCATCGGTGTAGCCCTTTTTGTGCATATAATCGGTCAGCAGTCCGAAATTCGCGGGGGCATACCCGAGCCCGAAATGCTTGATGGTGGCATCGGTCAGGTGTCTGCGCCCCTTGAGGTACTCCATCCCGGGCGCGCCGAGCTCGGAATCGAACAGGCAGGCGCGGAAGAACTTCGCCGCCTCCAGATTCATCTCCAGCACCCGTTTTCGCGTCACGCCGCGCTCCTCGGGGCGGTCGTCCAGCCCCCTCGGCATTTGCAGTCCCGCGCGGTTTGCAAGGAACTCCACCGCGTCAACGTAGTCGAGGTTTTCCGCCATCCGCACAAAGGTGATGGCATCGCCGCCCGCGTGACAGCCGAAGCAATAGAACATTTTCTTTGCGGGGGTGACAGTAAACGACGGCGTTTTCTCGCTGTGGAACGGACAAAGTCCGAGCAGGTTCGAGCCCGCCCGCTTGAGCGTAACGTACCGCCCGACCAGCTCCTCGATGTCGGTTCGGTCGACGACCTCCCGTATGAAATTATCGGGCAATCGCACGGCTTGTCCCTCCCTTCGGTCAGCCCTTCCAGACCTTCGGAATGAACAGGTCCTTATAGGTTTCGATTGCGTACCGATCGGTCATGCCCGCGATGAAATCGCAGACGCATCGTCTGACCGGTTCGGTTTTGGTATTGCGGTAGTACAATTCGGGCATCTTTTCGGGATGCTCGGCAAAATATTCAAACAGTGCGGCGATCACCGCCTTCGACTTCCCGTCCTCGCGCTTTGCCTCGGAGTTGGTATAGACGTTGGCGAACAGGAATTTGCGCAATTCATCGGTTGCCTCTCGGATATCGTCCGCCATAGAAATTTCGGGCTTGTCCGTGCTGGAATCGATGACCGATTTGACCATGGTATCGATGCGCTTTCCGTGGGTTTCCCCGAGCGTTTTGCGCAATTCCTTCGGGATGTCCTCCTGCGAGAGGATGCCCGCGCGGATGGCATCATCGATATCGTGATTGATATAGGCGATGCGGTCGGCGAATTTGACGATCACGCCCTCCAGTGTGGAAGCCATGCAGCTGCCCGTGTGGTTGAGGATTCCGTCGCGGACCTCCCAAGTCAGGTTCAGTCCCTCTCCGTTGTTCTCCAGCTTTTCCACCACGCGGACGCTCTGGCGGTAGTGGGTGAAGTCGGGGGACCAGAGCCGTTGCATTTCCTCCTCGCCCGTATGACCGAACGGGGTATGTCCGAGGTCATGACCGAGCGCCGCGGCTTCGGTCAGGTCCTCATTCAGGCGCAGACCCCGCGCAATGATTCTTGCGATCTGGGTGACCTCCAGCGTATGCGTCAGGCGGGTTCTGTAGTGGTCGCCGACGGGTGCCAGAAAGACCTGCGTTTTATTCATCAGCCGTCTGAAGGACTGGCAATGGATGATACGGTCGCGGTCCCTTTGAAATTCGGTTCTCATTTCGCACGGAGTGTACGGGTGGTCACGTCCTCTCGTATTCTCGGTCAGGAACGCATACGGCGAGAGCGTTTGCTTCTCCCGCTCCAGAAACAGTTTACACAGGTTCTCCACGTTTTTCCCCTTTCGCTTTTTCCTCGCCCTAATATACGCGCAAAATCCCCCGTTACACTTTTTTTCGGCAAATTTTTTCGCGGGGAAGACCTTGGGGCTTTGCCCCAAGCCCCACTTAGGGGACTTCTTAAGGAGAAGTCCCCTAAG
>DJSQ01000095.1 GCA_002438075.1 Clostridiales bacterium UBA6330
CTTAGGGGACTTCTCCTAAAGAAGTCCCCTAAGTAGGGTTCGGGGCAAAGCCCCGAGGTCTTAACCTTCCCCCCCGAATAAAACGAGCGGGATCTCGGGACCGTTGAAAATGCGGGGAATCCGCGTGCAACCGGAGATGCCGCGGCTGATGACACAAACGCCACCGTGTAACCCCGAGGTGTAGCGGGGGAATAAGCCCTGCCCGGGGGCGTAGATGCCGCGCCCGAAGAAGCGCCATTGACCGCCGTGCGCGTGCCCGCAAACAATCAGGTCCATGCCGAGATCGCGTAGGTAGCAAGGGTAGTACTCGGGATGATGCGAGAGAAGAATTTTCGGACGGTCGGACGGGAGCGCGCGGAATGAATCCAATATGGCGGGGTCGGGCTCGTTTTTGTCCCCGTGAATGCCTGTCCCCAAACCGCAGAACAGGATTCCACCAAGCTCGCGGCATTCGTTCTCTACGGACAGAATCCCGCAGGATGCCAGCGCGCGGCGGTAAGCCTCGGGGAGCGGCTGGGGGGACGGGCGGCGGTCGGGGTTCCCGTGGTGAAAGCACCCGACCTCATGGTTTCCCGAGGCGTAGACCACGGGTGCAAGCTCCCGACAGGCGGCAAGAAACCGCAGGGAAGCCGAGCCGCCCGAGAGAATTTCCCGCCGCTCGGTCAGGTCCCCCGGGATAAGAATGAGGTCGGGCGCCGCCTCCCGCAGAAGCGGAAGCATCGGCTTGTCGAAATCCGCGTGGATGTCTGCCAACACCGCCACGCGAAGCATTTTTTTCAGTTTCGCGCATTCCACGCGATAAGGGGTCAGCTTCATGCACGCACTCCTTTTTGTTCTTTCATCCTCTATTATACTACAGTTTGCCCCCGATTGCAAGTCCTTATTTGCAGAAGAGCAGAAGCGCGAGCCACGGGAGTACATCCGCCCCCTCGCCCGAACGCGCCAGCAGAAGAATCAGACCAATCAGGAGAAGCTCGTCACCCTCCAGACCGCCCGGGAGCGCGGGAAGCACACCGCCGAACAGCTCGCAGGACGGCTTTTCCTGCGGCTTGGGGGGCGGCGGAGGAGGCGGACAGGGAGACGGAGACGGCGGCGGGGGAGGCGGGGGCGGCACCTCCGAAAAGGGGACCGAGATCGGCGGGCGGTCCTCCCGCCCCTGACGGAACGCACAGCCGCTGTAATGCTCGGGCAGGCGGTCGGGATATCTGGAATACATCGGAAGCCTCCTTTCGGGCTTACAGCCGACGCAGAACGTCGCCGAGCGTGGAAAGCCGCAGCATTGCGTCAACCGCGTTCCGACGGTCCTCGGACAGAAACGGCTTGAGCGCCAGAAGCAGGGCAGAGCGATTGTCCGTCGCTTTTTTCTGCGGGGAGCTTGGCAGAGCGGACGCGGTTGCGGAAGCGGATGTCGCTGTCGCGTCTCCGCTGTCTGCTTGCGGCGCGGAGGAAGCCTGCTCCATCATGGGGCGGAGCATTGCCATAATCTGCGGCAGCTTTGCCATCAGCTCGGGGTTGGACAGGACCGCGCCAAGTCCGTCCGCAACATTCGGCGGGGATTGCCCCGTTTCCTGCGGCGCGATGTTCGGATTCTCGTTTTCCATGATGAGCCTCCGTGTCAGCGCTGTTGCCGACGGTTGCGGCGGTAGTCGGTGTAAAGCGCGTCGAGCTTTTGGATGTCGGCTTCGGTGGCTCCCGAGAGCGCCGCGCGGACACCTGCTATGTTCTGCGGATTCAGACCGAGTGCGGCGGGGTCAATGCCTGTCTGCGCGGCAATTTGGGTGATGAGCGCCCCCAGCTGTTCGTCGTTCATGCTGAGGATGCGGTTCAAAGCGTTGCGGTCGATTTGCATGGCGGTTCTCCTTTCCGGTTTGGGTTACTGCCAGTGTATGCGGATTCGCGGGAAAGGTTCGGAGATTAACGACTAATGTAGATTTTGATTTCTTTTCCCATGCGTCGGCAATTATCTATTACAAATTTAGTACCGTGAGACTTTCCATCCCAAAAGGCGATGACCATATCGGCATACCGGATTATTTCGAGGTTTCTTTTCAACGGGGCGGACTTTCCGTACTCTCTATAGTTTGGAAGAAATTCAGTTAATTGAATATGATGTTCAGCGGCATAATTTTTTGCACAGGTATCAATGCCGCAAGCACCGCCTGAAACAATTTCGGTGACCTCTTGTGGTAGATATTGTTCTAAATTCTTTACTTGTAATGTACGCGAACCAATAATTGCAACCTTCATTTTTGTTCCTCCTAAATTTAGTATACTTAAATCAAGTATACAATACACATTATACCACAAAATAATCTTAAAATATACTCAAAACAAGATTTTTTGAGGTAATTTTATGAGAAACAAGCAAAACAAGCATCTCGGCATTGAGATTGACCCCGAATTGCACTATAAGCTGCACTACATTTCCAAGTACGAGGGCAGGAGCGCCAACGGGCAGATTCTTTATCTGATCCGAAAATGCGTGAGAGAGTTTGAGGAGCGGGACGGGGAGATTCAGGTCCCAACGGCGGAGGAGAAAAAATAAAACCTCGGAGGTCCCGAGGGGATACTCCGAGGATTTTTGGAAAATACACTTGACATTTTCTGTCAAACGGTGTATACTATGGGCGTGGAAATGCGAAAGCATGGAAGCCGAGGATGTGAAGGCGGCGGTTGGCTCCCTCCGAGCAGGAGAGAGCAGTTCAGACCTTTTATTGACTCTCTTCTGCAACGCGGAGGGGAGGTGATAGCGTGGGGCTTTTTACAGCAGATCAATGGATCGGACTGTTTGGCTTGTTTGTGTCCGTATTGTGCTTGGCATATACGATACTTAGCTATTACGACAATAAAAAGAAATAACCGCCCTCCGCAGCCCCACAAGTTGTCGGGGACGGTTATTTCATAATCGGGAGGGCGCTGACCAAAGTCAACGCATCCTTGTACGAATAGAATACCACAAAACGGAGAATTTGTCAAGAGATTTCTTGAATTTTCTCCGTTTTTGTTTTTTATTCTTTCTTTACTTCGGCTTTCCCTTGAAAAACAGGCAGACGAGATAGCCGAAAATCAGCGCCGCCGCAATGCCGCCCGAGGTTGCCGCAAGTCCGCCCGTCAGCGCGCCGAGTAAGCCCTGCTTTTCCACCGCTTCCCGTACACCGACCGATATTGCGTAGCCAAAGCCCGTCAGCGGGACTGTCGCGCCCGCGCCCGCAAATTCCGCGAGCGGCTTGTAGACCCCGATTGCGCCGAGAAAAACGCCGACCACCACATACAGCACCAGAATCCGCGCAGGGGTCAGCTTCGTGCGGTCAATCAAAATCTGCGCGATGACGCAGAGCGCGCCGCCCACCAAAAACGCCCATAAATAGGGCAAAAGTCTGTCAATCATGCCCGTTTCCTCCGCAAGTTTCGCCGCAAAGCTCAATCAGATGCGCCACGGCGGGAATGTTTTCGCCCTGCTTGATGCTGTCGGGGCTCATCATCGCGCCTGTGGCAAGAAAGAGAATCCGCCGCAGCTCCCCCGCTTGCAGGAGCGGCAGGAAATACGCGCTGAGGACCGTTCCCGCACAGCCACAGCCCGAGCCGCCCGCGTGAACGTCCTGCGCTTCGCGGTCGTAAATCAATTGCCCGCAGTCCGCGTAGCGGTCCCGTACCGTCACATTATGCCGCTCAATCAGCGAGCAGAACAGCTCGCCGCCCTCAAAGCCGAGGTCGCCCGTTACCACCTTGTCCCAGTACGTGATATCCCGCCCCGTTGCTTCCAGATAGCGCAGGAGCGTATCCACCGCCGCAGGCGCCATTGCTGCGCCCATGTTGGAGGAATCCTTGATGCCAAAGTCCTGTGCCTTGCCCGCCATGCCGCCCGTAACGCAAACGCAGTCGGCGTGCCCCTCGGCGGGTCCCACCAGATAGGCGCCCGCCCCCGTGACCGTCCATTGCGCGGTGGGGGCGCGTTGCGCGCCGTATTCGAGCGGTGTGCGGTACTGGCGCTCGGCGGAGCAGTAGTGCGAGGAGGTCACAACCCCCGCCGTGCGTGCAAAGCCGCCGCTGACCGTCATGGAAGCCAGCAGAAGCCCCTCTGCCGAGGTCGAGCAGGCACCGTACAGCCCGAAATAGGGGATGTCGTAGGAGAGAAGCCCATAGGCGGAGCCCACGCATTGGTTGAGCAGGTCGCCCGCAAAGAGCGCGTCCACATCGCCGTCACGCAAGCCCGCTTTCGAGAGCGCCAGACGGAATGCCATGCGCTGGGATTCGCTCTCCGCGCCCTCCCATGTTTTCTTGCCGAACAGTCCCTCGGGGTCGTGCAGATCAAAGCGATTGCCGAGCGGTCCGTCATGCTCCTTTTTGCCGACAACCGATGCCGAGGCAAGGATTGCCGCCCGCAACCGAAAATATCCCTGTTTCATCTTTTGCCTTTCGTTTTTTGTTAGTATTATGGACGAATTGGCTTGCATTATGCGCGAAAGTATGGTACAATAAAGATACAGCTTGAAAAAAACAAAGAGAGGAAATCATCGTGATTTACCAATTGAAAAATGACTGCCTGACCGTTGCAATTTCCGACATCGGCGCGGAGCTACAGTCGGTTCGCGGCGCGGACGGGACCGAATACCTCTGGCAGGGGGACAAAGCCTATTGGGAGGACCGCGCGCCCGTGCTGTTCCCGTTTTGCGGGCGCTTCTGGGAGGGGAAATGCACCGACGCGGGCATTCCCTGCGACCCCGGGATGCACGGCTTTCTCCGCCATATGACAACCGGGGTGACGAAAAAAAGCGACGAAGCGATTACGTTTTGCGCCCGCGACAATGCGGAAACGCGGGGAAAATACCCCTATCCGTTTGAGGTGCGTCTGACCTACCGCTTGCAGGGGCGCACCCTGACCCTGAATGCGGAGATTCTCAACTGCGGCGAGCGGGTCCTGCCGTTCGCGCTCGGGCTTCACCCTGGGTTTAACCTGCCGTTTGCGGGCGGGACGATGGCGGATTACACGGTCCGTTTCATCGGCGCGAACGGGACGATCCGGCGCGTCAAATTTGACGCGGAGGAGTGCTTCCCGATTGGCGGAAGTCGGGATTTCGCGCTCCGTGACGGGGAATGCTTTGACCCGACCGATGCTTTTTTTGCGGCGGGCTCGGGCTTCTTCTGCGAAATGCCGCACAAGGTGGCGCTGGAGAAGCGCGGGACCGACCGCCGCATTGCGATGGAATTCCCCGAATTCCGCTATTTCGGGCTTTGGAAAGCGCAGGGCGGGCAGTTCCTTTGCATGGAGCCGTGGACCTCGATGCCCGCGACGCACGGGGAGAATACCGAGCTGACCGAAAAGCCCGATCTGCTCCGCTTGGCGGCGGGGGAGAGACGGACCCTGACCTGCACATTTGCATTCCATTAAAACGAAAAGAGGGAAAACGATATGCTGACACCCGATAGAAAGCCGTTCCATATTCCGACCGAGCGCGGGAAAGTGGGGCGCTATTGCATCCTGCCGGGGGCACCCGAGAGGGTAGAACAGATTGCGGCGCTGTTGGAGGAGCCTGTTTTTGTGGGCAGAAACCGCGAATTTACGGTTTGGAACGGAAAGCTGGCGGGCGAGACGGTGACGGTTTGCTCCACGGGCATCGGCGGACCCTCCACGGCGATTGCGGTGGAGGAACTGGTCGATTGCGGCGCGGAGGTGCTCATCCGCGTTGGGACCTGCGGCGGAATCGCAACGGCGGTTGCGAGCGGGGACCTCGTGGTGGCAACGGGCGCGGTGCGGCAGGACGGCACCTCGCACGAGTATGCGCCGCCCGAATATCCCGCAGTCCCCGATTTCGGCGTGACGGCGGCACTGCAAAGGGCGGCGGCGCGCGCCATGGCGGAGGCGGGAAAGGGGAATGCCGTCCACCTCGGCGTGGTGCAGAGCAAGGACTCGTTTTACGGTCAGCATTCGCCCGCGCGGATGCCGATTGCGGGTGATTTGGAGGCGAAATGGGAGGCATGGAAGCGGCTCGGCGTGCTGGCGAGCGAGATGGAGGCTTCCACGCTCTTTACGGTCGGCGCGGCGCGGGGCGTGCGGACGGGCGCGGTGTTCCACGTCATCTGGAATCAGGAGCGCGCGAAGGCGGGACTTGACACCGATGCGGCGGAATCGCACGACACGGGAGCGGCTGTCCGAGCGGCTGTGGAGGCTGTCCGATTGCTGATTTCCTTCGACTGAAGGAAACATTTTTCGGGAAAAGAAAAAATTTTTATTTTAGTCATTGACAACCGCTTTTTCTTGTGATACAATATAAATAGCTATATTTATTTGGTAGATGAACGGAAGTTTATATAGATATCCAAAAGCGGAAAGGAAGAGAAAAATGAAATTCAAGAGAACAGTTACACTTGCCATTCTTGCCGCCGTCCTCTCGGCAAATATGGTTGCGTGTGTTGCGGAAAAGGACCCGAATAAGGACCCGAATCAGACCTATACGGATGCAAACGGGAATGTGGTGACACAACAGGAAAAAGACCCGCAAAATGACCCTGCAAAGGACAAATATGAGGAGGTCAAAAAGACGGTATACATCAGCGAGAAGAATTCCTCGCTGCAAAGAGTTGACGGAAAAGGGAAAAACGTTTCGGTGGAGATTGCCACGGAATTGAGCGTTACCGGGCAGAGTACGAAATGGTATAAGGTCACCTATGAGGGCGAGGAATACTATATCTCCCGCGGTCGGACAACCGATGACGATTTGGGCGAAAAGACCTTTGAACCCTGCAACAAAACGATGTATGTGACGGGAAGTGTAAACGTCCGTCCGTATCCGTCAATCAACAAAAAGTTTTCGGAGGCAATCGGGGACCGCGCAAAGGGGGATGAAGTAAAAGTCATCAAGCAAAGCACGGAGGTCGGTTGGAGTAAGGTCGAATATACGAATAACGGCAAAACCGTTCAGGGTTTTATCAAAACGAGATACTTGACAACGAATCCCTCCGGTCAGCAAAATTATGCCGAGAACTTCACGGATTTCGATGAGCCGAAAACGGTTTATGTTATCGCGGATACCAAACTGAGTCTGCGTGAGACACCTTATCTGCCGGATGAAGACGGTGATGGCGGCGGAACTCTTGTAGGCGGAGAGGGTGTTGCGCGCGGGACAAAATTGGAAGCCATTGCAGAGGGAACCGTGGACGGCGTGGTTTGGTATAAAGTGATTTATCAGCCCAGCTCGTCGAAGCCTAAGGTGGAGTGTTACGGTGTGAAAAAGTATTTGTCCGAAACCATGCCGAGTGATACCGTTGACCCCGAAGAACTGATTCAAAGATATAATTTCAAGAAGTTTGACAATGAACTGACGGCATATCCCGTTGGTACAAGTGTGAATATCAGAACCGTTCCGACATCGGACAACAGTAAGAGTGAGCTTGTTGGATATGTTACAACCGGACAGAAAATGACGGCAATTGCATATGGAAAATCTCTGACAAGCGATTATCTGTGGTGCTTGGTTAAACTGAGCGACGGAAAATACGGATTTGCATCCTATGATTACCTGACCACAAACAGCAAGGGAGAGAAGAGCCCGTTGCCTCTGTCTTTGGATGCTATGATTTCAAGCTACGGAATGACGAAAATCAACGAAACCAAGACTTCAAACGATATTGTTGAATTGCGCAGTACACCGGACGGAACAGCGAGCGCAATTTCCACAAAGCCCAAGGGAACGTCCATGAAGATTGTGGCGAGAGGAAAAGTCGGAATAAACGATTGGTATATTGTTGAGGTTGACGGCGCGTATTATTTCGCTATTCAGAATGTGTTCGACTGATATTTCCCCGCAAAGGGGTTGACAAAACGCAATTTTTGCGGTATAATATTGTTATTGACGGTATACAGTGCCGGTAACAACGGCTGTCGCGGGCGGCGGTCGGTTGGAAAGGAGCCTTACTATGAATGATAATGTGGTTTTCGATTCGGCTAAACGCGCAGGGACCTTTGTCGGTAAAACCCTTGCCTGCTTTGCGGCGGGGATTATGCTGGTTGCCGATACCGCTACCAGAAAGAGAAATTTCGTCACGGGGAATGTGAATGTCGTGCGGCAGGAGCCGAAGTCGGTTCCCGCTTACGCCTCCGACAAAAAGACCCGTTTCGTCTGCCGTGAGTGCGGCGCGCCTGTCGATGTCAAGTCGTTCCGTCTGGCGCATGGCTACACACCCGGGAAGGGCTTCCTGTGCGACAATTGCCGCGCGATGGGCAAGTCCTCCTCCAAATACTACGGCGGCGCGGACTACAACGACAGCGAGACCCTCAGCGCAACCTGTGCCGACTGCGGCAAGGTCCTGCGTGCGAAGTCCTACCGCGAGCTGAAAAAGTACCGCATCGGCAAAAAATACTACTGCCGCGATTGCTACATGAAAAACTATTGATTCTACAGGGTGGAGACCTCGGGGCTTTGCCCCGA
>DJSQ01000056.1 GCA_002438075.1 Clostridiales bacterium UBA6330
TTCCCCCACAGGACCCCGCCGCCATAAAAAAGCGAGACAAATTTTCGCTCGTGTAACGGCGGGGTCCTGTGGGGGAAGTTCGGGGAGGGTGAGGGAGGCTTGGAGGGAGAGGGGACCCCCGCCGAAAGGGGGTCCCCTCTCCCTCCAAGGCCTTTCCCATTCCTGCGTAATTATCGCCAAAAAGCTGCACAATTGCCGTGAAAAAATGGAAGAAATGTGGGGCGGAATTCTATTGACATCGGAGGAAAAGCATGGTATAATAAATCCAGTAATTTCCCCGGAGGTACGGTGAATATGTTTCGGACAGCAAAGCCGATTTATGTAAAAGAATTGAGCGGCGTGATGAACGCCTTTGCAACCTTTGCGGCGCAGGTTGACTCCCTTTCGGGCGCGGAGCTGCACATCTGTGCGGCGGACCTTTACCGCGTGTCGGTCAACGGGCGCTTTGTCGCGGCGGGACCCGCAAGAACCGCTAAGGGCTACGCCCGCATGGACTGCATCCCGCTGGACGGGCTGGGCAGAAAGTCGGGAAACCAGATTATCATTTCGGTCCTCGGCTACGGTTGCCGCTCGCTTTCCACCGTCCTGCAACCCATGTTCCTCTGGGCGGAGGTCGTGCGCGACGGCGAGGTCCTTGCCGCAACGGGGCGGGACTTCGATTGCTTCCTCTCCGATGCAAAAAAGCGGAAATGCGCGCGCTACTCGGTCCAGCGCCACTTCGTGGAGGAATGGGATCTGCGCAACTCGCTCTACGGGCGCGCAACTCCCGTGGCGGTTATGGAGAACCCGCCAAAGGTCATCGCGCGCACCGCACCCTATCCGTCCTACGCCGACGTTCCCATGTCCTGCGCGGCATCGGTCGGACGCTTTGAAGCCGACCCGAACGCGGAGATACGGAAGAAGGTGTATTCCTTCCAGCCCTCCGAGCGCTGGGGGCGCTACCCCGAGGAAGAGGTGGAGCGGCACTCCTTCGATTGGGTGCAGGGACAGAAGCAGATACGGGAGGCGGGGCTGACCGCACTGCCGCTCGGCGTTGCGGAGGGGCACTACGCGATTTTTGAGTTTTCCCGCATGGAAACGGGCTTTTTGCACCTCTTCGGAACCGCACAGGACGGGACCGAGGTCGTTGTGGCGTTCTCCGAGGACGCATCGCCCGACCGCTTTGTGTTCACCGATATGCACGCGTGCAACGTGGTCGACCTGACCCTCGGCGGGCGGTTCGATTTCCTGACCTTTGAGCCGTACACGCTGAAATATGCGGCGGTCTTTGTCAAAAAAGGTGACCTCTGGCTGGACGGCTTCGGGGTCAAGAGCTTTGCGGGGGATGTGACGGGCATCACGGTCCCCGAGGCGATCACCGACCCCTGCCTGCGCGAAATTTACGCGGGCGCGGTACGGACCTTTGCGCATAACGCGGTCGACCTCTACACCGATTGCCCCTCGCGCGAGCGTGCGGGCTGGCTCTGCGACAGCTACTTCACGGGCAAGGTGGAGTACTGCCTGCACGGGACCACGGCGGTCGAGGACGCGTTTCTGGAGAATTTCCGCCTGTTTGAAAACGAGGGCGAGTACCCCGAGGGCGTGCTTCCGATGTGCTATCCCTCCGAGCCGCAGGATGACGGAAAGTTCATTCCGCAGTGGACGATGTGGTATATTCTGGAGGTCGCGGACTACGTGCTGAACCGCGGGCACGGCGATGACCGCGAAAAATTCCGCAAGTCGGTTTACGGATTGCTGGATTTCTACAGCCGCTACGAGAACGCGGACGGACTGCTCGAAAAGCTCCCGTCATGGAACTTTGTGGAGTGGAGCCGCGCGAACGGCTGGACGCAGGATGTCAGCTACCCGACCAACTTCCTCTACGCGGAGGTCCTGCGGTGCGTGGCGCGCCTGTTTGACGACCGCGCGGCGGGTGAAAAGGCGGAGAAGGTTGCGCGGGAGACCGTGCGGCAGTCCTTTGACGGTCGGGTGTTCCTCGACCATGCCGTGCGGACGGACGGCGTGCTGACGCGGTGCGCGGACTGCTCCGAGGCGGGGCAATACTACGCAATTCTGTTCGGCGGAATCGACATGACCGCGCCCGAATATGCGGAGCTGCGGCATCTGGTGCTGGAGGTATTCGGTGCGGACCGCACCGTGATGCTGGAGGAGATTGCGCCCATCAATGCCTTCATCGGGGCATACCTGCGCTTGGAGGCACTGCTGAAGATGGGCGAAAATGCGGCGGTCCTGCAAAGCCTGACCACCTTCTTCGGCGGCATGGCAGGGGAGACGGGAACGCTTTGGGAGTACCGCGAGCGCCACGGAAGCCGCGACCACGGCTTTGCTTCCTATGCACTGGTTGCCATGCGAAAGGCGCTCGGTATCTGAACGGGCGGTCCGCAGGATGCAAACGAAGAGCGCTTTATAATCGGGAGGTAAACATCCCCCCTCATCAGTCGCTAACGCGACAGCTTCCCCCCGAGGGGAAGCCTTCCTTACACTGCTCGAACATGGCAAATATCATTTTGCGTTGTGGTTTACCTTTGCGATCCGCCCTCATCCGTCGCCTTCGGCGACACCTTCCCCCTTGAAGGGGAAGGCTTCCGCAGGTTCTGCAAGCTGTCTAAAGAGTGCTTCAAACTTTATATTTATCAAAAAGTATTCTTCAAAAAAGCAAGTTCAAATGAGAGAGTTACGCACCATAGCCTTCCCCTTCAAGGGGGAAGGTGGCGCCGAAGGCGACGGATGAGGGCGGGCAATATTGTTCCCGCTCATTGCCTTGTCATGTAGTACGAAAGGAATCTCGCAAAAAGGCTTCCCCTTGGGGGGGAAGCTGTCGCGTTAGCGACTGATGAGGGGGGATAAATCCGCACGCACCACAAAAGTATAGATTGACCGAAAGCACAACAGCAACCCCCGCAGAGCATTCTGTAACACAGAACGTTCTGCGGGGGCTTCCGTTATCCGAAGCGGTGCATATCCACCGTCAGCGGAATGACCGTGCCGAGGGGGAAGGAATAGATACCGAGAAGGTCGGGGTCCCTGCCGAACAGCCCGCGCGCGGCAAGCGCGTAACAGGCGAGCTGGTTTCCGTGCCGCAGGGAGAGGTCGCGCGAAAGAATCGCGGGGTCGGCGCATTCCGCATCGGTCAGACGGTCGGTCTTGTAGTCGTACAGACGGAGCGTGCCATCGGGCATGATGAGAATCAGGTCAATGGACCCCTGCACGAACACCGTTTCCCGCTCCAAGCCCGCAAAGCGCTCGGGGTGGCGGGTCAGCGCGGTCAGCGGCAGATTCAGACCGAATTTCTGCTCCCGTAGGACCTCCTTTGCGCGCAGAATGTCCTCCATCAGCGCGCTGTCTCGGAAGCGCTCCAGTCGCGGGCGGTCCAACAGCGCCGCAGTCCGCTCGTGCAGAATGTTGGCGCGTGACAGCCGCTCGATTTCCGCCTCCGTGCCGTGCTCCTTCCAAAGGCGGAAGTCGCAAGCCTCCGCAAACGCGTGCATCGCGGTGCCGACCTCGGTCGGTGCCGCTTTTTTGCGGTCGCGGAGCAGGGTGTCAAAGTCGGTTGCCTGTGACTGCATCAGGTCAATCGCCGCCGCAAGCGCCTCGGGGCTGTCCTCGCCGTCCTCCCCGTCGGTTATGCGGTCCAAGAGGTCGGGGGAGAGTTTGGATGCCGCCGCTTTGGTGGGAACCCGTTGCAGCGCCGCAAAGCGATAGGAAACGGGCGCGGCTTCGGCAGTTGGCGCCTCTTCTGCTGTCTCCGCAGGGGTGTTTTCCAAAGCGACCTTCGCGGTCGGCTCGGCTTGTGGAATTGCCTCATCGGGCGGTACGACCTGTACCCCGAAGGGGCAGTCCCCGCCGCCGTTTTGGAGCGCGGCAAGAATCCAGACCATCCGACTGCCCGCGCCGAGAATCGAGGACCGCGCACCGTGGCGAATCAGGGAAGCGGTTTTCATCAGGTTTTCCGCTTTGGCGCGCCCGATGAGATTGCCCGTGACGTACAGCCGCTCCCGCGCGCGGGTCAGCGCAACATAAAGGTTGCGGATTTCCTCCTCGCGTTCCTCCTCGCGGATGGCTTCGGTGACTGCCGAGAGCAGGACCGTCGGCTCGTTCTCGCCCGTTTCGGGATTGAAGAGCGCGGACGCGCACCCAACCGATTTGTGGAACAGGAGCGGCTCCGAAAAGCTCTTGCGGCTGAACTGCGAGCCACAGCCCGCAAGGATTACCACGGGGAATTCCAGCCCTTTGGATTTGTGGACCGTCATCAGCGTGACCGCATCCTCGCTTTTCTTGAAAACGCCCGCCGAAAGCTCGCCGCTGTCGCACAGCCGTGTGAAGTAGGCGAGAAAGCCGTACAGCCCGCACCATGAAAGCGACTGATAGGACCGCGCGCGGTCGTAAAGCGTACGCAATTCGGGCGAGGCGGCGTGCGGGGAAAGGCGCGGGTCGGAGAAGAGCAGACGCAGAAAACGGTCTGCGGGCTGGACCGCCGCAAGGGTGCGGTAATGCTCCAGCCACGCCACGAATGCGGCGGCTTTTTCGCGGCAGGGGTGCGCGTCCGATTCCGCGGCGGCGTACATGGCATCGTAGAGCGCGCGGCGGTCGGGCGCGGCGGCGCGGATGTCACCCAGCTCCTCCAGCGAGAACCCGCCCGCAGGGGTCAGCAGGTATTCGGAAAGCGGCAGGTCACGGTAAGGATTGTCAACGGTGCGGAGCAGATTCAGCGTATCGGTCATGAGCGGAGAGGCGAGCAGATCGTCTCCCGCAGGGAGTGCCGCGGGAATGCCCCATGCCGCAAGTGCATCGGCAAAGACCTGCATCGGCGCGGCGGTCCGCGTCAGGATTGCGATATCGCGCGGGCGAATCGGGGAGCCGTCCTCCAGCCGCTCCTCGCGGAGCAGGCGCGCAACCTCGGCGGCAATCCACTGCGCCTCGCGGCTCGGGAGCTCCGTTCCGCTTTCCTCCGCCGCCTGCTTCTGCTCCTCGGTATAGGGCTCGAACAGCAGGGTGCGCACCGGTTGCAGACTGCCCTCGGGGGACTGTTTGCCGCAGACCAGATCGTCCTGCGGGCGGTAGCCCACGCTGTCCTCGCAGGCGGAGAACAGGAAGGCGCAAACGCGGTTTGCGTAGTCGATGACAGGTTGACTGCAACGGAAGTTTTCGGACATGAACACGCAGACCCCGCCCGTGTCGGTTTCGGTTTCCTTTTCGCTGTCGTAGAGCGGCAGGGCGCGGCGGTAGGCGGCAAAAATGGACGGCTCGCCGCCGCGAAAGCCGTAAATGCTTTGCTTGATGTCTCCGACCATAAAGCGCTTTTCGCCGCCGATGTCGGTGAAAATACGGTCCTGTATCGGGTTGACATCCTGATATTCATCGATGAAAACCGCATCGTAGCGGTCGGAGAGCGAGCGGGCATAAGGGGTGGGGGAGCCGTCCGCGTTTTCCAGAAGTCGGCGGAGCAGGACGGGCATATCGTCAAAGGAGAGAATCCCGCGCGTGCGCTTCTCCGCGTCCAGCGCCTCGCCGAAGTCGGAAAAGAGGGTATGGAGCATCTCGCAGGCATCCGCATGGAGCAACAGCTGGTGGCGGATGTCCTCTTCCGACCATGCGAAAAAGTCGGCGCGGAGGTCCTTGACCGCTTCCTTCAGGTTGTCGCGCAAAGCCTTATAGGTTTCCAGCGCGGCGGGCTTTTCTCCGCGGACTGCGGGAAGCCGTCCTGTCTGGAGGTTGGTGACCAGTGTCCGCGCTTCGTGATAGGTTCCGTTCGTACAGGCGCGGAGGAGTGCGAGGCAGAAATCCGCGTCGCTGTGGATACAGCCCTCGAATTTCGGCAAAAGGTCGTTGCCCGCGAGGTCATGCAGGACCGCGTCCAGACCGCGCAGGGTATCGGCGCAGAAGGTGGCAACGGTTTTGCAGACGTTTTTTCCCGCGTTTGATGCAAAGAAGTCGGTCTCCGCCGCTTGCCGCAGGTCCTCGGCGTTGGCAAGGAGCAGGGAAATGCCCTCGGGGTAGTTGGAAAAGCGGCGGTAGAAGCGCCAGAGCCGTTCGGTGAGTCCATCGTTGCGGCGGTTGCCGAGCAGGTGGTCCATCACGGCGGCAAAGCGGTTACCCGCGAGGCGCGCAAACGGGTGGCTCGGGTCTTGGGTATGGTCCTCGGTAAATCGGTCGTAGAGCTTGGAGACGGTATCCTCCATAATGGAGAGCGCCATTTCGTCCAGCTCCGCCTCGTCCGCGAGGCGGAAGGCTGGGGGAAGTCCGAGCTGTGCGAAGCCTGCGCGGACCTCCTCGCCGAAAAACGCGTCGATGGTGGAGATATGCGCGCTCCCGAGCGAGAGGACCTGCCTTGAGAGGTGGGAATTTTCGGGGTCCGCCGCGAGTGCGTCACCGAGCGCTTTTGCAATGCGGCTTTTCAGCTCTGCCGCCGCCGCGCGGGTAAAGGTGACGATCAGAAGTCTCGAAAGCTCTGCGGGGTGCTCGGGGTCGGTCAGCATTCGGATGATGCGCTCGGTCAGGACGCTTGTTTTTCCAGACCCTGCCGCCGCCGAGACGACCAGCAGTCGCCCCCGCAGTCTCATGGCATCCTCCTGCGATGCCGTCCATGTTCTTGCCATTTGTTCTCCTTTCTGGGGGAAGACCAAGACCTTGGGACTCTGTCC
>DJSQ01000053.1 GCA_002438075.1 Clostridiales bacterium UBA6330
GCAGGCGGGATCTCGGCACCCGAGTAAGGGCGAACGTCTACAGTCTCCCAACGGGTATCATTTCAAAGCCCCACCTACAGCTCACCGATTGTCAGAGGCAACGCTTTGCTCTCCCCTACCATTATACCATAAAAAGCGGAGGAATGAAAGGGATGTTGGAATATTTATCCGAATATTTTTCGGGGTGCGGAATCCGATTGTTCGCGCCAATCCCGCTCTCCGACTGTCGGGTGGGGCGGAAATACCTTTTGGACCGCGCCGAGATTGACCCGAGCGCGGGAACCGCTGTCATGCTGGCGGTCCCCTACTTCTCCCGCGCCGCCGCAGACCCCGCGCGCAATCTCTCCGCCTATGCGGTCCCGCGCGACTACCATCTCTTTTTCCGCGACCTGTTCGGGGACCTGCTCCCACGCCTGCGGGAACGCTTTCCCGAGGAGAAATTCGCGGGCTTTGCCGACCACTCGCCGATTGACGAGCGCGATGCGGCGGCGCGGGCGGGGCTGGGCATCATCGGGCGGAACGGAATGCTCATCACAAAGCCCTACTCCTCCTATGTGTTTCTCGGAGAGCTGATTACAACCAAAATCATTCCCTGCGCCGCGCGGGAGATTGGCTATTGCGAGGACTGCGGCGCCTGTCGCCGTGCCTGCCCGATGGAAGAAATCGGGACCTGTCTCTCGGCGCTCACGCAGAAGAAGGGCGCGCTGACCGACGCGGAGGCGGAAAGCATCCGCCGCTATGGGAGCGTTTGGGGGTGCGACATCTGCGGCGAGGTCTGCCCGCACACGCGCCGCGCCCTGCGGGAAGGGACTATCTACAGCGAAATTCCGTTTTTCTCGGAGCAGACGGTCTCCCGCCTGACGCTTGCCGAGCTGGATGCGATGGAGGACGAGGAATTCCGCTCCCGCGCGTTCGCATGGCGCGGCAGAGAAACGGTGCGGCGGAATCTGTTACTGTTTGAAGGGGACAAGCCCCGAGGAGAGGAGCGAAACGAATGCTGAATCTGATTTGCGGGACCGATGCGAATGCACGGAATGCCGCGCTCACGCAGGCGGTACGCGCCGAAGCAGAGGGCGGCAGACGGTGCTTTCTGCTGGTTCCCGAGCAACAGGCGTACATCAGCGAAAAGCAGTTTGCCGATGCGCTCCCACCGTATGCGGGGCGGACCTTTGAAATTCTCGGCTTTTCGCGGCTTGCCGATTCGATTTTCCGTCAGCGCGGCGGTCCCGAGCCCGCAAGCATCAAAAATGCCACGCGGTCGCTTCTGATGTGGGACACCCTGCGCGAGCTTGCCCCCACCCTGCGGCGCTACGGCGCAACCGGCAAGCGGGACACCGCGCTGACCGCAAAGCTGCTTAAGGCGGTCACGGAGCTGGAAAACAGTGGCGTGGAGGGGGACGCGCTCGAAAAAGCCGCCGCGACGCTCCCCGCCGACGGACCGCTCCCCGATAAGCTGCGCGACCTTGCGGAAATTTACGCGGTTTTCCGCGAAAAATGTCGCCGCGCAACGGGTCCCGACCCCTCGGAGCGGCTTTCGCTCCTTGTGGAAATGCTCCGCGCCGAACCGCTCCCTGCGGAAATTTCGGTTTTCGTTGACTCCTTTACCAGCTTTACCTACCCCGAATACGGCATTCTGCGCGAGCTGTTGCGCGGGGACCGCAACGTGACCGTCGCGCTGTGTCTTGACCGTCCCTTTTCGCACGCGCCGCATTTTGCGAGCGTTGCCGAAACCACACAGCGCCTGATTCGCATTGCGGCAGAGGTCGGTGCCGAGGTGCGGCAGGTCCTGCTTCCCGCCCCCTCGGGGCTTCGTCCCGCATCGCTTGAGGTGCTTGCGGACCGTCTCTGGGACTTCTCCTCGGGGCGCCCCGCTCCGCTCCCGACCGACGGCAGTGTGACCCTTTTGCGTGCGTCCAACCGCTACGAGGAAGCCGAGGCTTGCGCGCACAACATTCTTTCGCTCATCGGGGACGGCTACCGCTTCGGAGACATTGCGGTCATGGTCCGCGACCCCGAGGCATGGCGCGGCATTCTCGATGCGGCGCTGGAGAAAAGCGGCATTCCCTGCTTCTATTCCGAGCGCACCGAGCTTGCCGCCAAGCCGCTTTCGCGTCTGGTTCTCTCGGCGGTCCGCGCGGCGGCGAGAGGCTACCGCACGCAGGACATCATCACGCTGGTTAAAACAGGGCTTTCGGGCGCGGACACGCGCGACGTTGCCTTTTTTGAGGAATATTGCGAGACGTGGCACATCACGGGCAAGCGCTTTTGCGATGCCGTGTGGGAAATGAATCCCGACGGCTTGACCGACCGTCTCTCCCCGCGCGCCGAGGAAATTCTCGCGGCGGCGAATCGGGTCCGCGCGGTTGTCATGCCCCCGCTGGTCGCGTTTTCGGAGGCACTCAAGGGCTCCGAGAAAATTGCCGACCGTTGCCGTGCCTTGTACACCTATCTTTCCGACCTTTGCATCTCCGACCTTCTTGCGGAGCAGGCGCGGCACGAGCTGTCACTGGGGCAGGTCAAGGAGGCTGGCGAGAGCTTACGGCTCTACCGCTTCGTTGTCGACTGTCTCGGGGACCTCTGCGAGCTGTTCCCGCAGGCGCCCTGCGACACGGAGGAATTTCTCTCGCTTCTGACCCTGTTTTTCGCGGGTGCCGACCTCGGCTCGGTCCCGAACCGCCACGACTGCGTGATTGTCGGCTCTGCGGCAACCGCGCGCTTCGCGTCTGTTCGCGCGGTGCTTCTGCTCGGTGTCTGCGAGGGAGAACTGCCCCGCGCGATTGCCGATGACGGCATTCTTTCCGACCGCGACAAGGGGGTGCTTGACACGCTGGGCATCCGCTTTGACACGCGCGCGGCGCGGCAGAGCGCGGAGGAGCTGTTCTACGTTTGGCGCGCGGTCTCTCTGCCGTCGGACAGGCTGTTTCTCTCCTGCTCTGCGGCGGAGGCGGACGGAACGGCGCTTACACCGTCGCTCGCCTTCACCCGCACGGCGTACCTGCTCGGGCTTCCTGTCGGCGAATTCGTGCCGCCGCGCCCCACGGACGGCAGCGCCGTTGCGACAACGCTTCACGCAAAGCCGCTTCCGAGCGGGACGGTTCTTCGGCTCTCCCAGACCTCGGTGCAGGACTTTGTGCTCTGCCCTTATCGCTACTACTCAACGCACATTCTGCGTCTGC
The DNA here is from genome assembly GCA_002438075.1 of Clostridiales bacterium UBA6330. GTDB lineage: Bacteria > Bacillota > Clostridia > Oscillospirales > CAG-272 > UMGS1865. The sequence continues at coordinate 3,177 of DJSQ01000053.1, forward strand.
GCGGGCGGAAGGATTCCACCGTTGGTGCGGCGGACGAGGGGACCTTCCTGCACTTCGTCTTTGAACAGCTTCTGCGCCGCTCGCTCGGGGAGGACGGTCTGCTTCACCTCCCCGCCGCCGAGGAGCTGGACGCGCTGACCGACCGCATTGTTGCCGACTATCTCGCGCGGGTCTGTCCGATCCCGCCCGACCGCATGGACGCGCGTTTGCTTCACATTTTCGCCCGCCTGCGGGAGCACGCCCGTCTGATGCTACGCGACATTGCGGACGAGATTGCGGGCAGTCGCTTTATCCCCTCGGAATTCGAGCAATCCATTGGCGGGGGTGGTCCCGACTCCCTGCCCGAGGTTTCCTTCGCGCTCCGCGATGGCGGGCGGGTTGTGCTGGGCGGCAAGGTGGACCGCATCGACCTTTGGGAGCATGACGGGCAGGTTGTGGTACGCGTTGTGGACTACAAGTCGGGCGAGCACAAATTCTCGCTTGACGAGGTACGCACGGGCGAGGACCTTCAATTGGTGCTCTACCTCTTTGCGGCGTGCTCTGCGGACCCGCAGAGGCGTGTAGCGGGCGGTGCGGAATTCCTCTTTGCAACGCGCACGGACCGCCGCACGGAGATTGCACGGAGTGGTTTTCTCTCGGACGACCGTTCGATCTGCGAGGCGGCTGACGCTTCGGCAGACGGTCGTTTCACGAAGAAGCTCTTACGCCGCACGGTCGAGGAAATGCGCGAGCTCTTCACAGAGATGCAGGCTGCGGTCTGCTCTGTTGCGGAGCGGATTCTGGTTGGCGAAGCGCACAAGACCCCTTCCGAAAAGGCGTGCCGCTTCTGCCCCGTTGCCGACTGCTGTGACTGTGCGGTGCGGGTTAAGGGGTGAAAGACCTCGGGGCGCCGCCCCGAGCCCCGCTTAGGGGACTTCTTAAGGA
>DJSQ01000208.1:0-1895 GCA_002438075.1 Clostridiales bacterium UBA6330
GGACAGAGTCCCAAGGTCTTCAGTCTTACACCCAGTATACCACCACTGCCGCCGCATACGCAAACAAAAGCGGGAGCAGGAGACGGCGCGGGCGGGGCTGTACTACCAGAGTCGCCGCACAGGGGAAATAGAAAAGGTAGAATACCATGAGGGAGAGCGCCGAACGAGCACTTAGAATGCCCGATGCGGATAGCGCTGCCCCAATGCCCGTCGGAGTCCCCTCCCCAAGCAGAACACCCAAGACCGAGAGCGTTGCCTCCTTTGCCCCAATCCCGCAGAGAAGCGCCGAAACAATCCGCCAGTCCCCGCAGCCGAACGGACGGAAAAGAGGCGCAAGAAACCCACCAAGCACCGCAAGCATACTTTGGTCAACCGATACCATCCCCACCTGCCCGAAACGAAAATGCGACAGTCCCCATACCCCAACCGAGGTCAGCAGAATCGGTCCCCCCGCACGCGAGAAAAAATGCGCCAGCTGCTCGAAAACCGCACCGAGAAGATCGGATACCGAAGGAAGCCGCAGAAGCGGGAGCGCGTCGGAATGGGAACGCGGAACCGCTTTTACGCGCGACAAACGGGCATCCAACGCACAAAAGAGCAGAAATATAACCCCGCTCAGAACCCAGAGCAACGCGCAAACCCACCAGCCGTTTTGCCCGAAAAATGCCTCCGCAACCGTCAGGCAAAGCGGAATCCGCGCCGAGCACGCAACCGCCGGAAGATAACAGGCGCAACGGCGGCGCGCGCAACCGTCCCGCATCCCGCGCGTGCAGAGGACAGCGGGAACCGAGCACCCGAACCCCAGCAAAAGCGGCGTTACCGCATCCCCGCGCAGACCAAAGCGGCGGAAGAGTGGGTCAAATAACCGCGCCGCGCGTGAAAGATACCCCGATTGCTCCAGAAAGGTCTGTATCAGAAACAAAAGCAACAGACGCGGGAAAAAGCCGAGAATCGCCCCCACCCCGCCGAGTATCCCGTCCGTCAACAGCGAGCGGACCCACGCCGCGGCGGGAATCCGCCCGAACAGCGCGGACAGCGGCACAAGGCAGAGCGCCGAAAAGCCGTCGGACAACAGCGTGCCGAGCGGTCCGAACACCAGCCAAAGCACCGCCGCCATCAGAAGGAAAAACAGCGGAAACCCAACGGCGGGACGCAAAAGCGCGCGGTCCCATGCGGCAACCGTCCTGCTCCGCCGACCTCTGATTGGTCCGACCGCCTCCGACAGCGGTGCAAGCAGGGCGCGGGACAGATTTTCAGCCTTCGGCGGCTCCGCCTCGGCATCAAACAGCGTGCGCACCCGCTCAATCCCCGCCCCCGACCGCGCGGAGAGTGGCAGAAACGGGACGCGGGACAGCGCCGACAACCTCTCGACGGACGGCACCCGCTCCAGCTCGTCGCAGAAATTCAGCACCAAAACAGTGGGAACTGCGGGAAACAGCGCCCGATTCATTTCGCACAACAGCGGGTACTGCGCGGCAAAGCAGGTGGCATCGCAAACGGCAAGCACAAGGTCGGGGCGGTTTGCGTGCAGGAAGTCGACCGTAACCCGCTCGTCCTCCGACTGCGGCGTAAGTGTGCGGAGCCCGGGCAAATCGGTCAGGAGCCAATCGCTCCCCGCCACGCGCGCCGTAAGTGCCTCCACCGTAACCCCCGCGCGGTTTCCCACTCTGACGTGCTTTCCCGTCAGAAGCCGAAACAGCGAGCTCTTCCCGCAGTTCGGCGCGCCCACCAGCACAGCCTGTCTCATATCCGACCCTCCCGCAAAAACACTTCCTTTGAGAATATGCCGAACGGACACGAAAAATTCCCCCGATTCCGTTCGGAATCGGGGATGATAGAACATGACTTAAAGTTCTGTACCGAAGAGAGCACAGATTTCTTTCACGCTTTTTCTT
>DJSQ01000208.1:1977-18455 GCA_002438075.1 Clostridiales bacterium UBA6330
TGCAAAAAGAAAGCGCCGAAAAAGAGTTTCGCGCTCTGCGGAGCGCGACAAGGGCTCCGCGCCCTTGACCGCGCCGCCTTTTGAAAAAGGCGGGCGAAAACTTTTACTCCACGACATAAGCCTGTCGGTCGGCGTTCAGCGGATAGACCACCCTTGGCTACTCGTTTGCAGGTCGACCATATGGGTATAAATACCGTTTTGACGATAGAGCGCTTCGGGCGTTCCCTGCTCGGCAACCACGCCGTCCGAGAGGACCACGATCTTATCCGCGCCCGCGACTGTCCGCATCCGATGCGCGATGACCAGCACGGTCTTATTGCGAATCAGGCGCGAAAGTGCGGTCTGAATCAGCGTTTCATTCTCAACGTCAAGGCTTGCGGTTGCTTCATCCAGCAGGATAATCGGCGCGTCCTTCAGGAAGGCTCTGGCAATGGAGATGCGTTGCCGCTCGCCGCCCGAGAGCGCACAGCCGTTTTCGCCGATGTTGGTATTCCAGCCGTCGGGCAGCTTTTCGGCAAACTCATCGCAGTTGGCAAGCCGCGCCGCGCGGAGGACCTCCTCATCGGTCGCGCCCTTCTTTCCCAGTCGGATATTCTCCATGATGGTATTATCAAACAGCGTCACATCCTGAAACACGATGGAATAGAGGCTCATCAGCTTTTCGGGGTCGATGTCCGAGACCTTCATGCCGCCAACCGTAACGCTTCCGCTCTGATAGTCCCAGAACCGCACTGCCAGACGGGAAACCGTGGTTTTGCCGCCGCCCGAGGGTCCGACCAGCGCGGTCACCTCGCCCTGCTTGGCGGTAAACGACACGTCCCGCAGGACCGTCTCGCCGCCCTCGTAGGAGAAGCCGACATGGTCAAACACGATGTCACAGCCCTTGTTGGTCAGCTCCTCGCTTCCGTGCTGAATCGGATGCTCGAGAATCTCGTTCATGCGCGCCACATTCGTCCGCATGGCAATGATTGCCGCGAGGTTCTGAAGCGCGCTCTGCATCGGGTCATAGAGCCGCGATGTCACCAGCAGGAACATGAAGAAGGTCAGGACCGTGATGCTCCCACGAATCAGCAGAATCGAGCCGACCAGCGCGACCGATGCAATCCCGAGCTTGAGGACCATACCCGCAGAGGTCACGAACACGGCGGTTGTCAATTCCGCGTTGATGCTCTGCTTCTCCACGCCGCGAATCTTGCGGGAAAGCCCTTTCAGATAGCCGCTCTCGGCGTTGTTTGCCTTGAGGTCGCGGACAGTTTCGATGTACTCCTGAATGCCGTCCGCACACGCCATTTTCGCCGCCATGTTCTTCGCCTGCACGCGGTCCTGCACACGGTAGCTGAGCAAAACAATCAGCACCGAGACGGGAACCACCCACAGGGCGGCAAGCGCCATGCGTGCGTCAAAGACGAACAGCCCAACCGAAATCAGCACCGTGGAAATCAGCGACCCGAACAGCCCCGGGACAAAGTGGGAGCAGGTCTTTTCCAGCACCTCGCAGTCCGCCATGATGGTGGCGGTCAGGTCGGCAAGGTCCCGCTTTCCGAAGAAGGACAGCGGCAGCTTGCGGAGCCGCTCGGCAAGGCTCAGGCGGCGCTTTCCGCTCTCCTCGTAGGTTGTAAAATAGGTGTTGTTGTACTGGAACCATGTGGTCACCAGAATCGCCGCAAAGCAGACCACACAGCCAACGATGTAAAACGCAACCCGATTTCTCCTGACACCGCCGTCCATGAGGTCGGAGACCAGCAGATACAACAGCGATGCGGAAAGCATAAACGCGATATTCTGGAACGCGCAGGCAATCACGCCGCGAACCAAGCCCGTAGCACCCGCTCTCGACGAGGCGGTTTTCTTTTGAATCCATTCAATCATGGCTCTTTCCCTCCTTTGCAACCTTCCATTCAACCGATGCACAGTAATCCTTCCACATCCGCGCGAACAGACCGCCCGCCTCGCACAGCGCATCGCGCGTGCCGCTTTCGGCGACCTTGCCGTCCTCAATGACGTAAATGCAGTCCGCATTCGCAACCGTGGAGAGCCTGTGCGCAATCATGATAACCGTTTTCCCCTTCGCCAGCTCGCCGAATGCCGCCTGCACCTTTGCCTCGTTGTCGGGGTCGGCAAATGCAGTTGCCTCATCCAGCACGATAATCGGTGCATTCTTCAGCATCGCGCGGGCAATGGCAAGCCGCTGCTGCTCGCCGCCTGAGAGATACACGCCGTTCGTGCCGATAACCGTGTTCACGCCGTTCGGCAGCTTCTCGATAATGTCCGTGCACTGCGCCGCGCGAAGCGCCGCCAGAACCTCTTCCTCGCTCGCGTCGGGCTTGCCCATCCGCACGTTCTCCGGCACCGAGGCTTTAATCAGCTTGGAATTCTGGAACACGAACGACACCGTGTTCATCAGCTCCGTCTTGGCAATCTCCCGCACATCAACGCCGCCAATCCGAATCGCGCCGCTCTGCACGTCAAAGAAACGCGAAATCAGGCTTGCCAGCGTGGATTTTCCGCCGCCCGAGGAACCGACAAACGCCACGGTCTGCCCCGCGCCGATTTGCATCGACACGCCGCGGATAACCTCGTTCTTCCCGTCGTAGCTGAAATGCACGTCATCCAATTCCACCGAGGCATCGGCGGGATGCTTCGGCGCGTCGCTTTCGCTCATCGGTGCGGCATCCAGCACGCTGTCAATCCGCGTGAGCGCATCGGCAACAATCATGTTGTTCTCGCTCATGTACATGATTTTGGTCAGCGTCAGCGCAATTACGGGGGTAATGATGATGTAGAACAGCAGATTCAAAAGGAAGGTATTCGTCACGCCGTCCCGCGTGAACCACAGCGCGCCCGCAATCAGGAAGGCAAACACGCCGTTGATGGCGGCGGTGTAGAACATCATGGGACCGCGCAATTGCTTGGTGTATGCCACCACCCATTTCTCGTATTCGTCAATCGTCCCCTTGAATTTGCGGAAGGAAAAGACCGACTGCCCAAAGGTTTTCACCACGGGAATGCCGCGCACGTACTCCACCGCTTCGTTCGACATGGCGGCAAGCGCGTTGTTGTACTGCCGCATCTGCTCCGCCATCCGCTTCCCCGTCATCGTTGCCATAATCAGGAAGCCGAGGAATACGGGAATCAGGCTCAACAGCCCCAGCCGCCAGTCAAACACAAACAGCAGGACCAGCAGTCCGATTGGCGTGGCAATCGCGGCGTACTTGTCGGGCAGTTGGTGCGCAAGATAGGTTTCGGTTGCGCCCGTGCTGTCGCTGATAATCTTGCGCAATCTGCCGCTCCCGAAGCTGTCGGTAAACCCGAGCGGCAGCTTTGCGATATGCTCGCTGACGGCAAGCCGCATATTGGTTGCCACGCGGAATGCCGCCAGATGCGAGCACATCAGCGCGCAGATGTAGATCAGGAAGGATACAACGGCAAAGACCATTGCCAACACGCCGTTGCGCACCAAGCCCTTCGCCGCCGAAAAATCGGGGGCTACCTCCAGAACCTCGCGGATGATGTTCCAGATGTACCAAAACGGCAGGAGCGCCACCAGCGCGCTGACGGCGGAAAGGACCCACGAGGCATAGGTCAGGTACCGATGCCTGCCCGCGTAGCCCATCAGCCGTGAGAGATTGGATTGTTTTTTCATAAAAAACCTCCGTGAAAATGAAATTTATGATACGGGAAGGAGCTTATCCCTCCGAATATCCTGTTCAAAGAGTTAGTTTCAACTAACCTGCGCCGCAAAAAGGGGCTTTCGCCGTCTGCCGACAGCGAAAGCGGTCAGAACCCCATAATCCGTTTCCACCCTGCGGTGTAAAATTCCCGAAGCTCCCGCAGATAATCGGTCGCCTTCTCATACGGGATGTCATGAATAATCATTTCAAAGAACGCGGAGAACAAGCCGCTGACCAGAATGTGCTCCAGCGTCGGGTCCAATTCGTACCCCGCGTGCCCGAGCCGCTTCATGACTTCGGCGAATGCGTGTGTGGCATCCACCTCAATCTCCACCATCTCGTGAATCATGTTCTCGTAACGCGTCCCCTCCGAACAGCAAAGCAGCAAGCGGAAGCTGTCCCGATTGGCGTAGGCGTACTCCATCATGCGCCGCAGGCAGTCTCCCGACTGCACCCCCATTTGCGCCATCTGCTCCTCGGGAGAAAGACGGGTAAAGGCTTCCTGCGTTTCGCGGTACATCCCCATGAGCGTGTCGTATTGCTCGCGGACCAGTGCGTCGAACAATTCTTCCTTACTCTTAAAGTAGCCGTAGAAAGCCCCCGTTGTCACGCCCGCTTTTTTCACAATGCTACGCAGGGATGCCGCGGGAAAGCCCTTTTCAAGGAATTCCGCCTTCGCAATGCCGAGTAGCTTCTCCAGCGTGTTGTTGTCTGCGTCGCGCATAATTCCCTCCGATATAGCAGCGTTATATAGCACTGTTATATTATAGCACCGTCCAAACGGTTTGTCAATAGGAAAACGAATTTTTTTTGATTTCTTTTTTGCGGACCGCTCCCACACGCAAATATTTTTGCAAAGCGGAGATTTTTTTCAAAAAAGGTATTGACAAACGGGAGAAAATCTGGTATAATATACGCTGTTAATGCGGCATCGCCAAGCGGTAAGGCAACGGACTCTGACTCCGTCATTACCTAGGTTCGAATCCTAGTGCCGCAGCCAAAAACCTTCCCGAACCCGGTTCGGGAAGGTTTTACTTTTCCACTCTTCACTTCTCGCTCTTCGCTCTTTCCCTTTTTATCCAATTCATCCGAAACGCTTCGGGAGGCTTTTATGTCGGTCCGTTTCTTCCACACGAAAAAATCACAGGGCGAAATTCAGATGACGCACGGGTCCCTGTGGAAAAATATGCTCCTGTTCAGCATTCCGCTGATGCTCTCCCAGCTGTTGCAGGTGCTCTTCAACATGGCGGACGTGGCGGTTGTCGGCAAGTTCTCAAGCGCGGAGGCGCTGGGCGCGGTCGGCTCAACCACCATCCTCGTTTCCCTGTTCACGGGCTTTCTCATCGGAATGGGCAGCGCCGTCAACGTCCGCGTGGCACAGCACCTCGGCGCCCGCGAAAAGGCGCGTACATCGGCTACCATCCGCACCTCGTTCGTCATCTGCCTTGCAACGGGCTGTATCATCACGGTGCTCTGCCTGCTCTCCGCGCGGTTCATGCTGGAGCTGCTCGGCACGAAGGAGGACCTCATCGAGGGGGCTGTCCTCTATTTCCGCATTTATGCGCTCGGTATGCCCGCGCTCGGAATTTTCAACTTCGGCAACGGCGTGCTCAGCGCAAACGGAGACACGAAGCGTCCGCTTGCCTACCTGATGATTGCGGGACTTCTGAACGTTGTGTTCAACCTGTTTTTCGTCATCGTCTGCGGCATGGCGGAGGACGGCGTTGCGCTCGCCAGCATCATCACGCAATATGTGTCCGCAGTGCTGATTCTGATTCACATGGGACGGCAGACCGACGATTGCGCCTTCCGCCTCCGCGACCTGAAGGGTGGAATTGACGGAACGGAAGGAAAGCGCATCCTCGGGCTCGGCATTCCCGCAGGGCTTCAGAACGCCATTTTTGCCGTTGCAAACCTCTTCATTCAAGGCGCGGTCAACTCCTTTGAATCGGTCATGGTGGAGGGAAATTCCGCCGCCGCAAACGCCGATTCCATCATTTATAACGTCATGGCGGCGTTCTATACCGCCTGCTCGACCTTCATGGGTCAGAATCTCGGCGCGGGCAAGCGGGACCGCGTGCTGAAAAGCTATTTCATCGGCATTGCGTATTCCTTTGTGGCGGGCGCAATCCTCGGCGGCGCGCTGTTCCTGTTCGGCAAAGAGTTTTTGTCCCTGTTCACCAACGAGGAAGCGGTTGTGGAGGCGGGACTGCTGCGGACGCGAATCATGTGCTTCTCCTATGCGGTCAGCGCTTTCATGGATTGCACCATCGCCGCCAACCGCGGAATCGGCAAAAGCCTTGTGCCGACAATCATCGTGATTATGGGCTCCTGCGCGTTCCGTATCGTGTGGATTTATACCGTGTTCGCCCATTTCCGCACCATCCCGTCCCTGTATCTGCTGTACATCTTCTCGTGGACGATTACAGCAATTGCGGAGATTACTTGCTTTACCGTTAATTACAGGAAGCTGGTAACAAATCGAATCTGAATTCCGGAGCCTTCCGTGCCAAACGCGAGAGGCTCCTTTCTCTCGCCTTGCTTTTCCAAAAACATCCCCGTTTCTTCTCTCCCCCGCTTGCAATCCGCGCAAAAATATGCTATAATGTAGGAAGAAGTATTCCAAATCACGAGAAGCCGCATTTGCTATAAGGAGACCTTCATGAAACTGATTCACTGTGCCGATATCCATCTGGACGCTCCGCTGGAATCGGTCTTTCCGCCCGAGGGCGCGCGGGAATACCGTCGGGCTGTCCTTTCCGATTTTTCCGCGCTGGTTGAAAACGCCGATCGGGGCGGCGCGGACGCGCTTCTGATTGCGGGCGACCTGTTCGATTCCGACAACACCTCCGAGCGCACCGTGCGCTATGTGCTGGACCTCTTCCGCGCGCATCCGAATCTCACGGTGTTCTACCTTGCGGGGAACCACGATGGCGGCGGGCTTGCCGCGCGCACCGACCTGCCCGACAACCTGCACACCTTCGGGCGGGACTGGACCTATTTTGACTTTGGCGAGGTCATGCTTGCGGGTGGGACCGCCCCCGACCCTGCCGCGCTCTCCCTGCCGCCCGAGCGCATCAACATCGTCCTGCTTCACGGGCAGGTGCGCGGCGGCGGAAAGGGTGGAGAGTATTCCATCTCCTTTTCCAAGCTGAAGAACAAGAACATCGACTACCTTGCGCTGGGGCATCTGCACACCTATCGGGAAGCCAAGCTCGATGCGCGCGGCACGGCTTGCTACTCGGGATGCCTGATGGGGCGCGGCTTTGACGAATGCGGCAAAAAGGGCTATGTGCTTCTGGAAACGGTCAACAGCCGCGTGAACCACACCTTTGTCCCCTTCGCCTCCCGCACCTTCCACGAGGTCCCCTTCGATGTCGGCGGCTACACCTCCCTGCCCGAATTGGAGGGAGAATTGCGGCGGACGCTTGCGGACATTCCGAAAACGGATTTCTGCCGTCTGGTCCTGACGGGGCAGGTTGACCCCGAATGCCCGCCCGACACCGCGCAATTGCGGACCGATCTTGCGGGCAATTTTGCCCTGCTCCGCATCCGTGACGAAACCACCCTGCGGATTGACCCGAGGGACTATGAAAACGACATTTCCCTCAAGGGCGAATTCATCCGCCGTGTCCTTGCCTCCGAGCACGACCCCGCCGAGCAGGAGCGGATTATCACCTGCGGCTTGCGCGCCCTGCGCGGAGAGGAGCCTGAAATATGAAGCTGTTGCGATTGGAAATTCAGAATTTCGGAAAATTCAGCGGGTACACCCAAGACCTCACGGACGGGCTGAACACGCTCTGCGAGGAGAACGGCTGGGGCAAAAGCACGCTGGCGGTCTTTATCAAGGCGATGCTTTACGGGCTTCCCGCCACGCGCAAGACCGACCTTGACCTCAACGAACGCCGCAAGTACGCACCGTGGGGCGGCGGAACCTTTGGCGGCAGTCTCACCTTTGAGAGTGTCAAGGGGCGCTTCCGCATCGAGCGGGTATTCGGAACCAAGGAGGCGCAGGACGAGTTCCGCCTATATGACGTGGAGACGAACAAGCCCTCGGACGCTTACGGGTCGGACGTTGGGACCGAGCTGTTCGGCATTGACGCGGACGGCTTTGAGCGGAGCGCCTATCTTTCGGAGCGCTCGCTGGACACCAAGAGCGAAAACGCATCGGTCCTCTCCAAGCTGACAGGACTGATTGAGGACCCCGACGACATCGGCTGTTACGATGACGCGCAAGAGCTGATTGACAAGCGCCGCCGCCGTTACGAGGTCAAGGGCGGACGCGGCTACATCAACGATCTGGAAACCGAATGCGCAGAGAAGAAGCAACAGCTTGCCGACCTGCGAGAAAAGGCGGTCACGGAAGCCGAGACCGCCGCCGCGCTTCGGGAAGCGGAGAAAAAGACCGCCGCGGCGGAAACCGCGCTGAACAACTGCCGCGCGGTCAAAAGCGCCGCTGAGCGGAATCGGCTTTTGCGGTCGCAATACAGCGCCCTACAGAACGCCGTGCGCAACAAGGAGCGGCGCGAAACGGAGCTTTCGGGCGCATTCGGAGGAAAAATCCCAACGGATGCGGAGGTCAGCGCAAACCGTGTGCGGCTTTCGGAATGCCGCAGTACGCAACGGATGCTTGCCGATGCCAAGCTTTCCGAGGAGGAGCAAAGGCGGCTTTCCGACCTGTCCGCCCGTTTCCCGAAGCGGATTCCGACCCCTGCCGACTTTGACCGTGCCGATGCCTCGGAGCGGTCGCTCCGCGATGCCGAATCTGCCCTGCGCGGGATGACCGAGCCGAACGCCTCCCCCGCCGTCACGCGGTTGCTCCGCGCGGGCATTCCCTCCGAGGAAACGCTGAGTCGCGCGGGACGGGTGCTTGACGAAGCGGACCGTCTTGCCGCCGAGGAACGTGCGCCGCACATCTCCGAGCGGCAAGGGCGGCGGATTCCGCTGTTCCTCCCCCTGCTTGCTCTGCTTTGCGGCATTGCGCTGTTCGTCCTGCTTGCCGTTCCTTCCCTGCCGCTTCAGCCGCTCCCGCTGGTGCTGGGGGGCGGTGTGTTGGTGCTTGTGGCAATCATTCTGTTCGCCTCGGGCGGTGCGCCGAAGAAGCGCGCGCGCCCCGAGCCGAAAAAGCCCACCTCTGCCGAGGTAGCGGCACCGATTATTTCCATGCTGGACAGCTACGGCTTGCACCGTGCGGGCGGCAACTGTCGGGACGAGCTGGCACAGCTTTCGATGCTCTGTGCACAGGCGCGCTCGCTGGAGGGGCTCAACCGTCAGCTTGCCCCCAAGCGGCGGGAGCTGAACGAACAGGTTGCCAAGTACACGGCGGAGCTGAATGCCTTTTTCGCAGAGTTCGGTCTGCCCGTCCCCCCGCAAAAGGAGACCGCCCGCGCGCTTGCCCGTTTGCGGAGCGATGCGGACACACTGGCGGGTCTGCGCCGCCGCGACACCGCCACGCGTGAAAAGCGGGTCGGTCTGGAGGAAAAGATGAATGCGGAAAGAGCCGCAGTACAGACCCTCTTTGACCGCCTGACCGTTGCCCGCGCGGGGACTGCCCCCGAGGACTGCCAGACGCAGATTGAGCGGCTCTGCTTGGAATACCGCCAGCTGCAACGGGATTTAGCCGAGGCGCGGCAGTCCGCCGCCGAGTTTTACACGACCAATCGGGCAATTCTGGATGCGCCCGAACAGCCCGCCGCCGACACTGCGGCAGAGGAGGCATCGCTCCGCGCGGCGCTTGAGAACACCCGCAAGGAGGAAAACGTTCTGCGCGTGTCCCTGAACCGTTTGAGCGATGCAACTGCGGGCATTCCCGAGCTGAACGACCGCATTGCCGCCCTTTCCGATGAAGCGGCAACGGCGCGCGCCAATCTCGCCACCCTGCGCAAGACTGCCAAGTATCTGTCGGACGCAAAAGAGGCGCTTTCCACGCGCTATCTGGGCGGGATGCAGGCGGCGTTTGAGCGGCGGCTTGCCCTGCTTGGGAAGTCCACCGCCCTGCAAGCGGTCATTGACCCTCAGCTTTCCCTGACGGTCCGCGATGGCGGCATCAGCCGCAGTCTTGCCACCGCGAGCCGCGGGACCCGCGACCTGTTGCAGTTCTGCGCCCGCTTAGCGCTGACTGAGGTCCTCTCCGCCGAAGGAGAGAAGCCCTTCCTGCTTCTGGATGACCCGTTCGTCAACTTTGACGCGCCCCATTTGGAGGCGGCGCTCGCCTACCTCCGCGCCCTCGGCAAGGACACGCAGATTCTCTATCTGGTCTGCCACGAAAGCAGGGCAACAAAGGAGCGGCGCGCATGATTCGCAATCTGTTTTTCGATTTGGACGACACACTGCTCGATTTTCGGAAATCGGAGCATGATGCGTTGGCGGAAACGCTCCGCGCGGCGGGCATTCCCGTCACCGAGGCACTTCTCGCCCGCTACGCCGAAATCAATGCGGGCTACTGGAGGCGTTTGGAGCGGCGGGAGGTCACGCGCGACGAGCTGAAGGTCCTCCGCTTCCGCGACCTGTTTGTGGAAATCGGTGCCGGCGGTGCAGACCCCACCGCAATCTGTGCCGCATACGAAATGCAGCTCGGTCAACAGCATCATCTGATTGCGGGAGCATCGGAGGCGCTTCGGGAGCTTCACAAGCAGTATCGTCTTTTCGCGGCATCCAACGGAACAGGCTCCATTCAGCGCGCCCGTCTCGCAGGCGCGGGGATTGCGGATTTGTTTGACGGCTTATTCATCTCCGAGGAGCTTGGCGCGGAAAAGCCGTCGGCGGCGTTCTTTGACGCTTGCTTTGCGCGGTTTCCCGAGCTGAAGCGCTCCGAGACCGCCATGATCGGCGACAGTCTGACCTCCGACATTGCGGGCGGTCAAGCGGCAGGACTTCTGACCGTTTGGTTCAACCCCACCCACGCGCCCACCCCCACCTCCATCCGCCCCGACCGCGAGGTGGAGAGGCTGTGCGAGGTAGGGGGATAAGACCTTGGGGCGTTGCCCCAAACCCCATTTAAGAGACTTTTTGAAAAAAGTCTCTTAAAAATCTCCAAAAACTTTCACCCAAGGGCGGGATTCGTTACGGAATCCCGCCCTTGGGTGAAATTCTTGAGGGTTCTTAGGGAACTTCTTTTAAGAAGTCCCCTAAGTAGGGTTTGGGGCAACGCCCCAAGGTCTTACCTCCCCGCCTCGTACAGCCTCCCCTGCCAGCGGGACTCGCGGTATAGGAGCTTGTCGAGGTCGTTGATGACGGCGGTCTTGCGGAGTGTCCAGAGCGGGGCTAATAAGTCGTCGCGCGAGCCGTCACCGGTTAAGCGGCAAATGACCGTTTCGGGTGGGAGAAGCTCCAGCGCGGACGCGAGCAAGCGAATGTAGTGCGGCTCCTCGAGCGGTTGGTAGGAGCCCGCGCGCCATTGCTTTTCCAGCTCGGTCCCGCGCAGAACGTGAAGCAGATGTAGCTTGACCTGCTCGGGGCGGAGCGCCGCAACATCGCGCACGGTCTGTAGCATCGTTTCGTCATCCTCTTCCGGTAGCCCGAAGATCAGATGCACGCAGATTGCAATGTTTTTGCTCGCTGACCGCAGGCGATTGTAGCCGTCCAGAAACTGCGCCCATGTGTGCCCGCGATGAATCCGCTCCGCCGTCGCGTCCGATGAGGACTGAAGCCCCAACTCCACCGTCAAGTCGGTCCGCTCCGCGAGGTCGGCAAGATACGCCACCACATCGGGCGGCAGACAGTCCGCGCGGGTCGCAATGCTCAGCCCCACAATGCCGTCCACCGCCAGCGCCGCCTCGAATTTTTCACGCAGGACCGAAACGGGCGCATAGGTATTGGTCCGCGCCTGAAAGTACGCAATGCAAGCCGAGACATCCCACTTGTGCGCATACAGCGCCCGCTGGCGGGCAATCTGCTCGGCAACGGACAGCCGCGCATCGGGCGCAAAGTCCCCGCTTCCCCGCGCGGAGCAGTAGATACAGCCGCCCCTGCCGCAGGTCCCGTCAAGGTTCGGGCAGGTGAACCCGCCGTCCAGCGGCAGCTTGACCACCCGCCGCCCGTAGGTCCGCCGCGCGAAATATTCAAAGGTTTGGTAGCGCTTGTTACTGTCGCTGTACGGATACGGGTTGCTCTCCCGCTGTGTCATGTGCCCTCCCTCGCCTCCGCACCGTCAGGGCGCAGAGCAAAACGAAAATCATCAGGATTGCCGAAGTAACGGCAACCGCCCACGCAGTCGGCAACAGGCGCTCCAGCCCGCCCAGCAGCTTGACCGCGCCGCACGCCGCAAAGATAATAAACGACCCCGCGCGGAACAGTCGCTCGGGTAAATGCCGTCCCAGCAGAACGCCCACCCCAACGCCGAGCAGTCCCGAGGCGAACAGCGCCGCCGTTGCGCCGAGAAAGACCGCAGGCACCGCGCGGGGATTCTCCGCCGAAAGTGCGAGCGTGGCAAGCTGTGTTTTGTCGCCCAGCTCCGCCAGAAAATAGGTGCCGAAGATTGCGGGGAACGCCTTGCCGCGACGGACCCTGCCGTCCTCCTCCCCGCCGCCGAGCCCCGACCATGCAAAAAAGAGGAACGCGCCGCCCGCCACCAAAGAAATCAGCGTCATGGGCAACAGCTCCCCCAACAGCGCGCCGAGCGAGACCGCCAGCCCGCACAGGACCGCGATTGCCGCAAAGGTCGCCGCAAAAATATCGCGCAAACGGTATTCCGCCGTCAGCGCCGCCATCAGGAGCTGTGATTTGTCCCCCATCTCCGCCAGAAAGATGACCGCAAAGGTACGCAAAAAAATTGCAGGCATGAAAGCCTCCGTTGAATGTTACTTCCGTCCTTTCACGTCCCGCTTATCTTCCGCCCACACGCAACCGTTTTCCTTGTTAAAAGTCTTTGAAGGGGTTTGGGGAAACCTTCCCGAGAAAGTTTCCCCAACACATCCCCCGCATCCTTATCCCAGCAATTTTTCCAGCGCCGCAATCCGCGTGCAGACCGTGAGGACCTTGACCGCGGTCAGCAGGTCGTCCTCGTTCGGATAGGTCGGCGCAATGCGGATGTTGCTGTCATCGGGGTCCTTGCCGTAAGGATAGGTCGCACCGACCCGCGTCAGCTTCACGCCCGCCTGCTCGCAGAGCGCGTAGGTCCGCTTCGCGCAACCGTTCATCACATACAGGCTGATGAAATATCCGCCGAGCGGACGCGTCCAGTGCGCAACGCCCGTATTGGAGAGGTCGCTCTCCAGATTCTCCAGAACAATCTCGAACTTCGGGCGAATCAGGTCCGCCAGCATCATCATGTGCCGCCGAATGTTCTCCGCATTGCCGAAATAGCGCACGTGGCGCAGCTGATTGATTTTATCAAAGCCGATGGTCTGCGCGCCGATAATCGGCATGATCTGCCGCAGATTTTCCTGCGACGCCGCCATGATTGCCACACCCGAACCAGGGAAGGAAATCTTGGAGGTTGACGCAAAGTAAAACACCCGATTGCCGTTTCCGTGCCGCGCACACGCCTCGAAAATGTCCGCCAGCTCATCGCGGCGGTCGGGGTACAGGTCGTGCACCGCATAGGCGTTGTCCCAGAAGATGCGGAAATCCTTTGCCGCCGTCCGCATCGCGCCAAAGCGCTCCACCGTTTCGTCCGAATAGGTAATGCCGTCGGGGTTGGAATACTTCGGACAGCACCAGATGCCCTTGATCATCGGGTCGGAGGCAACCAAGCGCTCCACCTCGTCCATGTCGGGACCCGTGGGGGTCATCGCAACGGGAAGCATCCCGATGCCGAGCGACTCGCAAACGCCGAAATGACGGTCATACCCGGGGGACGGGCAGAGGAAATAAATCTTTTCCTCCTTGCACCACGGGCGGTCGCTGTCGCAAACGCCGTAAAGCATCGCGCGCGCAACCGCATCGTACATCAGATTCAGCGAGGAGTTGCCGCCGATGAACAGGTCCTCGGCGGGAATGTGCAACAGCTCCGCAAACATCCGCTTTGCCTCGGGAATTCCGTCCAGAACGCCGTAATTGCGGCAGTCAAAGCCGTTTTCGGTGCGGCAGTCCGAGGAGGAGCTGATGCAGTCGAGCATTCCCTGAAGCAGGTCCAGCTGTGCCGCCCCGGGCTTGCCGCGCGAGAGGTCCAGCTCCAATCCCCGCGCCCGATATGCCTCGTATTCCCGTTTCAGTTTTTCCAGCAGGACGGTCTGCTCCTGCCGTGACAGCTTTGCATATTCCATCTGTATCACTATATCACTATCGCCTTTCCGTGGGAGATACCCCAAAATTCTACCCTAACAGTATAGCATATTCACGCCGAAAAAGCAATATGTTTTTGCAAAATAATCAGTGCAAAAATTCATTTTTGGTGGTTTCGCTGTCTTTTGACCAGAACAGGGAGACAATATTTGCAAGTTCTTTTTGATTTCCTGCATATTGAATTCCGCTCCAATGCGCGGGAAAGAGACAGCGGAAACGGTCCTCGCGCCAGCGGTCGTCAATCAGGACCGCCACGCCGCGGTCCTCCTCGCGCCGTATCACGCGCCCCACGGCTTGCAAAACGCGGTTCATCCCCGGGTAGGTGTAGGCATAGTCGTAGCCCGCCTCGCCGTTTTCGTCGTAGTATTCGCGCAGGATATTCCGCTCGCTCGAAAGCCCCGGGAGCCCAACGCCCACCACCACCGTGCCGATGAGCCTGCCGCCCGGGAGGTCCACGCCCTCGGAAAACGACCCGCCCAGCACGCAGAAGCCGACACGCAGCTTTCCGTCATCAACGAACCGTGCAAGAAATTCCTCCCGCCCGAGCAGACCCATGCCGTGCGTCTGCTCGATGATCTCCACCGACGGATACCGCGCGCGGAACGCCTCCAGCACCCGCCCGAGATATTCGTAGGACGGGAAAAAGACCATATAATTGCCTCTCTTCCCCGAGACCGTTGCCGCGATGCAGGCGGCGATTTTTTTTGCGCTCTTTTCGCGGTCCTCGTAGCGCGTGCTGACCCCCGTCACCGCCGCCAGACAGAGATTGGCTGGGTCGAACGGGGACGGAATCGAGAGCCGCACCGCGCCCTTTCCGCCGCCGAGGATGTTTGCAAAGTAATCGGGCGGGGTCAGCGTTGCCGAGAAAAAGACCGCCGCTTTTGCACGCGACAGCGCCGTATCCAGCACCTCGGAGGGGTCAAGGCAGACGAGCCGTACCATCACCTCGTGCCCGTGCCGCTCCGCAAAGGTCAGAAAATGCGAGTCGTAATGCTCGGCAACCACGGTGAATTTCTTCAGCGCCGCGCCAAGCGCCACCGCCTCGGGCGGCGTGTCCCCCTTTTGTGCCAACGAGGAAAGAAACTCGTGGCAGGTCTCTGCCTGTGCGGTCAGCTTCTCCATTGCGCCGTGCGTGATATAGTACCCGTGCTTCACGCCGTCGCGGTCGGTCTCCGCACCCTCACGGCAAAGCCTGCGGCAGGACCGCATGGTGAGAATCAGGTCCTTCAGCGGCTTGCCTCCGTCCGTCAAGGGGCTTTCGGCGGTCCGCTCGGGGGGGTTCAGTGCGCGCCATGCCGTTTCCGCATCGGTCAGCGACAGCCGTGCCGAATACATTGCGCGTGCGCGGTCGGCGAGGTTGTGCGCCTCGTCCACCAGAAAGACGTTCCGCTCCGCAGGCACGTCCTGCGCGAAATAGCGCCGCAGGTAGACCAGCGGGTCGAACACATAGTTATAGTCACAAATGAGGATATCGCAGAATTCCGACAGCTCCAGCTGCAACTCATACGGGCAAAGTCCGTAGTCCTCTGCCGCCTTTTCCAGCACGCCGCGCGTGTAGCCGTTGCCGTGGTCCAGCAGGTCGCACAGGGCGGTTGGGACGCGGTCGTAAAACCGTGCCGCGCGGGGGCACATTTGTGGGTTGCAATGCGCGGTGATGCCTCTTGGGTCCTCATGTGCCTCGCGGTTTGGGCAGATGCGGTCACGCGAGGTCAGGACAACGGTTCGGAGGTGTCCGCCCGCGTTGTAGATGTCCTTTGCGGCGCGGAAGGCTTCGCGGCAGGTGCTCGCCTTTGCGGTCAGGTAGAACACGCGGTCGCAGGACCCCTCCCCGAGTGCGCGGACGGCGGGGTACAGGGTGGAGATGGTTTTTCCGATGCCCGTTGGGGCTTCGACAAACAGCCGTTTGCCGTGTCTGATATCGCGGTAGCACTCGCCGAGTAGGGTTTCCTGTCCTTCGCGGAGGTTGTGATACGGGAAGCGACAGCCCGCCGCCGACGGCAGTCTCGTCTTGGCGCGCTCTGCGGCGTACCCCGCCCGCCAGAGGACGCGGGAGAGCAGCTCCGTGCAATAGTCCTCCAGCTCCTCTGCGGTTTTGGTGACAACGGTTGTTTCGCAGGCTTCATCGGAAGGGCGGTATTTGGTCATACGGACTTCAACCGCGCCCGCGTCCTCTTTCCGTGCAAGCATCCACGCGTAGCACATTGCCTGCGCTTCATGCAGGGCGGTTGGCGGGCGGTCAACCCGTCCGTTGGTGGTTTTGATTTCCTCGACGATTGGGACCTCCCCCTGCAAAACGCCATCGGCTCTGCCGCTGATTTCGACCTTAAAGTCGCCCGTCTCAACAATCCAAGTGAGCGTTTTTTCAATTTCATAGCCGTTCTCGCTCATGCGTTTTTGCAGCAGCCGATGTGCTTCCTGCCCTTCTACGGCTCTCCGCAGACCAATCCCTCTCGCCCCCGGGCGCAAATCGAGGTCCCCGCCTCTCAAAGCAAGCAGGCAAAGCTCCCCGACGGGGAGCTTAACGGTATTCGTTTCTGCTTCGTATTTCATGGGGGTACCTCTCTTAAGACCTTGGGACTCTGT
>DJSQ01000120.1:0-2965 GCA_002438075.1 Clostridiales bacterium UBA6330
CAGGCGGAATCTCGGCACTCGAGTAAGGACGAACATATGCAGATATCCAATGGTGTCACCTCACATCAACTGCTACCTGCAACGTATCAACCATTGGTTGATACTATTGTAACAGATTGGAGATTCCATGTCAAGAGGATTTTGTGATAAAATAAAGGCAGAACACGCGGAGGTGATAAAAAATGAAGTCTATGCTGATTGTTTATTACTCACAGGCGCGGGGCAACACGGCGCGGATTGCGGAAATGCTGCGTGCGGCAACGGGGGCGGACGTGATGCAGATTGACACGGAGGTCCCGTACCCTGAGGACTACAACGTGGTGGTCGAGCAGGGGGAGGACGAGGTCAAGCGCGGGTTTGAGCCGAAGCTGAAGAAGCTTGAGCGGCGCATTGCGGATTACGATGTCATTGCGGTCGGCACCCCGACATGGTGGTACACGATGGCACCCGCCGTCAGGACCTTCCTGCACGGGGAGAACTGGCAGGGCAAAACGGTGGTCCCGTTTGCAACCAACGGCGGCTGGGCGGGACACGTCATCAAGGATATGACGCGCGCCTGTGCGGGTGCGGAGGTGGTTTGTCCGATGCAGGTACGGTTCGATTCGGAGGGCGGCGACCGTCTCGAAACGCCCGAGCGAGAGATTGACGCTTGGTGCGGGCAGGTCGCGGCTGTTCTGAAATCATAAAGGAGGGAAAGACATGGATTGCTTTGAGGGAGTCAAAAAGAATTTCGGCTTTGGCTGTATGCGCTTGCCGATGGCGGGGGACGAGGTGGACGATGCGGAATTCTGCCGCATGATTGACCGCTTCCTTGCAGAGGGGTTCAACTATTTCGACACCGCGCACGGGTATTTGAGCGGAAAGAGCGAAACGGCAATCGGACGTTGCCTTGCCGCACGTTATCCGCGCGAGGCTTACAAGCTGACGAACAAGCTGACCGCGCCGTACTTCTCGAGCGAGGCGGACATCCGCCCGTTCTTTGAGAGCCAGCTCCGCGCCTGCGGGGTGGAGTACTTCGACCTTTACCTGATGCACGCGCAGAATGCGGAGATTTTCCGCAAGTTCCGCGCCTGCCGCGCCTATGAGACCGCATTTGACCTCAAGCGCGAGGGCAAGGTGCGCCACGTGGGGCTTTCCTTCCACGACCGCGCCGAGGTGCTGGACGAGATTCTGACGCTTTACCCCGAGGTTGAGGCGGTGCAGATTCAGTTCAACTATGTGGACTACGATGACCCTGCGGTGCAGTCCCGCCGTTGCTATGAGGTCTGCCGCAAGCACGGCAAGCCGATTATCGTGATGGAGCCCGTCAAGGGCGGGACGCTGGTCAACCTGCCGAGCGAGGCAAAGGCGGTGCTGGAGGACCTGCACGGCGGGAGCGCGGCAAGCTACGCAATCCGTTACGCCGCGGGCTTTGAGGGCATCCGCATGGTGCTCTCGGGCATGAGCAATCTGGAACAGCTCGAGGACAACATTTCATACATGAAGGACTTTCAGCCGCTGAATGCCACCGAGCGGGCGGCGGTTGCGGCGGTGCGGGATATCCTGCACGCAAAGCACCTGATTCCCTGCACGGCGTGCCGCTATTGCACCGACGGTTGCCCGAAGCACATCTCGATTCCCGACCTGTTCGCCTGCATGAACGCAAAGCAGATTTACCGCGATTGGAACGCGAATTTCTACTACGACAGCGTGTACACGAAAAACAACGGGAAAGCCTCGGATTGCATCGCCTGCGGGAAGTGCGAAAAGAGCTGTCCGCAGCATCTGCCGATTCGGAAGCTGCTCCGCGACGTTGCCGCGGAATTTGAAAAGAAAGCCTGATTGGGCTTGCATACGGAAAGGATGGGAGAAACCATGATTGAAACGATTCTTGAAAGAAAACAGGCGGGGACGCGGGCGCGTCTGACCGTGAAAATGCTGACGGTCCTCAGCGTGGTCATCCTCGCGGTTGCCCTACCGCAATTGACCCATACGGTTGCGGGCGCATCGGGCGGTATTCGCTTCCTGCCGATGTATCTGCCGGTCCTGCTGGGCGGCTGTCTGCTCGGCACGCGGTGGGGGCTGGCGGCGGGATTGCTCGCGCCGGTTATGAGCTACCTCTACACCTCCGCACTCGGCGGTTCCCCCATGCCTGCGGCGGCAAGACTGCCCTTTATGATGGCGGAGCTTGCTATCATGGCGGCAGTCACGGGCGCATTCGCGGGGCGGATTGCAAAGAACCCCCTGTGGGCGTTTGCAGCGGTCCCTGCGGCGTTTGCGGCGGGGAGAGGCGCATTCTTCCTCGCGGTGCTCGCTTTGCAGAGCCTGACCTCGCTGAAGCCCGCGATGATTGCGGCACAGCTCCGCACGGGGCTTGTGGGCGTTGCAATTCAGATTGTGCTGGTCCCGCTTCTGGTGCTCGGCATTGCGAAGCTGACCAAGCAGGAGGGCGGCAATGACTGACCTTGAGCTGGCAAAATCCGCGCTTGCGGGGCATACGCTGGCGCTGGCGCGGGACGGGGAGGTCGTGACGCATGACGGACGCGGCATTTCCCCGATGATGGAATTCCTCGCAGCGGGGCGCGATTTGCGCGGCTTCTCTGCGGCGGACCTCGTGGTCGGGCGCGCGGCGGCAATGCTCTTTGTGCTGGCGGGTGTGCGCACGGTCTACGCCGAAACGATGTCGGAGGGTGCGCGGGCGTATCTGCTCGCGCACGGTGTCGCGGCGGAATATCAAACGCTGACCGATGGCATCCGCAACCGCGCGGGAACGGGACCCTGCCCGATGGAGGCGGCGGTCCGCGAGGTCGACCTGCCCGAGGAGGGCTACCGCGTCCTCGCCGAAACGATTCGGAAAATGAAAGGGGCTTCCTGATGGGAGCCCCCTTCGGCTATCAACAAACCAATCGTTTTTTGTCTTGGGGGGGAAGTTTTCGCCCGCCTTTTTCAAAAGGCGGCGCAGGGCAGGGCGCGGAGCCCTTGTCGC
>DJSQ01000120.1:3089-4506 GCA_002438075.1 Clostridiales bacterium UBA6330
TCAAAGAAAAAGCGTTATAGGCTTTATGCTCTTTATCGGTGATATGCCTTTTCCACTTTTTTACGGCGGTTTTCGCCGACTTTTTTTAATTTTTATTCATAAACGCTTGACAAGCGCAGGGCGGTGTGCTATAATGAAGTATCAGATTTTCCATAGGAGGGAATTTATGAATTACTTCGTAGCTCTTGTTCTGGGCGGGACGCTGGTATCGGTCGCCGTTGGCGCACTGCTGGGTCTGTTCCGCGGTATGCGGCGCTCAATTTTGCGCGCGGCATTGCTGGTGTTCTGCTTTGTGCTCTCTCTGGCACTCTGCGGGGCGATCTCCAATTCGATTGTCAACATCAAGATCAGCGACGGCAAAACCCTTGAGGACCTGCTGGCGAGTAGCTTCTCCGAGGGCGGTGAGGCGGTCACCGACATCGTGCTCCCGATGGCGCAGGCGTTCGCAAAGGTCATTGCGTTTGTTGTCATCTTCGGTCTGTTGCAGTTCATCACTTGGATTTTGGTTTACCCGATTCTCAAGCTGGTTCTGCGTCCGCTGGTGGGCAGAAGAGCGCACGCGCGTCTGCTCGGCATGGCGGTTGGTGCGGCTTGCGGTCTGTTCGTTGCGTTCGCGGTCTACTCTCCGATTAACGGGTTGCTGACCGAGGCGAGCAAGCTGGCTTCCATTGACCTTTCCTCTGTCACGAGCGACAGTGCATCGGGCTCGCAGGATGACCCCATGAAGGAGGTCAAGGACAGCGGCATTACGGAATACGGCAATTCGGGCATCAGCAAGTTCTACAGCGGCATTGGCGGCGGCTTCTACCGTTCGCTCTCGACCGTTGAGAACAAGGACGGCGAGAAGGTGACCATTTCCGATCAGATTGACGCGCTGTCTGCCGCCGCAAAGCTGGCAACCAAGGCTGCCGCGCTGAAGAATGTGACCAATCCCGACGGTTCTATCAATGTGGAGAGCGTTCGTGAGCTTGCAAAGGCTTTGACCGAGATGGGTGAGCTGACCCCCGAGGCGAAGAAGGCACTCGGTGGGATGGTGAAGAGCGCGACCGAGTCGCTCGGTGACGATGTTCCCGATGCCATCAAGAATCTGGATATCGACAGCATCGACTTCGCGAACGAAGGCGAGCTGTTGCTCACGGCGGCTGATGTGATGGAAAACGAGGGCAACATGGAGAATGTCGACATGACGAAGCTCGTGAACGACTGCTCCAAGAGCACGGTGATTCTTGGCACGCTGGTTGAATCCAACGTGACGATTCCCGTTGACGAGGAGAAGCGCGCCGAGGTGGATGCGGCGATTGCCGATCTGGAGTCCAAGACGGGTGACGAGGCGGTTGACGAGGAGACCATCGCCAAGCTGAAGGCGCTGTTCGGCAGCGGGGAGAATTAAGGGGAAGAAAGACCTTGGGGCTCTGCC
>DJSQ01000221.1 GCA_002438075.1 Clostridiales bacterium UBA6330
TGCGCCTCCAAGGTCTTTCCTGCTTCTTTGTTAACTCTGCCTAAAAAGGGGAAAAGCGGGGAAGAATGTTTTTGCAGAATGCGGGGTTGACAAAAAGGCAAGTTTGTGGTAGAATGTTAGCATACTAACTTGAATGTTAGAACGCTAACTTTTAGAAAAAGAAAGGGGGAAAAGGTATTGCAGGAGGAGAATATCGCGCTCGGCAGGCAGATTGGACACGTTTCGCACCTGTTCCGTCGGAACATCGATAACCTGATCGCAAGGGAGAGCAGGAACTGCGCCGATGGCTCGCTCACGGGCAGAAATTTCTGGGTCCTGCGGTATTTGCAGGATCATCCGAACGAGAACGTGTTCCAGAAGGACCTCGAGGCGGCATTCAAGGTCAGACGGTCCACCGTCTCCTGTATGGTGGAGCTGATGGAGCAAAAGGGAATGCTGACAAGGGAGTCGGTCAACGGCGACGCGCGGCTGAAACGACTGGTCCTGACCGAAAAGGCGGAAAAGCTTCTGACAGCGGTGTCAAACGGCGTGGAAAGAATGGAAAGCGAGGTTCGCGCGGAATTCACGGAGACGGAATTCGGAACGCTGACCGAGCTGCTCGGAAGGCTCTCGGACGTTCTGGAAAGCCGCGAGCTTACTACTAACGAAAGGAATCCGGACAACTGAATTATGAAAATGATCAAACAACTTGCGAAAAGCGTGCGGGAATACAAGCGCCCTTCGCTGATTACGCTGTTCCTCATGATCGGGGAAGCGGTCATCGAATGCGCAATCCCGTACATTACGGCGACATTCCTCATCAACTATCTGTCAAACGCCGCGCAAACGGGGGCGCAGATTGAGGTTTGGTATGTCGTGCGCGTCGGACTGATTCTTGCGCTGATGGCGATGTGCTCGCTGGCGTGCGGCGGCTTCGCGGGCTTCACCTGCGCGAAAGCCTCGTCGGGCTTTGCGAAGAACCTGCGGCACGACCTGTTCCATAAGGTTCAGTCCTTTACCTTTACAAACATCGACCGCTTCTCGTCTTCGTCACTCGTTACGCGACTGACCACGGATGTCAGCAACGTCCAGATGGCGTATATGATGCTGATTCGTACCGCAATCCGTTGCCCGCTGATGCTGATTTTCTCGGTGGTGATGGCGGCGTATATGGGCGGTCTGCTTGCCGTGACCTTCGCGGTGGTCATCCCCGTGCTGGGCGTGGGACTGTTCCTCATCGGCAAGCACGCGATGCCTGCCTTCCGCCGTGTGTTCAAGAAGTACGACCGACTGAACGAGTCCATCGAAGAGAACGTCCGCGGAATGCGGGTGGTCAAGGGCTTTGCCCGCGAGGACTACGAAAAGCAGAAGTTCGGCAAGGAAGCCGACTCCATCTGCGAGGATTTTACGAAGGCGGAAAAGATTGTCGCACTGAATACCCCGCTGATGAACTTCTGTATGTATTTCAACATGGCGGTAATTCTGCTGCTCGGGTCGTTTATGGCAATCAACGGCATCGGCGGCGTGAACGTCGGGCAGATTTCGGCGCTTTTGAACTACGGAATGCAGATTCTGATGTCGCTGATGATGCTGTCCATGATTTACGTCATGCTTACCATGTCAACCGAATCGGCAAAGCGTATCTGCGAGGTGCTGGATGCGGTCCCCGACATGAAGGAAGCGGAGAACCCCGTGCACGAGGTTGCGGACGGGTCGATTGACTTCGACCGCGTGAGCTTCAAGTACTCCGCACAGGCGAAGAAATTCGCGCTGGAGGATATCGACCTGCACATTGCCTCGGGCATGACCGTCGGAATTCTGGGCGGAACGGGCTCGAGCAAATCCTCGCTGGTCCAGCTGATTCCGCGGCTGTATGACGCGACCGAGGGAACCGTGCGCGTGGGTGGCAGAGATGTCCGCGACTACGGCATTGCCGACCTGCGCGACGCGGTGGCAATGGTGCTCCAGAAGAATCTGCTTTTCTCGGGGACCATCAAGGAGAACCTGCGGTGGGGCAACCCGAACGCAACCGATGCGGAGCTGGAGGAGGCTTGCCGTCTTGCGCAGGCGGACGAATTCGTGCGCGCCTTCCCCGACGGCTACGACACGAAGATCGAGCAGGGCGGAACCAACGTCTCGGGCGGTCAGAAGCAGCGGCTCTGCATTGCGCGGGCACTGCTGAAGAAGCCGAAGATTCTGATTCTGGACGACTCAACCTCGGCGGTTGACACCAAGACTGATGCGCTCATCCGCGCGGGCTTCCGTCAATATATTCCCGAAACGACCAAGATTATCATTGCCCAGCGCGTGGCATCGGTACAGGATGCCGACCTGATTGTGGTGATGAACAACGGGCGGATTGAGGCAAAGGGAACGCACGAAGAGCTGATGGCGAACAGTCCGATTTACCGCGAGGTCTATGAACAGCAAACGAACGGAGGTGCGGAAAATGAAGCAGATGAATAAGAAAATGCCTGCAGGCGCGCCGATGGGCGGACCGGGCGGCAAGCGGAAGGTGGACTTCAAGCAGCTCGGTCGCGTGGTGAGGATGCTGTTCGGCTACTATCCGAAGGCGGTGCCGATTGCGATTGTCTGCATCCTGTTCTCGGCAATCACGGCGGCGATTCCCGCAATCTTCCTCGAGCAGGTGACAAACGCGATTATCGAATGCACGAAAAACGGCACGCCGTGGGCGGAAGCGAGCGGAATCATCGTGCCGAAGGTGCTGGTGCTGATTTGCTTCTATGTGCTCTCGCTCTTTGCGGTGACGCTGGAGACGCAGATGGCGGCGCGCATCACGCAGGGCTTCCTCGATAAGATGAGAAAGACCATGTTCAACGGGATGCAGAATCTGCCGATTCGCTATTTCGACACGCACAAGCACGGCGACATCATGAGCTACTACACCAACGATATCGACACGCTCCGCCAGCTGTTGGGGCAGTCGCTCCCAACGCTGATCCGCGCGGGGACGATTGTGGTCACGGTGTTCTTCATCATGCTGTACTACAGCATCTGGCTGACGCTGGTCGTGATGGCGGGCGTGGTGCTGATGATGCTGGTCTCCGCCAAGCTGGGCGGCGGCTCGGCGAAGTTCTTCGTCCGTCTGCAAGGCTCGGTCGCAAGGCTGGAGGGCTTTGTGCAGGAGACGATGAACGGGCAGAAGGTGGTCAAGGTTTTCAACCACGAGGAGCAGACCAAGCAGGACTTTGACGCGATTGACGAGGAGCTGTATCAGAACAGCTACCGCGCGAACGCATACGCGAATATGCTGGGACCGATTATCATGAACATCGGCAACCTGCTGTATGTCATTGTTGTGGTTGCGGGATGCCTGCTGAACATCGGCGGTGCGTACAACCTCAGCCTGCAAAATCTGATTACCCGCCCCGAGACGATGACGCTGAGCATCGGCGTGATTGTGGCGTTCCTTTCGATGACAAAGCAGTTCACGGGCAACATCAACCAGGTGTCGCAGCAGATCAACTCGGTGGTCATGGCGCTTGCGGGCGCAGACCGTATCTTCGGTCTGATGGACGAGAAGCCCGAGACGGATGACGGCTACGTGACGCTGGTGAACGCCGAGATTGGCGCGGACGGGACGATTACCGAGACCGCCAAGCACACGGGGCACTGGGCATGGAAGCATCCGCACACGGCGGACGGGTCCGTTACCTACACCGAACTGCGCGGTGCGGTGCAGATGACCGACGTGGACTTCGGCTACACGCCCGACAAGCAGGTGCTGCATGACGTGACGGTGTATGCGGAGCCAGGGCAGAAGGTGGCGTTTGTCGGCGCGACGGGTGCGGGCAAGACGACGATTACGAATCTGATTAACCGTTTCTACGACATTGCGGACGGCAAAATTCGCTACGACGGAATCAACGTAAACAAGATCAGAAAGAACGATCTGCGGCGCTCGCTGGGGCTGGTGTTGCAGGACACGAACCTGTTCACGGGGACCGTGATGGACAACATCCGCTACGGAAAGCTGGATGCGACCGACGAGGAGTGCATTGCGGCGGCGAAGCTGGCGGGTGCGGATGATTTCATCACGCGTTTGCCGGACGGCTACGCAACGCAGTTGACGAACAACGGCGCGAACCTGTCGCAGGGACAGCGCCAGCTGATTGCGATTGCGCGTGCGGCGGTTGCGGACCCGCCCGTGATGATTCTGGACGAGGCAACGTCCTCGATTGACACGCGGACGGAAGCGATTGTCCAGCAGGGCATGGACGCTTTGATGCGCGGTCGGACGGTCTTTGTAATTGCGCACCGCCTCTCGACGGTACGGAATTCGGACGTAATCATGGTTCTGGACCACGGCAGGATTATTGAGCGCGGCAGCCACGAAAAGCTGATTGCCGAAAAGGGTCAATACTACCAACTCTACACCGGCGCCTTTGAGCTGGAGTGATGGGGAAGGGGAGGAAGACCTTGGAGGGAGA
>DJSQ01000206.1 GCA_002438075.1 Clostridiales bacterium UBA6330
TTCTCCCTCCAAGGTCTTTTCTTTCTATTCCTACCCCCGAATCCGCCGACACTCGACGTAGAAGCGCTTGTCGTGCGCGTGCCCCATCGAGAAGGTCTTGCGGGGGAGCGCACCGTCGGCAAGAATCGCGGGGAATAGAGCGGACTTTTCCATCCCGTGGAATAGGAAGCCCACCGCATTCGGACGGGTCGCAAGCGAGCGGAGCGCATCCTCACCGTGAATGTAGTCAACCGTCAGGGAGGCGCGACTGTCTAAAAACGCCTGTAGCGTCGCAACGGGAAGCTGATAAACGGGAGACGGAACCACAACGGACTGCTCGCCCGAAAACGTCACCGCAAGAAATTCCTGCGCCGCCGCAGAGCCTGCCTGCGCCCTTGCATATGCCGCGAAATCCGCGAGAAACGCGGCGGGGTCAACGTCAAATACCACACGGTAAATCGGCTCAAAATCCAGAGCAGGGTCGTGAATGTTCTCGATCTCAACCAACGCGTAGCGCGCGGGATGCGAGAGCGCCGCATCCGCCCCGAGCGCCGCCTTGACCTCCTCGTATGCCGCCTTTGCGGAGGCGAGCGAGTGGTTCCCGTCCCCAACCGCAAACAGAAGCGGGTGCGCACCCTGCCCCTCGGTGAGTCGGTCCAGCGCATCGGTCAGAGCCGCCTGTTGCGCTGCACCCAAACGGTAGCCGCGCAGGTGCCCGCCGTTTTCCATCAGGTCAAAATCGTAAAGCATGGGAAGTGACGCGCGCGCGGAAAGAAGCGGACCGACAACCGTGTCGCGCGGATCGTCGAATAACAGCAGCACATGGGGCATCTCCAGCGGCGCATCGCGGCGAATCCGAACGCGCGGGGGAATCCGCTCAAGCACCGTCCCCTCGGTCGCGCGGATGGGGGAGGTTGCCCCCGCGTGATAGTCGTAGGCTTCCAAATCCACCGCGCCCACAATGCCGCGCCGTACCCGTCCGTCCGCCTGCGTCCGCTCGACAAGAATCATCGAATCGGGGTAGGGGACCAGCCAGTCGGTCAAAGCCGTTTCCATTGCGCGGTGAATCTGCGGAATGCGGCGGTCGCTCTCGGAAAGATAAAGCTCGGGGAGCATCAGGTGAAGCGTGGACGGCGCGTCCCCGACAAAATGGGACACGCGTTCCCAGTAGTCGGGCTGGCTCGTGTATTGGTCGCAGGCAACCGTTGCCCAGCGCGTCCCGTCAATGCGGGAAAAATCGGGCAGAAGAATTTCTGTCGGGCGGAAAATATCGCAGGCGCGCATGACCGACCTCCTTATACGTTCAGATAGCCGCGCAGAACCAGCAGGGTGTTCTTCACCCCGTCACGGTGACTGCGCTCGTAGCCGTGGCTGGCGTAAACGCCCGAGCCGATCAGCCCGTGGCGCACATCGGCACCGCCGCCGAGCGTGGCTTCCACGTCCGAGCCGTAATGCGGGTAAACATCGACCGCATAGTCCGCGCCCGTTGCCTTTGCCGCGTCAATCAGCTTTCCGACCACCTCGTAGCTGTAGGGACCGCCCGAATCCTTTGCGCAGATCGACACCTGCCGCTCGGTGCAGGTCAAGCCGTCACCCACACAGCCCATGTCCACGCTGATTGCCTCGGTCACACCCGAGGGGACCGAAGCGGCACCGCCGTGCCCGACCTCCTCGTAGACCGTGACGTGAACATACACGCGGCGCGAGGGGGTGATACGGTTGTCGGCAAGGTACTTTGCAAAGCCGAGCAGGATGCCGACCGACAGCTTATCGTCAAGAAAACGGCTTTTGATGTAGCCCGATGCCGTAACGCGCGTGCGGGGGTCAAAGCAAACGATGTCACCGACCTCAATTCCGAGCGCGCGGGCTTCATCGGCGCTTTTTACGTCCTCGTCAAGCAGGACCTCGGTCGTATCGAAGGAGCGCTTGGTGTCGGCAAACGCGCCGTTGACGTGGACCGACGCATTGCAGAGCTGGAGCGTGCCCTCAATGACGCGCCCCGCGCGGGTGTAAACCCGCAGGTTTTCGGTTTCGCTGTTCTCGGCGCGCATTCCGCCGAGGTTGGTCAGGCGCAGTCTGCCGTTGCCCTTGACCTCCGCGACCATGCCGCCGAGTGTATCGGTATGCGCCTCAAGGAGCAGGGCGTTTTCCGCGTCCGTGCCGCCGAGGTCGATGAGAACGCCGCCCTTGTTGGTAATCGTTGCGGAGAAGCCGAGCGCTTCAAACTCCGCCTTGACCCAATCCGCCGCGACTTTGGTAAACCCTGTCGGGCTGTCGATTGCAAGCAATTCCACGGCTTTTTCCACCGCGTAGGTTGTGTACTGTTCCATGATGGTTCCTCTTTCGTTTCTGTATGATTTTGCTTTCTTTTGCGTATACTGGTTTTATTCCGACTGCTCTGATTGCTCCGATTGCTCGGGGTGCTCGCGGTAGCGGCTCGGCGAGGTGCCGATTTTGCGGCGGAACAGTCCCGAAAAATAGAACTCGTCCTCAAAGGAGAGGTAGGCGGCAAGCTCGCGGACGGTCATGCCCGTTTCCCGCAGGAGCCGACAGGCAAGCGCAAGCTTGCGATCGAGGACGTAGCGGTAGAGCGAGGTGCCGTACTCTGCGGCAAAAAGGCGTTGCGCCTGTGAGACCGAGCGCCCGATGCGGGCGGCAAGCTGTTCGGTTCGGAGCGGTTCGGTAAGGTGGCGGTCGATATAGCGCCGCAATTCCTGCGCGGGGGAGAGCGGGAGGTCGGGCTGTGCGGTCAGAGACAGCGCCATGCGGGTAAAGGCTTCGGTCATGATGCCCGTGCACCTTGCTGCGGCGAGGCATGGGTCGTTTTCTGCGGCACAGGACTGCAATTGCAGGAGCAGGGGGGAGAGGTCAAGCCCGCGAAAGACGCAGGTATTATCCAGCCCCCAGAGGTGGAGCAGGGAGCGCGAGAACACGCCCGAGAAGTTGACCCAGACCTTTTCCCACGGGTCCGCGCGGTCGGAGAAGTACCGATGGCTGTGCCCTTCGGGGAGGAGGTAGGAATCACCTGCGGACAGGCGGTATTCGCGCCCGTCAAGGATAACGGTTCCCCTCCCGCTTCGGACCGTTTCAAGGCAGGAGACGGTTGAAGTAGGGCGGTTGATGATGTAGTTGCGATTTGGGTAGGTTGTACCGCACATTTGAAACAGGATACCGTTCTCTCCGTCAGGAGGCGAAAGGTGTCCCATCTGTATAATCTGTTCGTGTTCCGTTGAGGGCACCTCCTTTTTAAGAATAAGACCTAAGTTTTACTTATTCCGTTCAACAACTAACTTGAACC
>DJSQ01000106.1 GCA_002438075.1 Clostridiales bacterium UBA6330
AAGGGACAGCAGGCTTTCGTTGGGATTGCTCATACAATCCACAATGACAAAATCAGAAAGGCTTTTGAGTTTTTCAAAAAGTTCAACCGCCCGTTCCTTCCCATAACGAGGATAGGTCAGGCGCGTATCTCCGTCCCGATAGCCCATGACCGCAAGCGTCGGGCGGGCTTTCGCCTCGGTGCAATTGGCGAGAATCTGCTCGGTGTCCAGTTCATTCGCAGACAGCGGGATTCCGACCGAGCCGAGGCTACCGCTCTTGGCACTCGGAAACAGGACAGATAGCATCGGGGCTTCGATGTCGCTGTGCAGGACAATGACCGTTGCGGCGGCATAAGTATCGGCAATGGCTGTCCCCAACGCCGCCGCAAAAGTGGTCTTTCCGCTATGCGGTGCGCCCCAGACGGCAATCAGTTTCCCGTTTTTTTCACTCATGGCTGCCCCCGTTCCGGAAGTATTCTTCCTGTACCGCGAGATACTGTGCGGCGGTTTCGGCATCGCCCCGATACTCCAATGCAAAATGCATGGACGCGCTCTTTTCGTATGCAGACAATAATTCTGCCTGCGCTTGGTTGACCAGAAGCGTCACCGTCACAGGCTGTGTGGAGTCCGTGATGTTCGCCTTATCCACGCCCTGCGAGGTCGTGGATGTAATAACGCGCAGATACTGTAATTCCGGCGGCGTTACGGAGACTCCCTCTTTGGATTTGTAAACGATGACCGACACGATGTCCCCTGTCTCCAGTTTGCCGGACAGCCCCTGCGCGAACGAGCCGAGCGTCACGCTGATGGCTTTCTTTCCTACCGTGAGGCTTTCCAGTATCCCGTTCGTGTCTGCGCCGTTCGCCGTCAGTTTGGCGGGGATGAGGTACTCCCCTGCATATAGGTCTGTGGTGGTATACTTCCCGACCGCCGCCATTTTGTCCCGCAGGATGTCCCGCGACAGACCGTAACTGCCAACCTCGACCATTTCCACATCCGCTTCGGTCAGGCAACTCCCACGCGGGACGGTACGCGTTACGCGCAGGATTGTTGTCTTTCCCGCAGATAACTTTTGCACGGTCGGGGCAATGCCAAAGCAGATTCCGATTGCCGCAAGGATGCAAACAATCCCGATGACCGTCCGATTTCCAATCCATCGGAATCCAATGGATTTCTTTTTCTTCATAATGCTTTCCTTTCCGCCAACGAAAAAAGCACTGTCGTTTTCAACAGTGCTTTTCGTTGGGCTTAATTTTATTGTTCGTGTTCGTCTGTCAGATCGCCAAAGAGGATTTTCAGGTAGTTCCGCCTGCCATATAGGATGCGGTTAATCAAAACCTGCCCGTCCTCACAGCGGTAGAACGCAAGATAGTTGCCACAGACCAGATAGCGGTAATCATTTGGGACAGCCACAACCGCCTGCAGAGGAGCGCCCATGTGCGGGAAGTTTTTCAGCTTTGCAATGCGCTCCAGAATCCGCGCCGTCACGGATGCCGCCGATTCCTCAGAGCCGAGCTCCTCCGTGATATACTTTCGGATTTCTCCGAGATCGCGGACAGCCTCGGCAGAAAAGCGGATGTCAGCCATGCGCCCCTCCGAACATTCGTTCCACTTCCGCAAAATCGGTGTAGCCTTCCTCCCGCGCGGATTTTTCCCCTTTTGCAAGCTCCGCCAACAGCTTCAGCGCCGCCTGCGTCTTTTCAAATTCCTCCATGTCCACAATTGCGTACCGTCCCCTGCCGTTTTTGGTCAGGAACACGGGTTCGCCGACTGCGACATCCTTGAGCACCTCGTTGTAGCTTCTGAGATCGGAAACCGGTTTGATATTCGGCATATGCACGCCTCCTTTGCTTTGCTGTTTCTATTATACACGAATTTGTCGTAAAATTCAACAGCAAAAAGAAAATTTATTTGCCGGCTTCCGATTTTTACGTTTTTTCTTACCCAATGAGGAACATTACCATTCCACCGACCGCAAGGAATGGAATCAGTGCGAACGGCTTCTTGGGGCAGTCCCTCTGTTTGTGCAGACGCGTCTGCACAAAGTCCCGCGCGGTGACGGTTACGACCGCCATGAGCAGACCCGCGAGGAATGCGGTCAAGCCACCTGTGAAGCCGAGCAGGACAGCCAACGCGCCGGACAGCTTGATGTCTGCCCCGCCGAGGGTGCGGTGTGGCGGGATGACCGCAAGCGCCAGTTGCGGCAACATGACGCAGACTGCGCCTGCGAGCATGGAAACGATGCCGTGCTTTATAATGGACGGGATTGCAAGCGCAAGCACGGTGACCCATACGCTGTCCGGCATGGTGTGGTCGGTGAGATCAGACATGGAGCCGTACAGAAGGGTGAACCACAGGAACAGTCCCTGCACGGCGGTCACGGTCAGACCAAAACGGAAGTACAGTACCAATGCTATTGCACCGGATAATGCCAACGTCAATGGCTGATGGCAGACAAACCGTTTTCCATTCATGACTTTACAAAGAATCCAACCGATTCCCACCGCCGCACCGAGCCACAGAAGCACCGCCAAGATTTCCAGCATTGCCCCTGCCCTCATGAGAGCGGAATCAAATCCGACCATGTCGGCTTCACCCATCGCGTTCCGTCGCTCGTCATCGTGTAGAAATTGCCGCTCTTATAACGGCACACGAAGCG
>DJSQ01000047.1 GCA_002438075.1 Clostridiales bacterium UBA6330
GCGCAGGTTGCGGTGGGTGCGCGCTTCAACAAAGTAACGATACAATTTTTTATTCATGAGATCGTCTCCAATTCATTATCGTTAATGACATTGTATCACATTTCAGGCGAAATGTCAAGAGGATTTTTTTGAATTTATTTTATTTTTCACAAATTCTTGCCTTTTTCTGAAAAATGTGATATAATATAATCAATGTACAGAGGAATCGGAGAAAAATGACACGATGAAAACAAGATTAAAGGATATTGCGGACGCAACGGGCTTTTCGGTTAACACCGTTTCACACGCGCTCCGCGATGAGCCCGACATTTCCGAGGCAACCAAAGCCATTATCCGCCGCGTGGCGGACGAATTGGACTACATCCCCAACTTTCAGGCGCGCGGGGTCCGTGCGGGCAAAAGCTCCATCATTTCGGTGATTCTGCCCGACATCATCAACCCGCACTTCTCCATTGTGTTCCGCGGCATCGAGCAATACTTCCGCGTCTTTGGCATCACGCCGCTGTTCATGAACACCGCCGAGAATGCCGACGATGAATTGCGCGCGGTCAAGATTTCCATCGGTCAGAACGTGGACGGTGTCATCATCTGCCCGACACAGGCGAACACCGATTGCATCCGCTATCTTGAAAAATCCCGTATCCCCTATGTGCTCATCGGGCGGCACTTTGACGGGGACTTCGACACGGACTATGTGGTCTGTGACGATGCGGGCGGCGCTTATCTTGCCACACGGCACTTGATTGAGCAGGGGCATCGGAACATTGCCTGCGTGCGCGTCAATCCGCTGATTTCCTCGGACCGCGAGCGCTTTGCAGGCTACCGCCGCGCGCTGGAGGAGGCGGGAATCCCCTTTTCGGAGAAAAACATCCTCAATCTGCCGCTGGCGCAGACGCAATATCAGGCGGAAATTCGGGGCTTCCTCACCGCCAATCGGGACTGCACCGCCATTCTCTCCTTCAACGATATGCTTGCCTTCGGTATCATCCGCGAGGCGCGGCAGATGGGGCTTCGCGTTCCGGAGGACCTTTCGGTCATCGGCTTTGATAACATCTGCGCGGACTACACCTTCCCGATTATGCTTTCCTCGGTCAGCGTCTCCAAAAAGAACATGGCGCATATCGCCTCGGAAACGCTTTACAACTACATTTCGGGAAAAACCGAGTTCGCCGCAGGTCCGCGAACGCACATCGTCCTGCCAACGGGATTGTATCTCCGCGACACAACCGCCGCGCGGAAATGAATTTTCCCCTCTCCCCCGCAACCGATTTTGAATCGGTTGCGGGGGACTTTTCATTCGGAAAGAAGCCGAATATCGGTTGTTCCCTCGGGCAAACGGAAGCGGTACAGCAGTCCGTCCCGCTCGCCGTCCAGAAGCTGTCCGTTCACCTCGGCGCGCACGGTCTGCTTGCTTGCAACGGCAATTTCCCCGCCGTCCGCAATCCGATAGCGGTGCTCTCCGAGCGCCTCCGCCGCAAGACATCCGATGTACAAATCGGTTTTGCCGAGCATCGTCACGCCGCCGCTGACATACGGGACCACCCACCACAGGCGGTAATCGTCGGGACCCTCCAGCGTGAATTCCATCCGCTCGCCCGCCTCCAGCAGGCGGCAGGTCTTTGCAAACCAATCGTAGACAACTACGCGGGTTGAGGCGGAGAAGCCGACGTCCGCCGCGCCGAGGCTTCCCGAAACGGGCTTTTCCTCCGCGTCCAGATTGAATGCCGCCAGAATGCCCACGCCGTGCGCAATGTTCCGCACCTTCAGCGGCTTTCCGCTTGTGCGCGGGTCGCACGTCAGGCAGTCCGCCGTTGGCGTGGCGCTCTCATCGGGGCGTGGAATCCGACCGTCCGAGAAGCACAGCGGGCGCAGGATATCCGCATTGGTCCGCCCCAATTTGTCACTGACATAAATCGGTCCGCCGCTGATGGCACGGCAAAGGCTGTTTTTCTTCGCCTGTCCGTCATCGGTCCACCACATATCCCAGTCGTTGACATAGAACTGCCCCTGCAAAATGCCGTTGTAGGCGCATTGCAGAATATGCTTGGCAAACCACGCGCGGTTCTCGGGCATAAAATCGTCCGAGCAACGGCTGACGGCGCTGTCGGGACGGTTGAACATACATTCCGACGGCATCCCCATGCAGTTGATGACCGCACCGCCCATCTGCTCCGCAACCGCCGTCTCGATTCCCGTCTGCACGGCGCGGGCGGTTTTCCCGATCGGTCCCACCTTGCGGTAATAGCCCTGACAGCCCTGATTGTCAATCTTCACAAAGTCCGCGCCCCAAGCCTTTGCTTTGCCGCAGAGCGAGCCGAACCAGTGCGCCGTGTGCGGAAGCTCGGGCTTGACAATGCGTCTGCCGTTCGGCTCGGTCATCAGGTCGGCGGCAAATTCGCGCTCCGCCTCGCCGCCTGCCTCCACGCCCGACCAATAGCCCGTGGTCGGGAACCAGATGCCGATGTTGCGAATGCCTGCCGCCTTCAGCGCCTCCACGGTGTGCTTCATGCCCTGCGGGAAGCGTACGGGGTCCCCTTCAAAGGAGCGCAGCTTGCTCTTGTGCATGAACCCGACCATTGTGCGGAAATCCGTGTCGGGCGGAATTTCGTTCAGCTTCGGGCAGTCCGCCCACATATCATCGAGGATTGCATAGCGAATCGGAACGCCCTTGCTTCGGAATTCCGCCGCCTTTTCCAGCAGTCCCGCCTCGTTCACGCGGATTTGGAAGGCATCCCACGAGCACCAGCCGAGGTAGTCCAGCACCTCGGGATAGGCGCGCTCCGCCCGCAGCTTCATGCCGTTTCCGAGCAGTGCCGCGGCAACCCGCGCGCAACGGTGCGCAAGCTCCAGCGGGTCCCTGCCGCGCGCTTCCACCCACGAAAGCTGGCGCACGCAATCCACCGCTTGGTCGTAGTTCGTATACAGGCGGAATTCCATCCCGTTTTTGCCGCCGCGAATGACGGTTTTCCATGTGTCCGCGCAAATCGGCAGGATGTAACGGTAAAGGTCCCCGCGCCTCAACAGCAATGCCTGCACCAATTCAGGTAGGTCGCGCAGGTCCTTGCCGAAGAACGGACGGCACCAGAACGGCGAGTGGTTTTCAATGGCAACATATTCGTCGCATTCGGGCTGGGTGGGCGTGTAGAGAACCTCCCCGCCGATGACGTTTTGCGCGTCTGCATACACGGCGCGGACGTTTTCAAGCTCTGCTTCGGTCAGGGAAATCTCAAGCCCGTTTCCCGTTGCGATTCGGATTGTTTCTGTCATGGTGTTCTCCTTATTTTTTCTCAGGCGTTCAGCGTGCATTCGCCCGAAATTGTCAGCGGTACGTCAAAGCTCCCGTTCTTCGCCTCGTAGTGAAGCGCGGGCTTGACATGATAGAAGCGGGTCGCGGTGTCGTCCCACTCCAGAATTTCATAGCCGTATGCCCATCTCGGGGAGAAGATTTCAAAGGTGTATTTTCCGTCAACCACCTGCCCGCTGTAGCCGTAGCCGCCAATGTCGGCAAGCGGCTTGCCCGCAAAGGACAGCAGCTCGGCAATGTGCGTGTGCCCGCGGAAGAGCGCGAGAATGCGGTCGTTTTCCCGCAGGATACGGCAGAATTCCGCATTCTGCTCCTCTTGGTGAACATCGATATAGTGCGTGCAGAGAAAGATTTTTTCGGTTGGATACTTCTCCAGCTCGGCGCGGAGAAAATCGGTGTCAACCGGCGTATACCCCGCTCCCGATGCACCGTGCGCGGGGACCTTGCGGAAGGTATCGAGCATCACGAACACGCGGTCCCCGATTTTCACCGAGAACTGCCGCCCGTAGCCGAACACCTCGCGCCATGCGTCATCGGGGTAGCTGTCGTGGTTGCCCGCCAGCGCCCACGAGGGGCACGGGAAGCCGCGCATACATTCGTCAAGAAAGCGGCGGCAATAGTTGTCGGGCAGCTTGCGGTAGTCGTAATCGTCAATGGAGAGGTCGCCGAGGACCAGAACCGCGTCCAGCGGCGCTTTGGCGTGCTCCTCCGCAACCGCCGCCGAAATCAGATCGATCTTCTCCCGCTGGGTCCTGCCGAAGAGCGGACCGGAGGCGAGAGAGGCGGTGGCTTCGGGATGCGTGAGGCGAAGCTCCTTTTCGGAGAGGTCTGTGGTATAGTGCATATCCGAAACCAGCAGAATGCGATGTTTCATGGGAATCTCCTTTGAAACACGACGGGAGAACCCGACGAACCGCGTCGGGTTCTCCCTCGATGCTTCTATTAT
This sequence comes from Clostridiales bacterium UBA6330, assembly GCA_002438075.1. Classification (GTDB taxonomy): domain Bacteria; phylum Bacillota; class Clostridia; order Oscillospirales; family CAG-272; genus UMGS1865. Next base: position 4,251 of record DJSQ01000047.1, read on the forward strand.
ATCATATTTTTGAATTTATGCAAGTCGTTTCATGCTGTTTTTGATGGCAGAATTTTACGTTTTTGATGGCAAAATCCGTCACGAAAGCGGAATGTCCGCCGTCTTGCGCTCCTTGGCGATTCTGTAGGTCATGTTCGTTGCCTCGTAGGTGATGGCAAGCGTGGTGCGATAGGAGACGCAACGGCTGTTGTCGGCGGTCCATTCCAGAATGCAATAGCCCCATGCGGAACGCGGGTCCATGTATTCAAAGTTCCACTCCCCGCCCTCGCTGGCGAATGCGGTGTAGGAGAAGCCGCCGTCGTTGATGCACATCGTGCCATTTCCGACATCCACTGCCTCATACAGGTGCGTGTGCCCGTGGTAGAAGCCGATGATGTTGGAATACTGGTCGGAAAGCTCCTTCAGCTCACTCATGCTGTTGAAGTAGTGCGAGCAGACCACCACCTTGCAGTTCCGATACTTCGCCATTTCGCTTGCCAGCCATGTTTTGTCGATGCCGACATAGGAGGAGCCGTTGCCCTTGGAGTTGCTTCCCTTATCCGAGAAGGTATCCAGCATGATGAATGCCATGTTGCCGATTTTGAAGGAGAACTGACGGTCGGTGCCGAACATTTCCTTCCACTTTTCGTTGAGGAAGCTGTCGTGGTTGCCCGCAAGGACGTAAATGCCCAATTCATCCTCAAACGGCTTGAAGCAATCGTCGTAGAGCGTTTTTGCGTAGTAGGTGTTCTTGGTGTACATTTCCGCTTCGCTCTTGGCATCCGCAAGGCCCACCGTCCAGTTGTCGGTTGCAAGGTCGCCGAGGACCAAAATCGCATCCAGCCCGCGCCCGTCCAGCTCCTTCCGAATCTGCGCCATGAGGAATTCCTTCTTCTTTGCGCGTGTGATGCCGAGGTTGTCATCCTTGATGTTGGAGGTGGTGTAGTAATGCGTGTCCGAGATAATCATCACGCGGTAGCCCAGATCGCTTTGGTTGATGGTATAGGGCTGATCGGTGCTCACGTCGTCGGTCTTGGTGGAGGCGGACTGATTCTTACCGATGTAATCACAATATGCGGCGATGTCGGCGGTATACAGGAAGGTTTTCCACTCGTCGCGCAGGGACTGCCACGTTGCGCTGTCCTCGTTTCCGTTGTTCTGCCAGAGCAGTCTTGACCAGTGGTTCGGCTTCTTCGCCACGCAAGCGGTCCAATAGTTGTATGCCTCGGTCACCGCGCTGTTCGACTTGTCACGGTTCATCCATTTGCGCAGAGCGGTAACGGTTTTCGGCTCGGTCAGCGTGTAGCGGTCGGGATTCGGGATGAAGTAGGACTTCGCGGCGTTCTGATTCACAAATGCCTGATACAGGAGCGTATCGGTCCAGTCATCTGCGCCCGATACATTTGCATAGACCATGCAACGCCCCGCGCAGAGCGAGACCGCCTCGGAGAGCGTCAGCACTCTGCCAAAGGAGGAGCGGGTCATTTTCAGCGCGCGAATCTGCTCCCACGTCCAGTCGGTGACCAGCGTGGAGGACGGCGCGCCGAGTGCGCCGTAGCGTTCCGCCGCATCGGTGTAAGCCGAGAGATTGCCGTCGGGGACCGCAACCAGCACATGGTCCTTCGTTTCAAACACATCCAGCGTGATTAAGTCCGCGCCGCAAAGGACCGCCGAGGCGATGGCTTCAAAGGAGCAGGAGGCGTAACGCTTGGTGTCCCCTCCCCGCACGGCGCTGAGGTTGCGCGCATCGATGGTGGTAAAGGCGTTGATTTTCTCGTCAAGGCTCCCGAGCCAGACGGCAGGCTGAACCGAGGTTGACCATGACGGGATGAAGGAGGCAAGGTCGGGCAGGCGCTCTGCGTGCCCCTCGCCGTAAAAGAGATTTTCGGAGACGTAGCTCTTTCCGAGGTCGGTGATTTTCCCGAGGGTCAGCGCCTCAATCAGGTCTGCGGCGGCGCGGCGCAAAGCCTCGGTGCTGTTGCCCGAAAGCACCACCTTGTTGCCCGTAACCGTCACGCGGTAGTCCTGATAGTCCGCAAGTCCCTTTGCGCCCTCGGTTGATTCGGGGCGGTTGGTCAGACCGATCAGAATTTCCGCGCCCGTGTCGCCGTTCTCATCGGACTGCACCTTGACGGTCGAGCCCGTCAGCGCCAGCAATTCATCGCGCAGAACACCACCGAGGCGGCGTTCATCCGAACGGTTTGCGCTCGGGAAAATCACGCGGTAGGATTCCGCCAGCGTGAACGCCGCGCGGCTCATTTCGCGGAAATCCCAGTGCAGGTCCAGCTTTTCGGGCAGGCGCAGGGTCCCGCTTTGCCCGAGGACATAATCCGAAAGCAGACGGTTCACCGCGCGGCTTGTGGCGGTGTTGCCCTTTCCGCAAACGGCAAGGCGGGTCCCCGCCCAACGGATGCCCCAATCGCCCTCGTTCTCCAGAGTTGCGGCAAGCGTTTTGCTTTCGCTTCGATTGGTCTCGCCGACCAGTATCTCACGCGGGCTGTCCGCCGCCTTGACCGCATTGTCGGTGCGGCAACGGAGTGACAGACCAAAGGTCGAGTTCAGCGCCGCCGTCAGCGTTTTTGCCGCTTCAATCACAGCGGATTTGCCGCTCGTTGGGTAAATGACCACATAATTCTTTGCCTCCGAGCCGAAGAAATCCGACAGCTTCTCGGTCGGCTCGGCTGTTGCGGTCGTCTGCGTCGGAGCTGCGGTTTCGGTCCCGTTGTCACCGCCGCGGCAGGCTGCAAGGCACGGGAGCAGGAGCGCTACCGCCGCAAACAGGAGCACGGCGCGGAAAAACAGATTCTTTTTCAAGAGGATACCTCCGTTCTTTTGATAAAAGGGGCGGGAGAGACCGGGCATTGCCGGACTCCCCCGAAAGAAATCAGTATTTGGTTGCGATGAGCTTCTTCAGCTCGGTGTTCAGCTGGTCGACCTTGCCCTGCAAGCCCGAGCCGTTGGTGTTCCACCACTCGGAGTAGCTCTGGGTCTTCATGCCGGCAATCGTGTAGCCGACCGAGGAGAGCGAGCCGAGGTCCTTTGCCATGTAGGAGGCGAGGTCATAGACGCGCCCTGCACGAATCAGCTCCAACGCGCGGAAGGAATTGGAATCCTGCGCGTACTTCTTCTGAATGGTGTCCTCATAGAAGGCGGGAATCACGCGGCGGTGTCCCTCGGCGGAAAGCGCTTCGAGAACCGCGCTGATGCACTCGTAGTCCTCCTCGCTCTTTCCGAGCGGAACGCCGAACACGTTTGCAACCGCGTCAACCCATGCGTAGTATTCGTCAACCTCGGTGTCGTACTTCGGCCACGGCAGAATGCCGTAATCGAGGAAATCATTCTCAATTACCTTGCTGATATCGTAGAGACGCGCGTCCATGAACAGCACGTTTCCGGTTGCAAAGGTCTTAAAGAAGGACGCGGGCATATTGCCGAGGTAGAGCTTCACATTGTCCTGATTGACCAGACGGAAGAAATCGTCAAAGAGCAGAATGGTTTTCTGGCTGTTGACGGTCATTTGCAGGTTGCCGTCCTCGCCAACCTTGATTGCGCGCAGACCCGCAGAGTAAAGCGCCGTCATCGGTCCTCTCCATTGGGAGGTCATGTAGCCCGTCAGATCGCCGTTTTCGGGGTTCACATCGGTCCCGCTTCCGTCGTTGCTCTTGGCTTGCGCCACCATCTCGTAGAACATATCAAAGGTCCATGTGCCGTTCAGGACCGCCGCATACGGATCGTCCAGAACCAGATCGCGCAAAACCTTCTTGTTCATCGCCATAACAACCGTTGCACCGATGCCCTGATAGCTCAGGTCACCCGTCATGCACCAGACCGTATCCTGAATTGTGAAGTCGGAGATCATCCCCTGGCTCCACCACGATTTCGTAAGGTCGACATACTCCAGATCGTACCAGTTCTTGAGGCGTCCCTCTACCGCATAGGTAAACAGTCCGCGCCCGTGGTCGGCAATCAGATCGTAGGTGCCGTCGTTCAGCAGATTACGCACGCCTGCGGGGTCCAGCGTGTTGCTGTTTCCGCTCTGTCTGTCGATTTTCAGGAGCACACCCAGCCGCTTTTCCACGGCGCGGTTGCGGTAGTAGACCTGCTCGTCAACCGCAGTTGCCTTGCCCTGATTGATCGCTTCGTCATCAATCTCCATGTCACGAACATAGTAGTCGTTGTCGCGCATCAGAATCTTGATATCCCGATTGTCATAGTTGACATCGGGCAGGACCTCAACCTCTTCCTCTTCGCCGCCGTTTGTGGTCGGCTCTTCGGTTTCGCCGTTCTTGGCGGTTCCCGTCGGCGTGTTGCTCGGGTCCTTGCTTCCGTTACAGGATGCCAGAACGGGAATCAGCATCAACAGCGCCAGCAGGAGCGCAAGTCCGCTTTTCAGAATTGTTTTCATGTGGTTTCTCCTCGGGTTCTCAGAAATTATCGTTCACAACATCATCCTCGGTCTGGTCCTCATAGGGCACATCGCGCTCCTTGACGGGCGGCTTGGGGTCCTCGGGCTTTTCCGTGGTCTGTGCGGGGGCTTCGGTCTTGGTGGGGGCTTCGGTCTTTGCGGGCTCCTTGTTTTTGTCACCGCAGGAGACTGCCGCAAGCAGCATGACCGCAAGCATGGCAATTGCAAGAATGCGTTTCCAAAGTTTTTTCATGTTGCCTCTCCTCTCTCAGTTCGCAGAGGTGAACGCCAGAAGCGCCGCCTGCTGTGCTTTGGAATATTTGGTGTAAACGTCGCCGTCAACCTCAACATATTCGCCGTTTTCGAGCTTCCAATAGCTGTGGAGCGGGTTGGTGCAGCCGGATTTCAGCTCGGTGCTGACATCCGCCAGCGCGCGCCATGCCGCGTCCGCAATGCTGCTTGCCTCGCTCGGAGCCGCGTATGTAGTGATGGTTCCGAGGGTGGTGTCGGCATAAACGTAGGTAATGTAGGAGATTGCGCAGAACTTCACGCCGTAGTTGGCTTCCTTGATGTTCACCAGCGCGGTGCTGAGCGTCACACTGCCGCTCGAATTTTCCACAATGCCCTTCTCCGCCTTCACATCGAGATACTTGACATTTGCCGCCGTCAGCGCCTCAAGCGTGATATCGGTCATGTCCTTGATATCCTCGTAGCGGACGATCAGCGTGCCGTAGGAGAAGGAGGTCATGGTCCCGCGGTCAACCATTGCCTTTGCAAAGTTGGCAACATCGGCGGAAATTGTGGTGGTAAAGCGCAAGCCGTAGCTGTCGTCCTTCATGCGCACGCTTGCCGCGCCCATGTCGGGCTTGTAGGAAAGGATGGTGTCCTTATCCACGTTCGGGGTGTCAATCCAAGTCTCACCCAGCTTGGTGTAAAGGTCCTTCCAAGCCGCCTTGACCTCGGGGTTGCCGTAGTCCTCATCGGTCGGTCCCGCAATGGTGACGGTTGTGTCCGACTTCGCCTTGCGCCAGCTACCCGTGTGCTCTGCGCTCGAGGAATCAATCAGCTTAACGGTGTGCGACAGAACCTCAAGCTCGGATTGCGTGGATTCGTAAATGGCATACTGCTTTGCGTCAATCGTCGAGTTCGCCTTCAGGACCAGCTTCGGAATGATTTCCCCTGCCTTCAGCTGTTCGTTTTCGTCCTTGCCCTCCAGATAAGCGCCGTGGCTGTTGGCGTTTGCGCCCTCGCCGTTGTTCTTCAGAACCGCGCCCTCATCAAGTGTCAGCGCGCCGTAAACGATAACAGGGGTATTCCATGTTTTATCGGAAACACCGAGCTTTTCAAAGGTGCAGTTTTTCAGCGTCACCTTTGCCGAGCGCTCGATACGCATACCCGAAACGTTACCTGTCGCAACCGCATAGTTCATGCCGTCAATTGTCACGTTTGCGCTGTAGAAATGCAGACCGTGCGTAACCGAGCTGCTGTAGGTATGACCGCCGCCAATGATGGTGTAGGTCTTGGTGTCGGTGTACGCTCTCTTTGCGGCATCCCAACCCACATACTCGTGTGCGGAATTGTTGGTGTAGTCCGCCAGCATATAGATGGTGTCGCCGTCAACAACGTCCAGATGTGCGTCAACCAGATTCTTGTAATACTTGTCATTCAGACGGAAATAGTAGCCCGCCTCAACTGCGGCATCGTCGCTGTCGTAGGTTGCCCCCTCCGCAGAAGCGGGAAGCATGACCGCCGCAAAGCAGGAAAGCAGCATTGCAAGCGCAAGCAGGCAGGAAAGCCATGATCTTTTCTTCATAAAAGTTCCTCTCTTTCTCGTGTTTGAATACAGACGGTTTCGGACCCGCCCCCGCAGGCGCGGGTCCGCTTTTGGGTTATCCCAGCTTCAGAACGGGCAATTCGTCATCGTTGCGGTCATTATCCACTGTGGAGGTGGTCAGAATGTCGGTCAGGTCGGCATCAATCAGCAGATAGCGCGGGTTCTCATACAATTTCTTCATGGTGTTCTCCCCCTCTCAGTTCGCCGCAAAGTAAGCCTTTGCCGCGTTTGCGTAGTTGACCAGCGCTTTGACCGTTGCGGTAAGCGTCTCGTCAAGGTCCTCGGTGTGAAGCGCCGTGTAAGCGTAGCTCATCGCGCTGTAGGTCACGGTCAGGTCACCAACCGTCACGGTGTAAGCTGTGGTCAGGTCGGAGGACTTGATGCCCGTAATCTCCACATAGTAAAGCTCGGTTTCGTTGTACTGCGTTGCGGTCAGAACGGTATCGCCCAGCTTGAACTCGTAATCCGAAATGCTCTTGCCGTCCGCAAGACGGAAATAGTGGCGGATAACGGTTTTGCTCTTGAGCAACAGGCTGGAGCCGAAGTAGGTCAAGCCATCAGTGGTGCCCGAAATGCTCGGCGCGTAGTCGTCCGCAACCGTGATAGCGGAGAAGTCGGGAGTCGTCAGCCCTGCGTTTGCAAGGTTGTCGGTGTTCTTCTCAAAGCTCAACTGTGCCGCCGCGCCGTAGTGGAGCATTGCGGTCACAAGCGCCTTGACGGATTCGGTTTGCGTTTCATCCTCCAGAATCCGCTTTGCATATTGGAGGACCGAAACGGTAATCTCTTTGGTGTTCCCTGCCGCTTCCAGCTTCACGGGAATTTCTGCGGTCATTTCAGCCGCGCTGACGTTGACGGTGAAGCGGTAAAGATTCAGCAGACCGAACTTTGCCTCCTTCTTATTTGCATCGGCGAGCTTCATCGTAACGACCTCGCCGTTCGGGAGCGTAAAGGTCAGCTTCGTTTCGTTATCCGAAAGCGCCGCGTAAAGGTTGATTCCGATGTCGTCATTCAGAGAAAGACTGTAGCTGTCAAGCGTGTTGACGGTGTAAGTTTCGGTGCCGACGGTTAAGGTGCCGCCGATAACAACCGTACTTGCCTTGCCACTAAAGATATTGATACCGGATGTTTTCAATGTACCGCCGTTGATTTTAACCGTTGCACCGCTTGCATCGTATGTCAGGATAAGTGTATCAGTCGGACGTGTGGTTTCAAACAAACCACCGTTGATAGTCAGGGTAGAATAAGTCATTACCTTTGTAGATTGAACAAGGTTTGTTGCGTAACCGCGATTGGCTGTTTTGACATGACCGCCATTGATAACAACATCGGAAGTTATTCCGTCAGACTTGATTGCAGTTCCGCAAACATCGATTGTTGCACCATCGTTGATTGCCAGCTTACCATAGTCTTTTGTGATCGAAACACCAACCCACTCGCTGTTTCCGAGATTTACACGGTCGGTTCCGCTGTTTGTAACCTTTGCGCCGCTGTCAAGTGTAACATTAGCGCCTGCAAGGTCAAGAGTTCCTGTCCCGCCACCGTTTCCGTTTTGGAAGGTAATATTCTTCATTGTGCAGGTAACTTTTTCGCCGAGAGACAGCAGAGTGTAATTTCCGCCCGAAACAGTATAGCCCGCGCCGTCAAAGGTAAAGTTGATTGCAGTATCGGGAGCAAACGAAATCTTACTGTCCAGAATCACATTTGACAGCAGCCGGAGTGTACAACCGTTGGTTATTTCCTTAAAAGCCGCCGCCAAAGTGGGATACTTGGTTTCGCCGATTTGGGCAACATCCTCCGCTCCCCATTTCTGCCCTAACTGCAAGTAAAGTGTTTTCCATTTTTCGGTGATGGTTGCATCTTCCAAATCCTCCGCAGTCGGACCCGCCATTGTGACGGTTGTCCCAGATGCACCTTCACGTCCCTTAGTAGCAGTCAAGGTCACATTCGGGCTCTCAACCTGAATTACGGATTTTGCAGCTTCGTGAATAGCATTTTGCTTTGCTATAATTGTAGCATTAGATTTCAGAATTACCTTTGGGATAATGGAGGAATCTGAAGAGCCATCCATCTTCTGTGCCGCAAGATACATCCCGTGGCTCGTAGCAGTAGATTTGTCGTTATTGTTTTTCAGGACTGTCCCCTCATCAAGAGTGAGTGTTCCATAAACAATAATGGGGGCATTCCATGCGTTTGTTGCAGAGCCCGTCTTTTCAATTGTACAGTTCTTCAAGGTTACATTCGAGGTGTATTCCACACGGAACCCAGAAAAATTTCCATCCCCGTTAACGATGTAATTCAAATTGTTAATCGTAACATTTGCGCTACACAAATGCAAGCCGTGATTGAAAGTACTGGTGAATTTGTGGTTTCCGCCCTCAATTGTATAGGTTTTTGTTTCGGTGTACCTATTGGTTGCCGCATTCCAACCAACCCATTCGCAGGAAGAGTTATTATAGTCGGCAAGCATATAAACCGTGTCACCATCTGCAACATCAAGATGCGCATCAGCCAGATTTTTGTAATACTTCCCGTTCAGACGGAACACATACTTTTCCGCGATAGCAGCTTCATCGCTTTCATAGGTCGCCCCCTCCGCTGATGCGGGAATCATGACGATTGTCAGGCAGGAAAGGAGCATCGCAACGCTCAACAGAAGCGACAGGATCGAGAGGCGCGAATGTTTTCTTTTCAGCATGATAGGAACCTCTTTTCTTTCATATTTTTCTGATTCGGATTGTTCTTGTTTGTGCGCTGACCTCGGGTCTTCATTTCCGTCCGTCTCATTGCGGCGGTTGCCACAGCCTTTCTCTGCGGCTCCCCTTGTTTTGCCCCGCCGATTCGGGCGAAAACGGGCTTCATTCCAAGCGCACGCGGAATTCCGCCCCCAAAAAAGCACAAAAAACCGGACCTCTTTCCGCACGCGCGAAAAGAAGATCCGGTTTTCCGACATATGGATAGAGCACCCCAACCTTCGGGGCGCAAGGAAAATTACCTGTTACAAGGCGCAAACAGGTCTGTC
>DJSQ01000237.1 GCA_002438075.1 Clostridiales bacterium UBA6330
CTTAGGGGACTTCTCCTTAAGAAGTCCCCTAAGCAGGGTTCGGGGCAGAGCCCCGAGGTCTTAATAAAAGGAGGAAACAAAAATGGATTGCTTGTTCTGCTCAATTGTCAAGGGGGAAATTCCCTCGAAGAAGGTCTACGAGGACGACATGGTTTATGCGTTCCGCGACATTCACCCAATGGCGCCTACCCATGTCCTTGTCGTGCCGAAATGCCATATCGCGTCCGCCGATGAGGTCACGGAGGAAAATAGTCGGTACGTCGCACATATCTTTGAGGTTATACCCAAAATTGCCAAAAACGAGGGGCTGACAAACGGCTACCGCGTTATCACCAATTGCGGCGAGGACGGCTGCCAGTCGGTCAAACACCTCCATTTCCACCTGCTCGGCGGGAAGAAGCTTCCCGAAAGCATGGCGTGATGACCCGCTGGGAAGAACTCCTCGAAAGCGGCGATGACCTGCTCTGGGAAAAGCTCCGCCGAACCGAAAAGAATATCGTCCTCTACGGCATGGGCAACGGTGCGGATAAAATCCTCGATGTCTGCGCGGAAAAGGGCATCCAAGTCCGCGGCGTGTTCGCCAGCGATGGCTTCCGCACGGGTAAACAGTTTCGCGGCATGACCGTGGAAAGCCGCCGCGAGATTTTCGACCGCTTCGGCAAGGAGAATACCGTTGTCCTCCTCGCCTTCGCCTCCGCCCGCCCCGAAGTGCTGGAATTGATTCGCGGCGTGGCGGCGGAAACCGAGCTGTACGTCCCCGATGTCCCCGTTGCGGGCAACACCCTCTTTGACGCGGACTTCGCCCGCACGCACCGCGAGGACCTGCTCCGCGCCCGCGACCTCCTCTGCGATGAGGAGTCCCGCCGCATCTTCGACCTGACCGTTGCCGCCAAGCTGACGGGACGCGCCGAATGCCTCTTTCAGGCGGTCAGCGACCCCGCCGAGGCGATGCGCGAATTGGTTCGCCCCGAGGAAATCCGCACAGCGCTTGACCTCGGCGCGTACACGGGCGATACGGTGCGGGAGCTCCTGAACGCGGGCGCAAAGCCCGAAGCCGTTTACGCAGTCGAGCCCGATGCGCGGACCCTTCGGAAACTCGCCGACTACGCGGAGCAGGAAATGCGAACAACCGTCATCCCGCTCCACGCAGCGGCATGGAATCGGCGGGAAACGCTCCCCTTCGGCGCGGCGGGAAATCGCGGCTCCGCAGTCGGCGAGGCGGTCAAAAAGGCACTCCCCGTTGAGGGAATCCCGATGGACGAGGTGCTGGGGGACGCGCGGGTTGATTATGTCAAATTCGACGTGGAGGGCGCGGAACGGGAGGCAATCGAGGGGCTTTCCCTGCACCTCGCGCGCGATTTGCCAACGCTTTTGGTGTCGGTCTATCACCGCAGTGAGGACCTTTTCGCACTTCCCCTCCTCCTGCATGAGCGCTTTGACGGCTACGGGCACTTTTTCCTGCGCCGCTTTTCGGGTCTGCCCGCGTGGGACCTGAATCTGTATGTGAGGAGGTAAGGGCATGAGCCTGCAAACCACACTTTGCTATCTGGAGGACGGCGACCGCTACCTGCTCCTGCATCGGACCAAAAAGGAAAACGACGAGAATCACGACAAGTGGATCGGCGTTGGCGGAAAGTTTGAGGACGGCGAAAGCCCCGAGGACTGCCTTTTGCGCGAGGTCCGCGAGGAAACGGGGCTGACGCTCACGCGCTACCGCTATCGCGGCATTGTAACCTTTGTCTCCGACCGCTACCCCTGCGAATATATGCACCTCTTCACTGCCGACCGCTGGGAGGGCACCGAGACGGTTTGCGATGAGGGCGACCTGCAATGGATGCGCAAATGCGACTTCCGCTCGCTCCCGATGTGGGAGGGCGACCGCATTTTCCTCGCGCTTCTCGATTCGGACGCGCCGTTTTTCTCGCTCAAGCTGGTCTACCGTGGCGAGGCGCTGACGGGTGCATGGCTGAACGGTGAAAAAATTCGGGAATTTTTATGAAAGCTATTGACAATCACGCGATTGTGTGATATAATCTAATTACAAAATAAAAAACAACTTAAAGGAGGAACAATAGTATGCCCGGACCCGGTGGTGGAGGACATGGCGGTGGATTTGGCGGAGGCTTCGGCGGAGGCGGAGGCTTTCGCGGCGGAGGCTTTGGAGGCGGGCACAGACCGCCACGGCGCGGCTTCTTTTTCATGCCGTTCTGGGGCGGCGGATGTCTCGGCGCGCTTTTTGCCCCGATTATCTGCTTTGTGCTTGCAATCGTTCTGATGATTGGACTGATTGGCGGCGGATTGACAACGCTGCTCCGCGGCGGAAACGTTGAGTACAGCGAAAACAAGATGCAGGACTACGCCAGCCGCCAGTACGCGACGATTTACGACCCGAGCAGTACGACCTACGAGGACAATGTTCTGATTGTATTCCTGACGAACGAGGACGGTCAGAGCTACTACTGCATCGGATGGGTTGGCGACAACCTCAAGTCGCAGGTGAGCGATCTGTTCGGTGACGAGTACACCGCGCTCGGCAGTGCGATGCAGTCGTCGATCAACACGAGCAGCTACCGCTACTCGCTCGGCTCCAATCTCGCGCAGGCGACCGAGAAGCTACAGGCTTCGGTTGAAGGCAAAAATCTTGACACGGTTTATCGCGCGCAGAAGGCGGAGAGCCACGAAGCGGGCAAGGTTTACAATCGGAGCAATTCGGACATTCAGTTCAACACCGAGACGGTTGACGCGGCGCTGAAGAATTTCACCGATTCGACCGACATTTCGATGTCGATTGTGGTTGCGGACGCGAAGGACGTTTTCGGCAAATCCCTGAACTTCGCCGCGATTCTCGCTCTGCTCATCTGCATTGCCCTAATCATTTACGCGGTCGTTGCAATCGTCCGCTACGTCAAGCGCCGTAAGGGGAATGCTGACAACTGGAGGTAAGGAAGACCTTGGAGGCGCAGGACCCCCTCTTTCGGAGAGGGGGTCCTACCCTCCAAACCCCCCTGACCTCCCGAGAACTTCCCCCATGTCCCCGCCACTCACGAAGCGGAAATTTGTTTCGTT
>DJSQ01000006.1 GCA_002438075.1 Clostridiales bacterium UBA6330
CAAAGAAAAAGCGTGAAAGGAATTTGCACTTTTGATAGACAGCGCCGTTTATGTTTACAGCATCTAAAATCGATAATAAGATTTAATCTAATTATAAAAGGAGGCGCTTTTCGATGTCATCAACCAAAACACCGGATAACCGCCTGTTGTCGGCAATCCCGTATCTGCGGACCGGCGGCGTGGTCGCGGACATCGGAACCGACCATGCCTACCTGCCGATTGAGCTCTGCCGCAGAAGCATCTGCCGCCGCGCGGTTGCCTGCGATATCAACGAGGGTCCCATCAACGCGGCACGGGCAAATATCCGCGCCGCAGGACTCTCTGACCGAATCGATACCCTCTGTACCGACGGTCTGCACGGCGTGGAGCCCTACGCTCCCGATGATATCCTGATTTTCGGCATGGGCGGAGAGCTGATTGTCCGCATCCTGCGCGAGGCACCGTGGGTGCGGAATGACCGAATCGGTCTGATTCTCCAGCCCATGAGCCGCGCGGAAATTTTGCGGCGCTACCTTTGGGAGAACGGATTTGAAATCCGAGGGGAAACCCTTTCCCGAGCCGACCGCCTCTATCAGACAATCTGTGCCCGCTACACGGGCAACGCGGAGACCTTTGACGAAGCGGACCTGCTCGTCGGGCGGGAGGACTTCCTGCTCGCCTCACCGCTTGCGGGGGATTTCCTGCGGCAAAAAATCGCGGTGCTGGAGAGCGTTGCGGCAGGAAAACGCGCGGGCGGCGCGGATACCGCCTATGAGGACAGGCTGATTGCAAGCCTGCGGAATCGGTTCAATAAATTACAATTACAGCCTACGGAGGAAACGATATGACGGTTGGAGAACTGTATGCCGAGCTGGAAAAACGCATCCCGCGCGCGCTGTCCTGCGATTGGGACAATGACGGGCTGATGTGTTGCCCCGACCCCGATGCGGAGGTGCGGCGCGTGCTGGTCGCACTGGACGTGACGGGGGACACCGTGCGGCGCGCGATTGACGGCGGCTATGACCTCATCGTCTCGCACCACCCCATGATTTTCCGCCCCCTGCGGGCACTGGAAACGGGGAACTACGTGGCGAAACGGGCAATCGACCTTGCCCGCGCGGGCGTGTCGGTCATGAGCTTTCATACGCGGCTGGATGCCGTGGAGGGCGGAGTCAACGATACCCTTGCAAACCTGCTCGGACTGCGTGACGTGACCCCGTTCGGGGACGGCATCGGGCGGGTCGGAACCCTCGATAACGCATATACGCTGTGCAAATTCGCGGAAAATGTGAAGTCCGTAACGGGCGCACCCGCCGTGCTTTGCGCCGATGCGGGACGGGCTGTCAAGCGGGTCGCGCTCCTCGGCGGGAGCGGCTCGGATGATGTTCCCGCGGCAATCGCGGCGGGGGCGGATACCTACCTCACGGGCGAGCTTGCCTACCATTGGCTGGCGGACGCGCGCGAGGCGGGCATCAACCTGCTGGCGGCGGGGCATTTCCACACCGAAAACCCCGTGTGCGCAACCCTGCGGAGAATGCTGACCGAAATCGAGCCGACCCTTGCGGTCGACCTCTTCGACAGCAACCGCGCTGAGCTGATAAGCTGATAAACCGATAAACCGATAAACCGATAAACCGAACTGATTTTTTGGAGGACTTACCATGACGTATGTAATGTCGGATATTCACGGAGCGTATGAAAAATTCCTGTCGCTCCTGTCGCAGATCAATCTCGGAGAAGATGACATCCTCTATATCGCGGGGGACCTTGTGGACTACGGCGAGAAGGGGATGGAGCTGGTGGGAGACCTCAGCGTGCGGCTGAACGTCTATCCCGTTGCGGGGGACCACGACTACACCGCCGCGCGGATGCTGCACAGTTTTGATAAGCTGGTCCGTGCGGCTGAAGCCGGCGAAAATCCGGACCCCGATCCGGACTATGCCGCAGAGATGTCCGCATGGGTCAAGGACGGCGGACAGCCCACGCTGGACGGCTTCCGCGCACTGGACAATGACGAGCGCGAGGGCGTGCTGGATTATCTCGCCGACCTGCCGCTGTTTGAGGAGTTCACGGTGAACGGGACCGATTATCTGATGGTCCATGCGGGCATTGCGGGCTACCGCAAGGGGACCGACCCGGACGATTACAGTCCCGAGGACTTCTTCTCGGAGATGCCGGACGCGGAGTATCCGTTGGTGGAGGGAAAGACCCTGCTGGTGGGACACGTCCGAACCAAGAGCGGAAAAATCGAGCGTGGCGTGGGCAGTATCTTCCTTGACTGCGGCGTGGAGACGGGCGGGAAGCTCGGCTGTCTGCGGCTGGAGGACGGAAAGGAATTCTACGCCTGATGCGCAAGAACGAAACAGTGCGCGTGACGGTGGAGGACATCAACAACCTCGGCTACGGCGTGGGGCATTTGGACGGGCTGACCGTTTTCGTGCGCGGCGGCGTGACGGGGGAAACGGTCACGGCAAAGGTCATCAAGGTGACAAAAAGCTATCTGGTCGCGCTCGCGCAGGACATTCCCGAGCCGTCCCCAAACCGCTGTGCGCCCGATTGCGGGTCCTATCCAGCCTGCGGGGGCTGTGTCTACCGACATATCACCTACGCGCACGAGCTGGAGCTGAAGCGGGCGTATGTCAGAAATGCCTTCCGTAAGGCGGGCGTGGACGCGGAGGTGGAGGCGGTCCGCACAACGGGCAAAACCGAGGGCTACCGCAACAAGGCGCAGTACCCAATCTCGAAAAATCCCAAGACCGGCGCACTTGAGGTCGGCTTTTATGCGGGGTCCTCACATCGGTTGGTTCCCGCCGAAGGTTGCCGCCTGCAACCCGCCGTTTTCGGGCGTATTTCGCATGACGTGGTGCGTTTTCTCACGGAGCACAGCGTTTCCGCTTACGATGAGGAGACCCACAGCGGGCTGGTTCGTCACCTCTATCTGCGGCGCGGAGAGGAGACGGGAGAGGTCCTGCTCTGTCTGGTTCTGAACGGGAGCGGCTTTCCCGAGGAGGCTGCATTCGCGGCGGAAATGACCGCACGGTGCCCCGAAATCGTCGGGGTCCTGCTCAATGAAAACAGCGCGCAGACAAACGTGGTGCTGGGCGAGCGCTACCGCCTGCTTGCGGGAAAGGATTACCTGACCGACCGCCTCTGTGGGCTGACCTATCGCATCTCGCCCGAGTCCTTCTATCAGGTCAACCACGATGCGTGCGAGCTGCTCTACGGACTGGCAAAGGAGCGCGCGGGGCTGACGGGACGCGAGCGCCTGATTGACCTCTATTGCGGAATCGGGACCATCGGACTGACGATGGCGGACCGCGCCGCCGAGGTGCTGGGTCTGGAAATTGTGCCGCAGGCGGTGGAATGCGCGAGGGAGAACGCCCTGCGCAACGGCATTGCCAACGCGCGCTTTGTCTGCGGGGACGCAGGGGACCCCGAGACCCTGCTCGGAAAAGCCGCAAGGCTCTCGGGCGGGGACCTGTCGGACGCAGTGGTCGTGCTCGACCCGCCGCGCAAGGGGACCACAAGGGAGCTGATTGCCGCGCTGGACGCCTACCGTACCCCGCGCGTGGTCTACATCTCCTGTAACCCCGATACGCTGGCAAGGGACTGCGCAGTTTTTGCAAACCACGGCTACCGCCTAAGCCCCGTGACCCCCGTGGATTTGTTCCCGAGAACAGGGCACGTGGAATCGGTATGTTTATTGGAGTCGGTAAAATGGAGTCGGTAAAAAATCCGCCTCACATCGGTTTTTAGGTCAAACGCTTCAATCTTTTAGCCATGCCGAGTGTCGGAACGGATACCGAGAAAAGCAAATCAAAAACATCACCCCGCCGCCGACGCATTCATGCGTCGGCGGCGGGGCTTCTTTAATCAAACGGATATTCGATTTTCGTACCGTTGGATAAGGTGAAGGTATATGTACAATATTCCGTTCCCCATGCTGTGTTATTCGCCAATAAAGCCCGCAATTGCGCCTCGGTTCCGTTGTATCGAAGCGTAATATCGGTGCTGTCGGGGAGCATGGCTGTTCCAAGCGTTGTTAGGGATGCGGGGAGTACCAGCTCGGTCAGACTTCCGCATTGTGCAAAGGCTTTTTCTCCTATCACCTTTATGCCCTCCCGCAATTCCACGCGGGTCAGATTGTCGCAGTTTTCAAAGGCTCCCGTTCCGATGGTCTCCACCGTTGATGGGACAATGACTTCGTTTATAATTGCATTGTTCTTAAATGCTCCTTTGGCGATGGAAGTCACCTTTGCTCCCGTTTCGGGGTCCTTTGTGGCAATTACTACTTTTGTATCGTTTCCGTCATATCCGATTACTACTTCTGCGGTCCCGTCATCCTTGACATTGTATTTGACACCCGCCGTCGGCGTTTCGTTATTCGCAAAGGTTAGATAATAATCCTCTGCAAGACAATCGGTGTTATAGTTCAAATACCGCTGTGCATCGCTTCCGTATTTCAACATAGAAAGCAGAAGCGCTCGCAATTTCTCATCTTCAGTTTTGGAGACACCGCTTACAATTCCCAACTTCCTTGCCGCGTATTCGCAAATGCTGTAGGAATCGGTTTCACTGTAGTAGGGGACTCCATCGACCATCACCCCCGCACGGGCGTAGACTTCATCTGCCATTTGTGCCGCATTCAAGCCCCGAAAGGCAAAGATGTAATAGCAACTTTGCGTATCTCCCTCGTCCAGTGGGCGGTACTCATCGGGTTGATACACCGTATCGGGAGTTGAAAAATCATCATTTCCGACCCGAAACTCCATAAACGGAGCTGCACCGCCTGCGTTCTCCGTCTCCACCGCATACAGCAGATAGATTTCATTCCCGAAGGCGAGATTATGGTGTACGATCCGCACCGCAGGGGTTCCCTCCGATGCGCCGATAGCCGATACTCCTGTCAGAGCGAGAATGAGTCCCAATAAACCGATAAACGAAAAAATCCTGCAAAACCGTTTCATTTTCCTGTCCTCCTCAATCCCATTCTCCCTGAATACATTGCAGGGAATTTGACGAATCCGTTGAATCGGTCAGAAAATCGGAAACCGCTTTGATGACGTCAACCGTTGGAGTCACATACGAAAGGGTCAAGGAACGAGCCGCGTACATAGGACAAAAACCTCCGTAAATCACTGAAATTTTTCGCCTAAATTATAGCACAGCTCCACCCAAAATGCAACCCCTTTTTGCAAATTTTACCTGCCTTTGCGTGTAAAAATTACTTTTTTATACAAGTTTTTACATTTATTGGGCTATACATAGTCCGCCGCGGAGCATTGCTCCGACCCGTTCGGTGCGTCCTGTTGCCTCGTTTTATGTGCTCGGACCGTAAAAGAACACAAAAAAGCAAAAAAAATCTTGACTTTGGGCGAAAAATATGCTAAAATAAATCTGTATGCTGTGTCCGGCTGTGCCGGAGAGCTTCTGATTACAATAGAAAGAAGGACTTCTGTATGTACCACATTCTTTACAACCCGCTGTCGGGGAGCGGCAAGGGCTATGACCGCGTTCAGGGGCTGCGGGAGCTGCTCCGCGATGAGGAGCTGAACTTCTGCGACATCCGCGAAATCAAGGACTATGCGGAATTCTTCGCGGGCATTCCCGCAGAGGACGCTTTGGTCATTGCGGGCGGTGACGGCACGCTGAACAAGTTCGCCAACTTCACCGACGGTCTGACCTATCCCGCCAAGCTCTACTATTACGCGATGGGGAGCGGCAACGACTTTCGTCAGGATGTCGCGCCCGGGGAGAACGGTCTGATTCCGCTTGCGGAGTACCTCAAGGACCTGCCCGCGGTCACGGTCAACGGCAAGAGTTATCGATTCCTCAACGGCATCGGCTACGGCATTGACGGCTACTGCTGTGAGGTCGGCGATCAGCTTGCGAAAAAGTCCGATAAGCCCATCAACTATGCGGGCATTGCCATCAAGGGGCTTCTGTTCCACTACAAGCCGACCAAAGCAACCGTTACGGTGGACGGCATAACCAAGTCGTTCCGCAAGGTCTGGCTGGCACCGACCATGAACGGGCGGTACTACGGCGGCGGCATGAACATTGC
>DJSQ01000049.1 GCA_002438075.1 Clostridiales bacterium UBA6330
CTTAGGGGACTTCTCCTAAAGAAGTCCCCTAAGTAGGGTTCGGGGCAAAGCCCCGAGGTCTTGGTCTTGCCTTATCTTTGTTGCATTTGCCCCTTGTCAAGCGAGGGAAAATGTGATATAATGAAGAAAACCCCGAAAAGGAGATAAAAGACAAAAATGGAACTCTGGAAAAAGCTGTCCAAGCGTTACTTTATCGACGCAATGGGCGCGATGGCGTTCGGTCTGTTCGCATCCCTTCTGATCGGAACCATCTTCAACGCGCTCGGAATGATTCCCGGGCTGTCGGTGCTCGGGCTGATCGGCAAGGACGCGGCAAAGGTCGCGGGACCCGCTATGGCGGTCTCCATCGCCGTTTCCCTTAAGGCGGCACCCCTCGTGGTCTACTCCTCCGCGCTGGTCGGCTGGCTCGCCAACTCCTATGGCGGCGCGGGCGGTCCCCTCGCAGTCCTCATCATCACCATCATCGCCTGCGAGGTCGGGATGCTGGTCTCCAAAAAGACCAAAGTCGATATCCTCGTCACCCCGTTCGTCACGATTCTGGTCGGCGGGCTGATCTCGATTTGGTGCGCACCGTTCATCGGGAAAGCCGTCGGCGTGGTCAGCGCGGGCATCTCCTTTGCCATGACCTGCCAGCCGTTCGTGATGGGCATTCTGGTCTCGGCGCTGGTCGGCATCGCGCTCACGCTCCCCATCAGCAGTGCGGCAATCTGCGCGGCGCTCGGGCTTTCGGGCATCGTCTCGGGAGACGAAGGTCTTGCGCTGGCGGGCGGCGCGGCGGTTGCGGGCTGCTGCGCGCAAATGGTCGGCTTCGCCGTCATGAGCTTCCGCGAAAACCGCTGGGGCGGGCTCGTCTCGCAGGGCATCGGAACCAGTATGCTCCAGATGCCCAACATCGTGCGCAATCCGCGCATCTGGATTCCGCCCACGCTTGCGTCCATGATTACGGGTCCGCTGGCAAGCTGCGTGTTTCGGATGCGGATGTACGGCGCGGCAATCAACTCGGGCATGGGGACCTGCGGAATGCTCGGTCCCGTCGGCATCATCCTCGGCTGGCTTGACCCCGCTTACCCCGACCCCGTCACCGCGTTTGACTGGGTGGGACTTGTATTGATTTGCTTCGTGCTCCCCGCCGTCCTCTCCACCCTGTTCTGCCTGCTCCTGCGGCGCATCGGCTGGATTCACGAGGGCGATATGAAGCTGCCGGAATGATTTGCGCGCAACGTCTACCACTCACAGGAGGAATAAACTCATGAAAAACGTATACCGTGACGGAAAGCGGTCCCCCGAGCTGACGCTGAAAGCCTATCTGCGCGACGGCGAAACCGTCCTTTGGACCGGTACCCCCTACGAAAACGCGTCCTATCGCCCGCCGCTGGTCTTTGTTTTCGGCGTGGTGTTCTGGCTCTGCTTTGTCATTGTATGGATGGTATTAGCCGCCAAAATGGGCGGGCTGTTCGCGCTGGCGGGAATCCCCTTCCTGCTGGTTGGCGGCGTGATGCTGTGGTTCCTTACCTTCGGCATTGCGCGCAGGGGCAAGACCACGCTTTACGCCGTCACCGAGACCCGCGCGCTCATTCTGTACGACACGCCGAACGGGACCGACTGCATGGAGTACGCCTTCTCCCGTCTCTCGGGCGTGATGCTCCGCCATGTTCGGAACGGCTCGGGGACCATTGAATTGGTCTCCCCCGAATCCATGCTTCTGCACAACATGAACTACGTTGCGGGACGGCGCGCACGGCTCGCGGGCGGGACCTTTGAGATGATTTCGGACCCCGAGCGGGTCTACCGTCTGATTTCGGCGCGCATCTCGGGGGATGTCAAAAAGCCCGATATTCCCGTGTGAAGCGGGTTTGAAATTCGTTTCGGAACTGTAAAAAAGCGGAAATTCCGCGCTTTTCCCCTTGCATCGCGCTCCCGAATATGCTATAATGGTAATACAACAACGGAAAAGCCGTTGGAAAGGAGAAAATTTTATGAAAATCAAATGCTTGTCCCTGACCCTGTGCCTCTGCCTGCTGATTGGCATGGCGCTCCCGCTCGCTTCCTGCAAGAAGAGCGAGCCGACCCCGCCCGAAGGAACCTACACCCGCATGACCGTTGACATCAACCCGAGCGTGGAATTCATGGTGGACGACCAAAACAAGGTCGTATCGGTCACCGCGCTGAACGATGACGGTAGCATTCTCATTGCGGGCGAAGCCTTTGTGGGCAAAACGCCCGAGGAGGCGACCCAGCTGGTGGTCAGTCTCGCAACCGATGCGGGCTATCTTGTGAAGGGTGAGATTCACACGGAGAACACCGATGAGAGCCAGAAGGTAGAAATCTCGGTTTCGGGCAACTCGGACTACGCCAAAGAGCTGGTAAAGAATGTAACGTCCGACGTGGAGAAATACCTCAAGGACAACAAGATTACCGCCGAGGTGGAGTTCGTCAAGGCGAAGACGCTGGAGGAAATGCGCAAAGCAGTGGTTGCGGACGGTCTGTTCACCGAGGACGAGGTGAAGGACATGACCGAAGAACAGCTTTACAAGGCTTTGGCGGCGGGACGGATTGAGACTGCCGAGCTTCTGACCGCCGAGATGCGCGAGGCTTACTACCGCGCGAAGGATTACAAGATTTCGTTTGTGGAGAAGCAGACAACCGCAGACATCATCAGCAGCATGGATACCGCCTACAGTGCGACCTACAAGCTTTTGGTTTCGGGCTATTCCACGGCGCTGGTCGCGTACAGCTCGTCAATCGAATCGCTGGACCTCATGCGCTACACCCTGCTTGTGGACCCCGATTCGACCTATCAGCGGGCGCTTGCAAGTCTGCGTGATGCGAAAGAAGATTTGCTGAAGGAGAAAAAGCTGATCCTCTCCGTCAAAAACGGTGACGAAAACTATGCCGAAATTTCCGCTTCCTTCAAGCTGAGCGAGGCAACCTACAACAAAGCGCTGAAGGCAGTCGAGGATGCAGGCGATGCCGCAAACCAAGCGATGGAAGAAGTATTGAAGGTGTTGCGGGAGGCGGAAAAGCAACTCAAAGACCTGGAAGACAAGTTGCTTGAAAACAAGGACATTTCCGCGAAGCTAACCGCCGAGGCGGAAAGTCTGGAAGCCATTCTGAATCAGGCAAAGGACGATTTCTTTGCGGAGTTCGAGGCGGCGCACAAGTCCGACATCGAAAAAGCCGAGTCCGACCTCAAAGCCAAAAAGCAAGAGCTCATCGCCGCGGCGAAGGGGTGAGATTGATAGGAAGAGCAAGAAGACCTTGGAGGCGCAGGACCCCCTCTTTCGGAGAGGGGGCTCTCTCCCTCCAAACCTCCCTCTCTCACCGAGAACTTCCCCCATGACCCCGCCATTTCGGAAGCGACTATTTGTTTCGCTTTTCAGAAGTGGCGGGGTCATGGGGGAAGTTTTTTGTCGGATTGGGAGGTTGTGATTTTTTGCGGGGTGCGGCTTTGCGCCCGATTGGTGGGTGGGATGCGTTTCGTAGGTATTCCTTGCACGAGTGCCGAGATT
>DJSQ01000007.1 GCA_002438075.1 Clostridiales bacterium UBA6330
ACTCGTGTAAGGGCGAACATTGGCAAAATCCCATTGAGCAACGCCTGCGGCGTTCAGTCGACCCCCATAGGGGCGCCGGCAGGCGGAATCACGGCACCCGTGCAAGGCACATCAAGACTGTTTTATCAGTCTCTATTCGCCCTTATCGCCACCGCTTCGCCGACCTTGACGGGGGTCTCTTTGCCCTTCTCGGTCGCGTCCAGCAGTGCTTGCGGAGCGGCGATTGCGTCCCGCTCGACCAACAGCATAATCGTGCTCCCGCCGTATTGGAAGCAGCCCTTCTCCTCGCCCCGCAGGACGTGGCGTTCCCCGCTGTGCAGATTGCAGATGCGCCCCACCAGCATTGCGCCGACCTCAATCTGGGTCAGCGTTCCGAAGCGTTCGGTCTCGATTTCCGTGCAGGCGCGGCAGTTCTCGGTGAAAACAGGCACCTGCTCCAGTGCAATCGGACGCACCGTATGCAAGCGCCCCTTAATAAAGCGGGTCGGTCCCTTGTTCCCCTCCTCCGCATAGCAATAGCGGTGGTAGTGGTTGACGCAAAGGCGGAATACGAACACCCAGCCGTCACGGTAGCGTTCCGCCGCCTCCGCGCTTCCGAGCAGTGCGGGCAGGCGGTAAAGGCTTTGCTTGACGGGCAGAACCGTATCCTCGGTTGCCCGATAAACGCTGAGAAGCCCGTCACACGGCGCAATCAGGTGCGCGGGCGTGCGGTCAATCGGGCGCAATTCGGGACGGATGCGGCGGCAGAAGCAGTCGTTGAAGCACCGATACTTCTCGGGCAGGTAGTCCGCGCGGTCAATCCCGTTTTTGCGGAAGAAGCGCCCGATCATCGGCTTGGAGAGCGGCGAATCCAGAAACGCGCCGCAGACCTTTGACACCCACCGCGCGCTGAGCAAACGCAGGACTGCCCGTCCGAGGACGGTATGGTAGAGAAACCGCAGTCCCGCGCTCTCGCGCTTCGGTTTTGTTTGCTGTTTTTTCATCATCCGATTCTGTGCTTGAAAATGAAGTAGTAGAGGATAAAGAGCGCGACCTCAATCACGCCGATTCCCACCATCAGAAGCACGCCCTTCGTCCCCGGCTTGGGAATCTGAATGCGCGACACGAACAGAAAGCCCGTAATCACGATGCTGATAAAATAGAGCACCGCGATGTCGGCAGGCGAAAAGATGTACTGGAGCAGCATGACCGATGGAAAAATCAGCGCCGCCGTGGTCACGGGAACGCCCGTAAAATACTTGCGCGGACAGCTTTCGGTCCTTTGCCGCTCTTCCTCCTCCACGTTGAAGTACGCAAGGCGAATCAATGCCGCGAGGACATACAGAATCAGGCAGGCAAACAGCAGACCGTACAACAGCTTCCCAATCAAAATCGGTGCGCCGCTCGGCGCAACCTTTTTCAGGAACAGCTCGTTCTTAATCAGAGACGCACCGATGCAGGCGGGCAGAACGCCGAACGCAACCAAATCGGAAAGCGAATCAATCTGCACGCCGAATTTCTTCTCGCTCTCGGTCCTGTCCTGCTTGGTGCGCGCAACCTTTCCGTCAAACGCATCGAACAGTCCGCACAACAGCAGGAAAAAGATGCCGATAAACGGGTGTCCCTTCCCCCACAGCGACACCACGATTCCCGAGCTTGCCGAAAGAAGCGACAGGTACGTGAGCACCACGGTATAATTATAAACGCCAATCATAGCCGATTTCTCCTTTTTCTTAACATCGCAAATTTTATCAGCACCGAAACGCCGCAAATCAGAATACAGCTGTAAAACGACACCGAACGGCTGAGCAATTCCAGATGCCCCGCCTCCGATGCGCTCAGTACACTGCTGTAGCAATCCAGCATCAGGTAATCGGAGACCCCCATCGCGCCCGGAATCGGGACGCAGTTGGAGCCGAGGACCACAAAGCCCTGCAAAACCCAGATATCAAACGCCTGCGCGGGATTCCCGCCCGCCGCAAGGAACACAAAGGAGGTCACCGCAATCTGCGCGGCGCGCTGAAGGAAATTGAACAGGAACGCGCTGAACAGCATTCTCCCGTGCCCCTTCAGCATTTGCGCGTAGCGGGCGTAGTCCTCCATATAATTGCGCAGCTTTGCGCGCTTCTCCTCGGGCTTCCGAAGCAGGTGCAGGCGCGCGAGCAGACGCAGGAACGCATCGCAAATGCGGTGCAGGGTGCGCTCCTTCTTCAAAAGCATCACAAAGAACACCGCCAGCACCACCTGAATCACGACCCCGACAACAATCAGGATGCGGGAGAAGGTCCCGAACTGTAAGAACAGCTGCGGACGCAGGCACAGGCAAATCAACGCAATGGCGAGGATTGCCAGCGTATACATCACCAGATTGACCACCAGCGCCACGGCTGTTACCATCCCGGGGATGCCGTCCTTAATCATGAAGTAGGCGCTTGCGGGCTGTCCGCCCGTTGCCGAGGGCGTAATGGCGGAGAAATAGATGTCCCCCGCCGACCAGAGAAAGCCCTGTGCGGGATTCTTGCGGTAGCCGAAGCTGTGCGTAATGTCCAGAAGGGCAACGCCCTCCAGCAGGATAAACGCCAGCATACAGGCAACGGCGGCAATCAGCCATGCGGGATTCGCGCCGCCGATATAGCCCGCGAAATCGGAGAACGAAAAGTCCTTAATCTGCGCGGTGACCGCCCAGAAGGTCAGGGCGGCAATCAGCACAAACAGCAGGGTAAAAAGCCAACTCTTTTTCCCCGTTGGTGCCGCAGGGGTCGCCTCCTCTACGGTCGGCTCCTCCCGAAAAAGCTCCCGCTCGGTTTGCGGGTCACGGTTTTGATTCATTCCATATTCCTCAATCAAATATCGGATTCGGATGGCACGTCCCGATGAAGCTCGGACACGCGCTTTGCAAAGGGCGGCTCCAGCGCGCGGAACAGGCGCTCCGTGCCAAGCAATCGGGTCAGCAGATACCCCAGCTCCACCGCCAGAACCCCGCCGAGCACATCGGGCAGATAGTGCTGTTTGATCAGCACCGTGGAGGCGAACACGAGCAGTGTCAGCACGCCGTTTGACACCCGCAAGGGCTTTGGCAGGTCCCGCACCTTCCACACGGCACGGAAGGAAAGCCAGCTTGCCATGCAGTGGATGGACGGAAACAGGTTGTCGGGTTGGTCGATGCGGTAAATCCCCCGCACAAGTGCGTTCCACAGCCCACCGCCCGTGACCTCCGGGCGCAGGATGGCAGTCGGAAACGCCAGAAAGCAGACAAGGCAGACGGTTTTGGCAATGAGGTTGACCGACAGCGTTTCATAGCAGAGCCGCCGATTGTAGCGCAGGGTCAGGAAATACCCCAGCCCCCATTGCAGGTACGCGAGAACGTAAAACAGGACAAAAAAAGGGACGAACGGAATCAGGCTGTCAAGCGGGGTTTGAAAATAGGTTGCCGCAACCGTGCGGTCCAACAATCGGGTCCCGAAAAAGACAAGATAATTGTAAATCGGAATTACAGCCGACGGAATCCATGCATACGGAGGATAGAAGCGCACAAAGGCTTCCGCCGCTCTCTCAAACGACTGTTTTTTCATGCTTCCTCCCAATCGAATACTTCCTATAGTATATCACACTCTCCCCCGAAAGTCAACCTTTTTTCGTATATCGGTATTTTTCCGCAAAAAAATTGCAAAAACCCCTTGACAAACCGTTTGTTATATGATATACTGTTATCAGTTAGTTGAGACTAACTCGAAAGGAGCCGCCATGTCCGAAGCCTTGCTCATCGACCACGCCTCGCCCACGCTGGCGGGTCTGAAAACAGGAAACCTGTTCGCCTGCCCTGCCGAGGACATCGGCAGTCTGCGGGAAAGCCTGCGCCGACTGAATCGGGTGCTTGTTCCGCGTGGTGTGCGGATTCTGCCCGTTCGGTATCTGGAGGAGCGCGTTCTGATTTATCTCTACCGCCCTGCGCGGTTGCGGAAGGACCTTTCCAACGGCATGGCGAAGGAGATTCTCGCGTCTCGCGGCTACCCTGCCGAGGATTCCGAGCGCTGTGTGGTCGAGCTGATGCGTCGCCTGCGCGCGGACGGCGCCTTCCCGCACGAGGTGGGGCTGTTCCTCGGGTACCCCTCCGAGGATGTGAGCGGTTTCATCACGAACGGTGCCAAAGGTGCGAAATGCGTTGGCACTTGGAAGGTTTACGGTGACGAAGCGGCGGCTCGAAAGAAGTTTGCGCTTTATCACAAGTGCACGCGCGTTTACCGCGAAGCCTACGGCAAGCACCGTTCGCTCTCCCGTTTGACGGTGCGCGCGCACTGACCCGTTTTGCAGAAGCATTCCGTCTGCCCGCTATCCGGCAGGCTCGGAATTTCTGATATCGCCGCGCAGGGTATTGTTCCCCTCGCGGCACACACAACCACCCTCCTGAATGGGAATGGACTTGGAGGGGAAGGAAAGACCTTGGAGGCGCAGGGAGCCCTCTTTCGTAGAGGGCTCCCTACCCTCCAAACCTCCCTAACCCTCCCAGAACTTCCCCCATGACCCCGCCCTTTACAAAGTGTTAATTCGATTCGCTTTGTATAAGTGGCGGGGTCATGGGGGAAGTTTTTTCGTTTTGGGGAGGTGAGGATTTTTCGCATGGTGCGGCTATCGCGCTCGATTGGTGAGCAGGGGTGCGTTTCGTAGGTATGCCCTA
>DJSQ01000243.1 GCA_002438075.1 Clostridiales bacterium UBA6330
AAGCGTGAAAGAAATTTGTGCCGCTTAGAGACGATGCCCCTTTCATCTACAGCCTGAATATTTGCCTGCTTCGGCACACGGAAACCGAAGCGGCGGAAACGGGACCCGAGCCGCCCCTGTGGGACCCGTCAGTAAAGTGGGTTGCGCGGCTTGCGGGATGGAAAACGGAAATTGCGGTCCGGCATATCCTGCTCGCTGTAGGCGGCAAAACGGCTCATCAGCGCGTAGCGGAGTGCCTCGGGAGCGTGCGTGACCGCGTGCGGCTCGTCGGACGCATCCTCGGGGCGGGACGCGTCGCAAAGCAACGCGGGGAGCGAATTGCAGAGCGTGCGGCAGTCGCGCGAAATGCGAAGGCGCGGTCCGTCGGGCGTGACCTGCAAGTATTCGCGCAGGACCCGCCACCCGGGTATCCGTCGGTTGTCCGCGGGCTGCATCGGGGGAATGCCCCGCACCGCCTGCATGATTTCAAAGCCGCTCCGTCCGGTGTCCTGTCGGCGGTTCCAGAGGTCGGGTGACGCAACCAGATATTCAACCCGATAACCTCGGCAAAGCTGTGCGACCTCCTCTGCCGCCGCCCCAAGCACCAAGCCCGAGCGACAATATTCCCGCACGACCCAAACCCGCCCCTGTCGGTCGGCACCCAGAAGGAGCGCCGCCAGCATATCAAAGCCGTAGTCCAGAGCCGCAAAGTACCGCAATTCCGAGGGGATTTCCGCCGGCTCCGCCACATGAACCTCGGGGCGGAATTCGGGAAGAAACTGCCCCTCAAACACGTCCCAGCGCCCCAACAGCCACGCATCGCGCAGCTTTTCGGGCAGGGACTCCAGCTGACGTACATAGTCGGGATCCGCCGCGGTCAGAACGGGATTGTCGTAGACCTGAGCGGGGATAAAGCGGTAGTCGGCGGGGTCCTCATCGGGGCGGAACGCGCGGTCGATGAACAGCCGCTTGACCCACGCGTGTCCCACACCCCCGGGGTTGCAGGTCAGATACATCCGTCTCGGAACATTCCCAACGCCACGCAGACAGGCCTTAAAAATCGAAAACTGATATTCGTTCAGCTGTGTTGCCTCGTCAATGGCGATAATGTCATATTCCTGACCCTGATAGCGCAGGACATCCCGATTGGAGGAGCAGTAGCCGAGTGAGATACTGCTGCCGTTCGGAAAGTCCAACCGCTTGTCGGCTTCACGGTATTGTATCAGCCCCGCGTATTCCCGCAGGAGAGGGGCGACGTGGTTTGCCTTCAGCTCGGCGTAGGAGCGTCGGACCAGAAGGCAGCGGATGGTCGGATAGCGCAGGCAGAGCGCCACCAGCTTGCGCCGCAGAGCCCAGGATTTGCCGCCGCCCCGCGCGCCGCCGTAAGCGGTGTAACGGGCACGGGAGGCAAAGAAGAGCTTCTGCTTGGCGTTCGGTTTGCCCCTGATGTGGAGGACCGATGTCGGTGACTGCCGCTTCATGCGCCGTCCTCGGAAATGTCGTGGTCGAAGATCAGCCGAATCTCGCCCGCGTCCGCACTGCTGACCGCCTCCGATTTCTCCCCGTACCCCAGCCGATGCTTGAGATAAGCCGATACCACTGTGGGGGAGAGCATGGGGGAGCGGTTCAGCGCCGCATCCTCAAGCGCGGCGGAAAGGTAATCCGCCGTTGCGGGGTCGGTCGTGCGGAGCGCCTCGAATTCGTCGATTCCACAGCCAAGATAGCTGCAAAAGCCCGCGAGATTCGGGAACGACCCGCCCGAATGCTTCGGGTCTGCGTCGGGCGGCGGACGGCACTCCGCGAGATAGTCCTCCAACAGCTTTCCGAGCTTCTTTTTCCGAACCGCATCCGTCAGCACGGTCCGCTTTTTACAGGTCATACAATCTACATCACCTCACTTTCTTCCGTGTGCCCATATTCTACCGCAAAATTCCGTGCCACACCCTGTCACCCCGTGCCACTCCGTGTCGGGGTGAAAAAAAGACCTTTTCGGGGGGATGAATAAGGAAGAAAAATTCCGTCAATCCTTCCCGTTGCGAAAAAAATAAAAAAAATTCGGAAAACCTATTGACAATCAAGTGATTGTGTGATATAATCATATCACAAGAAGATGACGGGGAGGACCCCGAGAAGGAGGACACAGATATGCCGGGACCGGGTGGCGGACCGAGAGGCGGAGGATTTGGCGGAGGACCGAGAGGCGGCGGAGGCTTCGGAGGCAGAGGACCGCGCGGAGGCGGACCGGGGGGACCCTTCGGTCGCGGACCGGGCGGACCCGACGGGAATTTCGGCGGACCGTGGATGGGCTGGAGACCGAGACCGCCCTACGGAAGACCGCCGTTCGGGGGCAGACCGCCCCGCAGACCGTACTATGGCGGATGCTTCCCGTGGGGATGCGGCTGTTGCCTGCCGATTATCGGCGTTGTGGCGCTTGCAATCCTCGGCGCGGTTCTGTTCGCGTTTTTGCTGTAAAAAAAGGCACCCGCACATTGCTTTGGCGATGTGCGGGTGTTTTTGCGGAAAAGACTTGACAAACGGCGAAAAATGCGGTACAATAAAAAGCGACAAATACAGGAGGTCAGAAGCATGAGAAACAAAATGGAAAAGGGTCTGAAGAAGATGAAGCAGAAGGGTGACGGCTTTTTTGCGGATTTCAAGAAGTTCATCACAAAGGGCAATGTACTGGACCTTGCCGTTGCGGTGGTAATGGCAACCGCGTTCAACGCGATTGTAACGGGGTTGGTGAAGTACATCATCACGCCGCTGATTACCTACGCGACCAGCGGTGTGAGCATTGACGAGTGGGAGTGGGTCATCCGCGAGGCATCGACCGATGCGGCGGGGGCGGAGATTCCGAAAATCTCGGTGCAGTACGGCTTATTCCTGCAAGCGATTTTGGATTTTCTGATCATTGCGTTCTGCATTTTCCTTGCGCTCCGCATCATTCGCAACACCGAGCGTCGTTTGAACGCGAAGAAAATTGCCGAAGCCGAGGCAGAGGCGGCGAAGAAGAAAGCCGAAGAGGACGCGAAGGCGGCAGAAGCAAAGGCGGCAGAGGAAGCAAAGGCGGCTATTGAGGCGGAGTTCTACGCCAACGTGCGCGAGCAGTCGGCTCTCCTCCGCGAAATCCGCGACGCGATGGGGAGGAAATAAGAAAGGGCAAGACCTTGGGGCTC
>DJSQ01000170.1 GCA_002438075.1 Clostridiales bacterium UBA6330
AGAGTCCCAAGGTCTAAAAAAAGGAGAAGCTATGAAACTACCGTATCAAATTGACCTCTCGGATAAAGTGGTCGCAGTCACAGGCGCGGGCGGGGTCCTAATGAGCGAGTTCTGCCGCGCATTGGCGGCGTGCGGCGCAAGGGTCGCACTGCTCGATATCAACGAAACGGCGGCAAAAGCGGTCGCGGACGAAATCGGCGAAAACGCAGTCGCAATCGGCACTAATTGCCTTGATAAGAAAAGCATCGAGGCGGCAAAGGATATCATTTGTAAAAGATTCGGTCCCGTCAACTTCCTCATCAACGGCGCGGGCGGGAATAACCCGCGCGCAACCTGCGATAACGAAACTATGACGCCCGAGCTCGACAGCGATACCAAAACCTTCTTCGATTTGGAGGAGGCGGGACTGAAGTTCGTGTTCGACCTCAATATCACCTCCGCATTTCTGACCACACAGGTCTTTGCCAAAGATATGACCAAAACGGGCGGAACCATCATCAACATCTCGTCAATGAACGCCTTCCGCCCCCTGACCAAAATCCCCGCATACAGCGCGGCAAAGGCGGGAATCTCTAACTTTACCGAGTGGCTCGCGGTCCACTTCGCACCCTGCGGCATCCGCGTCAACGCCATTGCCCCCGGGTTCTTCGTGACCAACCAGAACCGCGCCCTGCTGTTTGACACGGACGGTAACCCCACCGCGCGCACGGGCAAAATCCTCGCCGCAACCCCGCAGAAACGCTTTGGGGAGGTCGGCGACCTCATCGGAACCCTGCTCTGGCTCGCATCCGATGCGGCAAGCGGCTTTGTCACGGGCGTTGTCGTGCCCGTTGACGGCGGATTCAACGCATACAGCGGGGTTTGATTGTCCGAAAATACAAAGGTGCCCGCCCGATATCCGAACGATATCGGGCGGGCTTTTTAGATTGTAGATGAAAGGGGCTCATTATCCTTAAAAAGCACAAACCTCTTTCACGCTTTTTCTTTGACCATGTAGGCGCAAAGAGAAAAGCACACTTTGCTACGCAAAGCTGCAAAAAGAAAGCGCCGTCAAAGAAGGGATTTCGCGCTCTGCGGAGCGCGACAAGGGCTTCGCGCCCTTGACCGCGCCGCCTTTTGAAAAAGGCGGGCGAAAACTTTCATTCATGACAAAAGCCGAACGTTTTGCTTAAGCCGCCGTGCGGCTCTTCGTCCGCCGCTTGCCAAGCAGATGCTTCAAAAGACTGATTGCGCCCTTCATCAACAGGTTGACCAACAGAATGATGAGCGCCACAATCGCGGGTGGCGCAAGCGAGGTCTGCGACGCGTCGAATTTCGGCAGCATCAGCGCAAACAGGTCGGTGTCAATCGTGGTCAGGAAGGAAACCGCCGAAATCGTCATCATGGAGTTGATGAAGAAATAGGAGAACATTTCCAATAGCGTCCCCTTGACCTGCGGCGCAATGACATCGCGGAGCATACGGAATTTCCCGATTCCGAGCGTTGCGCCAACCGTTTCCAGCTCGGCGGGCAGCTTCCCAAGGCTGTTGTAAACCATCAGATAGGGAGAGGCGAAAAAGTGAATGATGTTCACCAGCACCAGAATTGCGAAGGTCCCGTAGAGGAAGCTCGAACGGAAAAACAGCACGTAGGACAGACCGAGCACAATGCCCGGGATGGCAAGCGAGGTGATGGCAAGCAGATTCAGCACCGCCGAGACGGGTGACTTGACCCGCGCCGTCAGATAGGCGCAGAAGAACGCGCACAGCGTGCCGATTGTTGCCACCAGCAGGGCAACCAGAACCGAATTGCCGAGGAAGTGCCAGCCGTCCTTTTCTCCCATGACCTCCGAGAAGCGGTCGAAGGAGAAGCCCATGTCAAGCGGGTAGTTCTCCGCCAGCGCAACGGGGATGAAGGAGAGAATCGGAAGCAGGACCGCAATCACAATCACCGCGAGAATCGCATAGGCGATAACCCGCTTGCGGCGAGAGCTTGCGACCGCAAACGGCGCAGCGCTGACACTGCGCAGCTTGTCCTTTCCCGAGAGCAGGTCAAAGAGAAAGGCAACCAGCGCGGGCAGGAGCAGGAGCAGACCGAACACACTGCCCTTGGCGTAGTTCATGCGGTGAATCGTCTCCTCGTACATCAGCACGGGGAGGGTTTTGTACATCCCGCCAACCATCAGCGGAACGCCGTAGTCGGTGATGATGGTCGTAAAGACCGCAAACACCACGCTGATCATCGGCTTTTTCAGATAGGGGAGCGTGATGACCGCGAAACGGTTCTTTTTCGGTATGCCGAGAACCTGCGCCGCCTCGTAGGGGGACTTGTCCTCGTATTGCAGAATGTCGGCAATCATCAGGTAGGCAATCGGAAACGCGTACATGACCGAGCCGAACACAATGCCCCAGAAGCCGTAAATGCTCCTGCTCAGCCCCAAAAGGCGGGTCAGAATGCCGTTGTCACCCCACAGGATAATCAGTCCCGTTCCGTGCGAAATGGAGGGAATCAGCATGGGAATGACCAACAACAGGTTGAACAGCTCCCGATGGCGGATGCCCGAGCGGTTGACGCACCATGCCGCAACGAATGCAACGGCGATGGACAGGACGGTTGCGGTCAGCGAGACCTTGACCGAGTTGAAAATGGCAGGCACCGTTTGCGGGTGCGAGAAGATGGCGGGAATGTCCGCATTGCGCAGATTGGTCATCACCGAAATCAGGGGAAGCAGGACCGAAACGAGGAAGAACAGCCCCAGAACAACCGATGTAACCGTGCTGAACGCGTGGCGGCGGATGGGGGAGGTTGTAACCGAACGCATAGCCACCTCCGTCGTCAGCGCATATAGCGCGAGAGGGAATCAATCTTGGTTTTCAGGTTGCGGATGACGAACTCCTTCACATAGTCGTCCGCGGGCGCGTCCAGAATCTCATCGGGCGTTGCAAGCTGATGAATTCGCGCCTCCTCCATGACCATAATCCGATCCGAAAGCGCGAACGCCTCCTCTTGGTCGTGGGTAATGTAAATCATGGTGGTTCCGAAGTCCTTCTGAATCTCCTTCAGCTGAACGCGCAGGGCAAGCCGCGTGGCAACGTCCAGCGCGCTCATCGGTTCATCGAACAGAATGATTTTCGGACGAAGCGCAAGCGTCCGCGCAATGGCAACGCGCTGTTGCTGACCGCCCGACATCTCGGAGGGGTATTTGTCCATATGCTCGGACAGCCCGACCACACGGAGCAGCTCCGCCGCGCGCTCGTTCGCGCCCTCCCGCAGGGCGGGCTTGAATTTCATGGCATAGGAGACGTTGCGGAGCGCGGTCATGTTCTCGAATAGCGCGTATTTCTGGAACACAATGCCCATCTCGCGCGCATCGGGCGCGGCGTGCGTGATGTCGCGCCCCTCCAGCGTGATTGTGCCCTCGTCGGGGGAAATCAAGCCAATCAGCAGCTGCAAAAGCGTCGTTTTTCCGCACCCCGAGGGTCCGAGAATCGAGAGAAATTCGCCGTTCTCAACCGTGAAGGACACATGGTCCAGCGCGAGCTTGTCCCGATAGGCTTTGGTCAGCCCGTTAATGTTCAGTATTTCCATACGTCAAGCAGCTTTTCCTTTACAGCAGTGTCGTCGTTGCCGCGCATATCGGCATAGGGAATGTCGGTGGGGAAATTCTTGATGGTGAAGGTTCTGTCCTTGTAAATTTGCTCGGGCGCGTAAAGCTCCTTGTCCTTGGGGGTGACATCGGTCAGCAGGTACGCGAATACCTTTTGGATGTCCTCATCAGTCTCCTTGCCCGAAATAATCGCGCTTGAATAGGTGTTGTAGGGCGCGCCTTCTGCAAAGTAGAGAATCTCGTAGCTTGCGCCGTTGTTGATTTCGTCCACCGCCTGCCATGTCATGCACAGACCGATGGCGGCTTCTCCCAGCTTCAGTGCCTTGATCGGACCCGACCCCGAGGAGGTGTAGCCCGAGCCGGAAAGGTTCTTTGCCAGCGCATCGAAATATTCCAATGCCTTTTCCTCACCGCGCGTGTTGACCATGTTCAGATAGAACACATAGCCCGTTCCCGAGGATTTGGGATTCGGCATGGAAATCAGCCCCTTGTATTCGGGCTTGATGAGGTCATCGTAGCAGGTGGGGACGGGAAGTCCCTTTTCCGTGAGCAGGGCTTTGTTGACCGCAATGGTTCCGCTCGTGCGGATGAAGGGGACATAACGATGCGAGGCGGGGACCAATTCGGGGAGGTAGTTATCGAAATTCACCTCGGGAAGCCCGTCCAGCACCGCAATCGAATCGCCCAGCTTTTCCAGATAGGTGTTTTCCAGCTCCATCACAATATCGCAGTCGGTCTTTTTGCCCTCGTTTGCGAGCTTTGCGGCAAGCTCACCCGTGGAGCGGTACTCCACCTTGATTTTGTATGCGGGGAATTTTTCGTTCAGCATTTGCTGGGCATTCTTGATGCGGAAATCCTCGCTCGTTGCGTAGATTGTAATGACCTTTTTCTTCTCGGAGCAGGACGCAAGCAGGAAGAGCGCCGAGACCAGCATGGAGACCGCAAGCAACACAGATAGAATCTTTTTCATGGGAAACTCCTTTTGATGATGTTCAAATTTTGCGCGCAGGACACGCAGTATGAACATTATAGCACACAAAATCGCTTTTGTCAACCCTTTTTTAATAAATATAGCCTTTCAAAGCGAACATCGACCGCGCGAATCGAACAAAAAAGAAAGCCTCCTAACAGGGGCTTGAAAATCTGTACTCTGTAAAATACGGGGCTCAATCCCCATGTGTGAAGTTCTTGGGGATTCTTAAGGGGCTTCTTTCAAGAAGCCCCTTAAGTCGCGTCCTTATTTTCCCTCTTCCAGCAAATCCTTGCGGTAGGTGAACTTGCAGTCACCCGTCTTGCGGATGCACGCGGGCGTGACCTCAACCGCGGCAATGTCGCGGCGGGAGGGGACCTCGTACATCAGCTTCGTCATTGCGCTTTCCAGTATCGCACGCAGTCCGCGCGCGCCCGTGTTGCGCTCCAAAGCCAGCTCCGCAACCGTGTCCAGCGCCTCGGGGGAGAAGTGCAGCTCCACTCCGTCCATCGAAAACAGCTTTTCGTATTGCTTGGTCAGTGAGTTTTTCGGCTCGGTCAGAATGCGCACCAGCGCCTCCTTGTCCAAATCGGACAGCGCCACGATAACGGGGATTCGTCCCACCAGCTCGGGAATCATGCCGTACTTCACAATGTCGTGCGGAATGACGTCCTTGAAAATTCCGCTGCTCTTTTTCTCGGATTTCGTGCGGATTTCACCGCCGAAGCCGATGGTCTGGTTGCCCTCGCGCTTCTCGATGATGCTTTCCAGACCGTCAAATGCGCCGCCGCAGATGAACAGAATGTTCTTCGTGTTAATCTGGATGAACTCCTGATTCGGATGCTTTCTGCCGCCCTGCGGGGGAACGTTGGAGACCGTGCCCTCCAGAATTTTCAGAAGCGCCTGCTGAACGCCCTCGCCCGATACGTCGCGCGTAATCGAGCGGTTCTCGCTCTTGCGGGCAATCTTATCGATTTCATCGATATAAATGATACCGCGCTCGGCAAGCTCCACATCGTAGTCCGCCGCTTGGATCAGTCGGAGCAGAATGTTCTCCACATCCTCGCCGACATAGCCCGCCTCGGTCAGTGTGGTTGCGTCCGCAATTGCGAACGGGACCTTCATGGTCCGCGCCAACGTCTGCGCAAGGTAGGTCTTCCCAACACCCGTCGGACCGATCAGAAGCACATTGCTCTTTTGCAGCTCCACATCCTCCTGCGCGGTCTCGGTCTCCGCCTCGGCGGTTTTCTTCTTGCCCTTTCCCGCCGCAGGCTTTGCGGGCGTGTTGGTCAGAATGCGCTTGTAGTGGTTGTAAACCGCCACCGACAGCGCCACCTTTGCCTCGTCCTGCCCGATGACATAACGGTCCAGCGTCTCCTTGATCTGCACGGGGCGGGGAAGCTCCTCCAGCGTCAGCTTGCCCGCACCTTTCTTCTTGCGCGGCATTTCCTCGTCAATGCTGTCAACCAGCTGGTTGCAGGCATCGAGACAGTAGTCGCAGATAAAGACCGGACTTGTGGGGGAGGGGATCAGAAAATCGACCTCTTTTTCGCTTCTGCCGCAGAAAGAACAGTAGTGCATACCGTTTTTGTTACTTGCCATGCTGTTAAAATCCTTTCTTCGGTCCGCTCAGGCTCTCTTTTCAATCACGCGGTCGATCAGACCGTATTCCATAGCCTCCTGCGCGGTCATATAGTTGTCGCGGTCGGTGTCGCGCTCGATGATTTCAAGCGGCTTTCCCGTGTTCGCGGCAAGAATGCCGTTCAGCGTCTTTTTGATGTGCAGAATCTGCTCTGCCTGAATCTGAATGTCGGTTGCCTGACCCTTTGCGCCGCCGAGGGGCTGATGAATCATGATTTCGCTGTGCGGCAGTGCCAGCCGCTTGCCCTTGGTGCCCGAGGAGAGCAGGAAAGCGCCCATGCTTGCCGCCATGCCGATGCAGATGGTGGAAACATCGCACTTGATGAACTGCATGGTGTCGTAAATCGCCATGCCCGCGCTGACCGAGCCGCCGGGGGAATTGATATAGAAGGAAATTTCCTTGTCGGGGTCCTGCGCTTCGAGGAACAGCATCTGTGCCACAACCAGCGACGCGGTGGTGTCGTTCACCTCATCCGCGAGGAATACGATGCGGTCATTGAGCAGGCGCGAGAAAATGTCATAGGAGCGCTCGCCGCGGTTGGTTTGCTCCACCACCATCGGGACGAGTGCGGCACGGGTAAAATCTCTTGCGTCAAGCATTGTTTGTACCTCTCTTTCGGATAATTTGAACCGGAAACACTGACGGGCTTCCGGTTCGGAATGGATTACTTCTTGATAACAGCCTTTTCCTTGACCAGGTCCATTGCCTTCTTGACCTTCATGTCCTCGGCAACGGAATCGAGCGGGACAGCCTTGCGAACGTCCTCTTCCTTCATCTGATAAGCATCCGCAATCCGCTTAATCTCGCCGTTGATGTCCTCCTCGGTGGTTTCCAGCTTCTCCAGCTCTGCAATCTTCTCAAGCGCCAGACGCAGCTTGACCTGCTTCTCTGCCTGCGGGCGGAGCTGTGCGCGGAGCTTGTCGAGGTCCAGACCCGTGTATTGGAAGTAGGTCTTGAGGTCCAGTCCCTGCATCCGCAGACGGTTGTCGTAGTCGCGCACGAAGTTCTCGGTTTCGGCAACATACATCGCCTCGGGAATCTCGGCTTCCACCTTTTCAATCAGCGTGTCGAGCACGGCACTCTCAAATGCGGAATCGGCTTCATCCTCATGTCTCTTAGCAATTTTTGCCTTGACATCCTTCTTATATTCATCAAAGGTGTCAAATTCGGTGAAATCCTTTGCAAAATCGTCATCCAGCGCGGGCAGCTCGATGTGCTGAATCTTGTGAATGGTGGTCTTAAAGACCGCGGGCTTGCCTGCCAGCTCCTTGACATGGTAGTCGGCGGGGAAGGAGACCTTCACATCAAACGTTTCGTTCAGGGTGTGACCCGCAACCTGCTCCTCGTAGCCGGGGATGAAGTTGCCCGAGCCCAATTTGAGCGGGTAGTCGCTGCCCTTGCCGCCATCGAAGGGAACGCCGTCGATGGCGCCGTCGAAATCAATGGTGCAGATATCACCCATTTCCGCCTTGCCGCCCTCATCGAGGTCGGTCTCGCGGGAGTTGCGCTCCTGAAGAGTCTTAATCTCCTGATCAACCTCCTCGTCGGTAACGGGCGCAACGGTCTTTTCGGCTTCAATGCCGAAGTAGTTCTCAATCTTGACCTCGGGTTTGACCGCAACCTTTGCGGAGAAGACCACGCCGTCCTCGTCGCTGACCGACACGACATCGAAATCGGGCTGACCGACCGTGTCGAGCTTGCTTTCCTTCAGTGCTTCCTCGTAAGCGGCGGGCAGAACCGCGTTGAACGCGTCCTCATAGAAATAGCCCTTGCCGTACATCTTTTCCACGACCGCGCGCGGTGCCTTTCCCTTGCGGAAGCCGGGGACGGTGATCTTTCCGGAATTCTTGCGGAAGGAGTCGCTTACCGCCTTGGCAAAGGTGTCCTTATCAACCGAAAACTGCAAGGTCCATACGCCTTTGTCGGTCTTTTCGGATTTGATGAGATTCATTTTTACAATCCTCCAAACATGATATTGGTTCTGATTTTACATACAGAATATATTATATAATTTTTTGTGCTTTTTGTCAATAGGTTTTTGAACTTTCGGCTTTTTGACCAAAAAAGGTCAGAGCACGATCGGCAGGGGTGCAAAATTCAGATAGTCGGCGGCGCAGTTTGTAAAGCGGATGCCCTCATAAGTCAGCGTCGGCGGGGCAGAATAAGCGCCGTGGATATGCCCGAACCAGCAGCTGCGGATTCCGTATTCGTGCAGGACCTCCAGAATTTCGCGGCAGACGAATTCGCCCCAAACGGGCGGGAAATGGAAAAACACGCAAATCGGTGCCTGCGGCGCTTCGGTTTGTTGCCTCTTCACCGCCGCGTCCAGACTCATCCGCAGGCGAATCACCTCGCGGTTGATGATTTTTGCGTAGTCGACCTCGCCCACCGTTCGTTGCTGGTCCTCGTCAAGAAACCATCCGCGCGTTCCCGCAATCAGCACGCCCTCGCGCAGAAAGGCGTTGTTGGAGAGCAGATGCAGGGTCTTTGCGCCGATGCGGTCCCAGAATTCCTCGGTCTTTCGTTGCGTGGACCACCAGAAATCATGGTTTCCCTTGCCGATGAGCTTTTCCCCGGGCAGGGAATCGAGAAAGCGGAAATCCTCCGCCGTGTCCTCCAGACGCAGTCCCCATGAAACGTCCCCGGGGACGATGACCGTATCGCTCGGCTTCACGGCGGCGCACCAGTTTTTTTGCATTTTTTCGGTATAGCCCGCCCAACGCGCGCCGAAAACCTCCATGGATTTGGAGCGGTCGGAGGACAGATGCAGGTCCGCCATGACGAAAAGCGACATAATGGGTCTCCTTTTTCTCGGAATAAATCCCGCCTCGGCGGGGTATCATAAGGACACCGGTTCATCCGGAATCGTTTTTTTGGAAAGAGGACATGAAAATGGAAGATCGGAAGCAAGAATGCGGCTGCAAGCACATCAAGGGAATTCACTGCGACGTTCAGAACTGCTACTACCACGACGCGCAGACCTACTGCACGGCGGAGCAGATTGCCGTGGGACCCAACAATGCAGGCTGCTCGGGTGAGACGCTCTGCGTGACCTTCAAGCCGAAGGAGAACTAAGCCCTCGGGCTTGGGGACGACCTCGGGCTTTGCCCGAACCCACTTAGGGGACTTCTTGCAAGAAGTCCCCTGTGGACCTTCAAGAACCTTCAACAAGGGGAGCTTCGGTTGGATTTTACCTCGTGCGGATTTTGGGCACGTTACTTCTTTTTTACGAATTCCATGACCACGTCGCGCATTTCGTTCACCTCGCAGACGCGCGTGAAGCGGACGGGGCGCTTGGCAAGTCCCGCAAGCGGGTAGGGGATGCGGGCTTTTGTCAGGGTAGCGAGTTGGTCGAGCGCATCGGTGCCCGAAGCGGCGTTCTCGCCCGTCAGCGCGCGGTAAACGGTCCCCGCGAATTTGAACGGGCTTGCGGTGGAATCCACAACCATCGGGATGCCGTCGGTGAATTCGTTCATGTACGCCTTTGCCGCGTGAATCGCAACTGCGGTATGCGGGTCCGCGAGGTAGTCACCGTCCCGCCATGTCTTACGGATGGTTGCGATGGTTTCCTCCTCGTTCGTGTAGTAGCCTACAAAATGCTTGCGGATTTCGCGGAAGGTGTCCGCATCCACCGTGTATTTGCCGGTTTCCTTCAGCTCCTGCATCCAGCCCGCCGTTTTTTCGCTTCCCGCGATGAAGTAGAGCAGACGCTCCAGATTGCTGGAAATCAGGATGTCCATCGAGGGAGAAATGGTCATGTGGAAGTCGCGGTTGCGGTCGTAGGTCCCCGTGTGCAAAAAGTCGGTCAGGACGTTGTTGGAGTTCGAGGCGCAGATCAGCTTTGCAATGGGAAGCCCCATCTGCTTTGCGAGGTACGCCGCAAAAATATTGCCGAAGTTGCCCGTGGGAACGCAGACGTTGAAGCGCGAGCCCGGCTTGCATTTGCCTGCGTTGATGAGGTCGCAGTACGCCGAGATATAGTAAACAATCTGCGGGACCAGTCTGCCCCAGTTGATGGAGTTCGCGCTGGAGAAGAGGATTCCGCGCACGCGGGCACGGGTCACCATTTCGGGGCTGTTGAGAATCGACTTGACCCCGTTCTGCGCATCGTCAAAGTTGCCTCGGATGCCGCAGACCTCCACGTTGGAGCCCTGCTGGGTTGCCATCTGGAGCTTCTGAACCTCGCTGACCCCCTCGGACGGATAAAAGACCAGAATCCGCACGCGGTCAACGTCGCGGTAGCCCTCCAGTGCCGCCTTTCCCGTGTCTCCCGAGGTGGCAACGAGAATCATTGCGTCCTTTTTCTCGCCCGTTTTGACCAGCGCGCGGGAAAGCAGTCTCGGCATAATCTGAAGCGCCATATCCTTGAATGCGGCGGTGGGACCGTGCCACAGCTCCAGCACTGCCATGGGATATTCGGTGTGGAGCCCGATCAGCGGCGCGGCTCCGCCGACAAAGTGCTCCCGACTGTAGGCGGCGCGGCAGTCCTCCAGCAGCTCCTCATGCGTGTAATCGGTCAGAAAACGCGCAAGAATGTCTGCGGCGCGCTCGGGATAGGTCTTTTTGCTCAGCAGCTCGATTTCGGGGAGCGTCAGGGTCGGAACGGCTTCGGGAACATACAGTCCGCCGTCCGGTGCAAGACCCTCCTTGATGACCTCCGCAGAGGTCAGGCTCGCGGCTTCGGTGCTTCTGGTGCTTTTGTAAAGCATGGTGTGTCTCCTTTGTGTTGTGATCAAACGGGCTTCAGCGCATCGCAGAGAACGCGGTACGCGTTGTCGAAAAAGATGCTCCGAACCAATGCTTCGGGGTAATTGTGCCGCAGGAAGCATTCCGCAAGTGCGGGGAGCGCGGCAAGGTCGTGCAGGTCCTGCGGCAGGTCCGCGCCGTCCATGTCACAGCCGAGGGCGAGTGCGCGCTCGGCACCGAGCGAGAGAAAATGCTCGGCGTGGCGCAGAACATCCTCTGCGGTTGGCGCATGGTCGGCGGCGAGAAACGCCGTGTAAAGATTCAGACCGATCAAGCCGCCGCAGTTCACGATTGCGCGGACCTGTCCGTCCCGCAGATTGCGCGAAACGGGGGTAACGGCGTAAGCGTTGGAATGGGACGCAAGCACGGGGCGGCTGTATTCGGCGGCAAGGTCGAAGATTTCCTCCGCCGATGCGACCGATGCGTGCGAGATGTCGGGGAGCATACCGAGCTCCAGCGCGCGCCGCACCGCAAGCTCTCCGAAGTCGGAAAGCCCCTCGTCGGTGTCGTGTGCACCGCCGATGCAGGTTACCCCGCGCCAGAGCGGGGTGAAGATGCGAACGCCCATCTCAAACAGCTCATCCACGCGCTCGGGATGCAGCTCCAACACCC
This sequence comes from Clostridiales bacterium UBA6330, assembly GCA_002438075.1. Taxonomy (GTDB): domain Bacteria; phylum Bacillota; class Clostridia; order Oscillospirales; family CAG-272; genus UMGS1865. The sequence continues at coordinate 11,557 of DJSQ01000170.1, forward strand.
GCGCGTCCTCAAGCCCCAGCAGGAGCGAAACGCCGTCCGCGCGCTCGGGGCAAACCGTCCCCAAGCCCACGGCTCCGCCCGCTACGGCGGGGTCCTTTTTCAGGTTTTGCACCATGCGGCGGACCTGCCGCCAGCCCTCCGCATCGGAGAGACGGTCGTTCGCCCAGAGTGCCATGACCTGCACATATTGGCGGAATGCTGTCGCTTTGGAGAGCGAGACCGCAAGGCTGTTTTCGCCCAGCGGCTGACCCGTGGCAAGCATCTCGCCCGCGGTGTCGCAATGCAAATCGAATAATGATAAATTTTCCATATGGATTCCTCAATAAGCGCCCGTGAGATGCCGGATTTTGCGCACCCGCGGTCGTTTTCCGTTTTCGGCGGGGGAGAGCAGAACCTCCATCACATCCATGCGCGGCTTGCGCCACGTGGGATGCAGGGCAAGGTATTTCTGCGCCGCCCGACGTGTAAAGCGCCGCTTGTCGGCATTGACCGCATGGCGCGGTGGCGGCAGGATGCCGATGGTTTCCTCCGTGTAGGTCCTTGTCTTGACCTCGACAAATGCGATGACCCCGAAGCGGACCGCAATCAAATCGATTTCGTGGTGGTCGAGGTGCAGGTTCCGCTCGATTACGCGGTAGCCGTGCCACCGCAGATAGCGTGCCGCTACCGCTTCACCGTAGTCCCCGACAGTCTGTTCAGCGGTCCGCATCGTCAAGAAACCGAATGAATTTGGTCCTGTGAATCGGGGAGGGACCGTATTGCCGCAGGGCATCCATGTGCGCTTTGGTGCCGTAGCCCTTGTGCTTGGCAATGCCGTATTGCGGGTAGAGACGGTCCAGCTCCAGACATTCGCGGTCCCGCGTGACCTTGGCAAGGATGGACGCGGCGGCGATGGAGGCGGAGATTGCGTCTCCGTGAATCACGGCGCGGGCGGGAATCGGAAAATCCCGCGCGATGTTGCCGTCAATCAGCGCGTAGTCGGCGGGGACCTGTAAGCCCGCAATCGCGCGGCGCATGGCAAGCAGGTCGGCTTCGAGAATGTTCAGCTCGTTGATTTCCTCCACGCTCGCCTCGGCGATGCAGTAAGCCACCGCCACCCGCTTGATTTCCTCAAACAGCGCATCGCGCCGCTTGGCGGTCAGCTTTTTGGAGTCGTTCAGCCCCTCGGGGATTACGCCCTCGGGCAGGATGCAAGCCGCCGCCACAACGGGACCGCAAAGGGGACCGCGCCCCGCCTCGTCCACGCCGCAGATTGCCCGAAAGCCCGCCGCGCGCAGTTCGTTTTCAATTGTTTGTTCCGGTTGCGCCATATCCGTTCTCCTTTGTCGGTTTCTCCACGCGGTCGAGTGTGATTCTGCCGAGCTTTGCACCGCGGAATTCGTCCAGCAGCAGGTTTGCCACCCGCTCGGTGTTCACCTCGCCGCCCGCAATCAGGCAACCGCGCTTGCGCCCGACCGTCAGAAACAGGTCGTAGTCGCTCATGTCCTCGGGAATCTCCGCCAGCTTATAGCGTTCGCAGAACAGCGCGGGATAAAGCACCCGCATTCTGCGGCAGAGCAGGACCCCGAGTGCCTCGGTGTCGAGGATGTCATCCTTGATGGCACCCGTCAGCGCCAGATTTTCCCCAACCCGTTTTTCCTCAAACTTGGGCCAGAGGATGCCGGGCATATCCAACAGGTCGAGCCCTTGCGAGGTTGTGACCCATTGCTTGTCGCGCGTGACGCCCGGGCGGTCCTCAACGCGCGCTTTTTTATTTCCGCAAAGGCGGTTGATGAGCGAGGATTTTCCAACGTTCGGAATCCCCACCACCATTGCGCGCAGCTGCTTGCCCCGCATTCCCTTTGCTTCCCAGCGGGCGAGCTTTTCGGCGCACAGCTCCCGCACGGCGGGGGCAAGACGGTTCAGTCCCGCGCCGCTCGTGCAGTCGGTGAGAATACAGCGGGTGTTTGCGCCGCTGAGCTGTGCCTGCCAGACCGCATTCTGCGCGGGGTCGGCAAGCGAGGCTTTGTTCAGAAGAAGCAGACGCGGTTTGTCACCGCACAGCTTCGCAATTTCGGGATTTGCCGAGCTGTAGGGAATCCGCGCATCGCGCAGCTCCAGAACGAGATCGACATTCCCCAGATTTTCCGCGATCAGACGGCGGGTTTTCGCCATGTGACCGGGGAACCATTGAATATTTTCGGATGGCATAGACGGTACCTCAGCGGAAGGCGGTAAAGGGGGAGAGCCGCAGGACCACGCGCCCCAGCACACAGCGCGCATCCACAAAGCCCACATCGGGATTGCGGCTGTCCTTGGAGTTGTTGCGGTTGTCTCCCATGACGAACAGGTACCCCTCGGGAACGGTGGTGCGGAGGATTCCGGTTTTTCCGTCGTAGTCGGGGTGGTTATAGAACAGCGAGGTGTAGTACCGACCGATTTCCGTATCGGTCGAGGGATTTTTCAGAATGCTGTGCGTGTCGGCGTATTCCTTGCCGTCCACGGTGATCTTTCCCGTTCCCGTGTCGATTTCCAATGTCTGACCTCCGGTTGCGATGACCCGCTTGACCAGCGTTTTCTCCAGATTCTTTTCGGCGTTGGTCAGATGAAAGACGATGATGTCATCCTGCCGCGGCGTATAGCCCGCGCTGAACAGGAGCAGACGCTCGCCGTTGTGGAGCGTGTCCTCCATCGATTGTCCGTCCACCTGACACAGGCGGAATCCGAACGTGAAGATTAAAAGGACCGCAAAGACCGACCACGCAAACATCTCCACATAGTCGAACAGCACCGCGCCCACCGTCCGCCGCTTCTTCTGCGGCACCTCGGGCGTCTCGGGCGTTTCGGGGACCTCGGGAATTGCGGGCATTTCCTCATTCATGCGTGTTCACCTCACTGTCGGGATTCAGAAGCAGGTCCATCAGATGATAACCGTAGGGGAGATAGAGGTGCTTCTCTGCCGCCGTTTCCTCGGTGAAGTGCTCCACCCCGTCGCGGCGCTTATCGGAGGACCAGATGAAGAACGGAACGGGCAGGGAGGTATGCGTGCGCAGACGCACGGGGGTCGGATGGTCGGGCAGGACCATCACGCGGAAGTCCTCGCCTGTCCCCGCGAGATAGTCAAACACGGGGCGGAGAATCTCCGCGTCGATTTTCTCCACCGAAAGCACCTTGTTTTCGGTCTCCGCACGGTGACCGCATTCGTCTGGGGCTTCCACATGGACGTAAACATAGTCGTAGCCGTCGCGGAAGGCACCGATTGCCGCCTCCGCCTTGCCGCGGTAGTTGGTGTGCACGTTTCCTGTCGCACCCTCCACGTCAATCGACTTCATCCCCGCGCAAAGCCCGATGCCCTTGATGAGGTCCACGGCGGAAATGACCGCGCCGCGCAGTCCCCATTGCTTGCCGAAATCGGGCAATTGCGGCTTCTTTCCGGGGCTCCAGAGCCATGCCGAGTTCGCGGGCTTCAGTCCGCGCGCCCGCCGCGCCTCGTTTACGGGGTGGTGGTTCAGAATCTCAAAGCTTTCGCGCATCAGGTCGTAGAATTCCCCGCCGCCGTCCTCGCGCTTCGGCAGATATTCCCCAATCCGCTTGCCGAGAATATCGTGCGGGCGCATAAAGGGGTAGGTGTCGTTGCCACCGCGAATCATCAGGCAGTGGCGGTAGCTGACCCCCGGGTAGAATCTGCGCGTGTCGGTGCCGAGCTTTTTCTCCAGTGCGGCAATCAGCTCGGTTGCCTCGGGCGTGGTGATTTCGTCGGCGCTGTGGTCGAGAATGATTTTGTCATCGTAGTCCTCGCCCTCGTCGGAAAGCGTGACCACATTGCAGCGGTAGGCGGTGTCATCGGGTGCCATTTCAAGCCCCATGCTGACCGCCTCCAGCGGGGAGCGCCCCTTGGAGTAAATACGCGGATTGAAGGAAAGAATCGCCATGTTTGCGGTGTCGCTTTCGGGGACCATGCCGGCGGGAACGTTGGAAACGGTTCCCACCAGCGCGTCCTTTGCAAGACGGTCCATCATCGGCTTTTCGGCGGCTTCCATCGGCGTTTTGTTGCCGAGTGCGGGAATTTTTTCATCCGCCATGCCGTCGGGAATCAGTACAAAATATTTCATATCGGGGTCCTCCCTTGTCGGTTGCTGACTTCCTTATATTATAGCACATTATGGGAGAAAGTACAAGAAGATTTTCCCCATTTTTTTGAAAGTTTTTGTGAAGCCGCGGAAAATCGGTTGACAGGACGCTCAAAATCGTGTATAATGTCGGGTAGAGAGCACGGAGGTGACGGCATGAAGGACGAAGCGAAAACGGGAATGCGCAAAGGCGGAGGTCTGGTCTGTCCGCATGAGGAGATTATTTTCATGAGAAAGGTGTTGGGGTAAGATGCGAAAAAACAAACGGTTACGAATTGCACTTTTGGTCTGCGGCGGCGTTGTGCTGCTCGCGGTCCTGACCGTGGTGCTCCTGTCGGTCCTGCTCCCGAAGGACGAGCCGACACAGCCCTCGCAGGACAGCGGGACCTCCTCCATCCGCTTCTACCCACCCTACGATGGGGATATCCGCACTGCCGAAATTTATACCAGACTGGACAGGCAGTTCTACCTTTACGATGCGAACTACGGCTCGACGGATGCGTTGTCGGAATCGGCGATTGATGCGGACCCCGAGTTGAGGTTTTTACGCGCCTATTTCAACTGCCTGATTGACGGGGACGCGGCTGGACTGCGCGCCCTGCTTGCCTCGGATGCAAACGGGTTTACGATTCCCGATTTTGCCCAGCAGATGGTTTATGACATGAAGGTGACGCGGGTCGGTGAGACGGAGGAGAGCGGAGATTTGCGCGTGACCTATCGGCTGGAATACAGAATTCAACGGAACAACGGCACCTACCGCCGCGATGTCGGAAGCGATGCCATGCGCCCCGAATACCTGACGCTGACGAAGGACGAAAACGGAGATTTCCGTATTTTTGACATCCGAAGATAGCGGATTGTGCCGAAAAACAGCCGAAAACATCGGAAAACGATTGAAAATGTAGAATAAGAACTGATTTTATTTCAAAAAATCGATTGGAAACAGGACCGCCCTCGCGGTTCTGTTTTCCTTTCCGCCCGCATACAATGGAACATCGAATGACGGAAAGGCGGTAAAGAACATGAAATCGGGAATTCGGAAACGGCTTGCGGGACTGCTCTGTGCGGCAATGCTGATCGGTGCAATTGCGGCACTGCCGATTTGCGCGGAGGAAACGGGGGCGAAGGACGCAAAGGTCTTTTCGCACGGCACGGAGGTGCTCAGCGCGCGCACGGACTTGGCGCTGTATACCATGAAAGGAAATGATTTGGTCTTTACAAAGGACGCAGTGGAGCGCGGCATGAATCTCTCCGAGGTCCGCTATCTGACGGTCCTCACACTCCCGCCCGTGACCGACGGCGAGCTGCTGCTCGGCTCCTCCCGCGTGGCGGTGGGACAGACAATCTCGGGGGCACATTTGGATCAGCTCTGCTTCCATCCCGCACGGGAGGACCTTGTGACCTCCTCGTTCCGCTTTACGGTCAACGGCGCGGAATGCGGGCTGACCTGCTCGCTCCTGATGGCGGAGGAGAAGAACAGCGCGCCCACGGTTGCTATGGCACCCGTGCTTTCCCTGAAGGTCAAAACCTACAAGGGCTTGGCGGCTTACGGAACGCTCAGCGCCAACGACCCCGACGGTGACGATATCCGCTTTGAGGTGGTCTCCTACCCGCAGAACGGCTCGCTGGAGCTGACCGACGCGAAGGAGGGAACCTACGTCTACCGCCCGTTTGCGGACTACGTGGGCACAGACGCATTCTCCTATGTCGCGCGGGATCGCTTCGGCAATTACAGCACCTCCGCTAAGGTTTCGCTGACGGTCGACCGCCTCGGAACCTCGGTCACCTATGCGGATATGAAGGGCTCCCGAGACGAGGGCGCGGCGCTGTCCGTGACCGAAAAGGCAATCATGAGCGGCTCGCAGGTGGGGGATCATTACTACTTCTATCCCGAGCGCACGGTCAACCGCGCGGAGTTTCTGGTCATGGCAATGAATGCCGCAGGAATTACGGGTGTTCCCGAATGCGAAAAGACCGTGTTCGCGGATGACGCGGACATTCCCGCGAGCATGAAGGGCTACATTGCGGCGGCGTATCGGCTCGGCTATATCACGGGCAGTCAGAAGGACGGACAGCTGTGCTTCCTGCCGAACGATGCCCTGACCCGCGCACAGGCGGCGGTCATTCTCGACCGCATCACCGCCCCCGGCAAGGCGGCGGTAATTCCAACCTTTGCGGATAAGAGCGAGATTCCCGTCTGGGCGGCGGATGCCATCTATTCGCTCAGCGCGGTCGGCATCCTGACCCCCACGGGTGACCGCATCACCCCCACCGACACCGTAACCCGCGCACAGGCGGCGCAAATGCTCTCCGCACTGATGCGGTATCGGGAGGAATGATCGCGCGGAACAAGTCACGGAACAAGTCCGGCACAAGTCACGGAACAAGTCACGGAACAAGTCCGGAACAAGTCGCAGGCAGGTCGGGAAAGGTATATTTTCCGACCTGCCTGCGAAAATATGTGGATTGCGGGACTTTTTTTTGAAAACCTCTTGCAAAACGGGAAAAAATCTGGTATAATAGGAATGTACGGTATCAGACTGTAAAACGAGGCCATACCAGCCGGGGGAGTAGCGGAGCCCTGAACCTGAAATCCGCTGTAGCAGGGGTGGATCCCTCTTTTGAGGAACGATCCTTGGCGAATGAAGCGCTGTCGCTGTGTTGAGAAATGGGTCTTGCGCAATCGGAAGCTGTGAATCATGTCAGGTGGGGAACCAAGCAGCATTAAGCAGTCAGCCCGATGTGCCGCGAGGGTGCCTGTTTTGAGCAGAGGCGGCGAAGCTCGCGCGGAGGTGACTTTCGATTTTGAGGTGTATGGTCTTGTTTTGCAGTCCGGTGCCGTCATTTTGTTGCAGAATTTGCCGACCGCGTGCCGATTCCCAAGGGAATTTTGCATCGCGGCGTTTTTTTGTTGCGGAAGGAGTGACGGAATGCACCAAGCGCTTTACCGGAAGTGGCGACCGAAAACCTTTGACGATGTCTGCGGTCAGGAGCAGGTGACATCGGTTCTGAAATACGAAACGGAGCATCGGGCTTTTAGCCATGCCTATCTGTTCTGCGGCTCGCGCGGAACCGGAAAAACGACCTGCGCGAAAATTCTTGCAAAGGCGGTCAACTGCGAGCATCCCGTAAACGGCAGTCCGTGCGGGGAATGCGCCGCCTGCCGCGCGATTGAGGACGGCAGTGCGACCGATGTGTTGGAAATGGACGCGGCATCCAACAACGGCGTGGACAACATCCGCGACATCCGCGATGAGGTGGTCTATGCGCCGTCATCGCTCCGCTACCGTGTGTATATCATCGACGAGGTGCATATGCTGTCGGTCAGCGCCTTCAACGCGCTGCTGAAAACGCTGGAGGAGCCGCCCGAGCACGTTGTGTTCATTCTGGCAACCACCGAGCTGCAAAAGCTGCCCGCAACCATCATTTCCCGCTGTCAGCGGTTCGATTTCCGGCGGATTTCGCTGGACGCGCTGACGGGTCGGCTGACCTATATCGCGGAGCGGGAGAACATCGAGCTGGAGTCGGAAGCCGCACGGATGCTGGCAAAGCTGGCACAGGGCGGAATGCGCGATGCCATCAGCCTGCTGGAGCTTTGCGCGGGCTATCATTGCAAAATCACGCCGCAGGTCGTGACCGATGCAGTCGGCATGACGGGGCGGGACGCAATGCTCCGCACCGCACAGGCAATCGCGGAGCGCGACTATGACAGCCTGTTTGCGCAGGTGGACGAGGTGGTCCGCTCGTCAAAGGACCTGATTGTGTTCTGGCAGGACCTGATTTCGCTGTGGCGGGATATGCTGGTGGTCAAAGCAACCGCGCGGGCGGGGGCGTACCTCGACCTGACCGACAGCGAGGAGGAGCAATTGCGCGCGGCGGCGGGAAAATTTACCCGCGAAACCCTGCTTTACCACTGCAAGCTGCTGGAGGACGCGCTGTTTGCCATGCAGAAGGCGAACGCGGTCAAGCGGATTGTCGCGGAGCTGACGCTGACGAGAATGTGCGATGAGGCGATGGACACCTCAAACGAGGCGCTTCTCTCCCGCATTGCAAAGCTGGAGGACCGCGTGGCGCTCGGCGGTGTTGCGGCACCGTCACCCGTGGCGGAGGCGGCACAAAAGCCCGCACCGAAGCAGGCACCCGAGACCGTTACCCCGCAAAAGCCCGCACCAAAGGCGGCACCCGCGCAAACGGGGACCGAAGGTGACGGAAAACGGGTTCTCAAGCCCTTCCGCGCATGGCGGGAGCTGATTGAACGCGTGGGGCAGAGCGACCCGATGCTGTCATCCTTCTGTCGGAATGCGGAGGCATATACCACCGATGGGGGTGATTTTATCGTGCGGTTCCCCTCGGATTTTGCAAAGAGCATGACCGAAAAGGGCGGCGGACGGGAAAAGCTGCGCGCGGCGCTGATTGCCACGGCGGGCAAGGACGTCCCCGACAGCCAACTTTTGCTGGAGGTCAAGGGTAAAACGCAAGCCTCGGTGCTGGATGAAATCATCGCGGCGGCGGACGAATAAAACGAAAAAACGGATGATATAAAAAAGGAGAATTTACTATGAGAGCAAACATTCCGAAGGGACTGGGCGGGGGACCGCAGAATATGCAGGCGCTGATGCGTCAGGTGCAGAAGGCGCAGGAGGAGGTCGCGCAGAAGCAGGAGGAGCTGGACGCACGGGAATATGATATTTCCGCGGGCGGCGGCGTGGTCAACGTGAAAATCAACGGCAAGCGGGAGATTCTTGCAATCGACCTCAAGCCCGAGATTGTCGACCCCGATGACATCGAAACGCTGTCGGACATTCTGGTCGCGGCGGTCAACGAGGCAATCAAGCGCGTGGATACCACCAACGCCGATGAGCTGAACCGCATCACGGGACAGGTCAACCTGCCGAATATCCCGGGGCTGATGTGAGGACATGGCGGAATACATTGAATCCCTCCAGAATCTGGCGGAGCAGTTCGGCAGACTGAACGGGGTTGGCAGAAAGAGCGCCATGCGCATGGCGTTTTCGGTGCTGGATTGGACCGATACCGATGCGGAAGCCTTCGCCGCCGCGATTCTCGATGCCAAACGGAAAATCCACCTCTGCCCGATTTGCCAGAACCTGACCGACCGCGAGGTCTGCCCGATTTGCGCCGACGAAAACCGCGACCGCTCCACGGTCTGCGTGGTGACCGACGTGCGCGCGGTGCTGGCGATGGAGCGGGTGCGCGAATATCGCGGCGTGTATCACGTCCTGCACGGACTGATTTCCCCGATGAACGGAGTCACGCCCGATAAGCTGAAAATCAAGGAGCTGTTGGAGCGCGTCGGAAAAGGCGACGTGGAGGAGGTCATTGTGGCAACCGACCCGAACGTGGAAGGGGAGGCGACCGCAATGTATCTTTCGCGCCTGCTGAAGCCGCTCGGCGTGCGCGTGACAAGACTTGCCTACGGTGTCCCCGTTGGCGGAGACCTCGAATATGCCGATGAAGTCACCCTCTACCGCGCCCTGCAAGGGCGGCGGGATGTGGAATAAAGAAAGCCCGCCCAAACCGTTCGGTTTGGGCGGGCGTTTTCGGACCTTTATTGATTTTGATTAAACGCATAAAGCATTTTTTCTTGTAAACTTTGGATATTGTTATTCCATGAATCTCGATTTGCAGCTATTACCGTCGCAAAACTCCCTCCTTTATTGGCTCTAAAGTATTCGTACAACTTGCTGGTAATTCCAATATTATCCCAAATGTACTCAAAGCTCGGGTGGACATTATCGAGAATCAGGTTTACCGTTTCGACTTTCTCTGGGTTCGTGGAGTCTTTTGCTGAGAGAATCGTTTCCACATAGACGGGGCGGATTTCCTGCGTGGAGTACAGACCAAGCGTTTCCAACGTTGCGGTTGCCGCCGAAATATCGCTTGCCCGTCCGACTGCAATTATGGATAGATTGGTGGATGTTGAAATGTAGCTTGCCTGTTCGTTGTTTTGTTTCGGAAGCGGAAGAATGCTGTATTCAAACGGTGCACGCTGCTTCAGTTCGGTTGCAGTTTTAAGTGGTGCGCACAGGAACATGGTTTTTCCGTCTATAAATGCTTGTATTGCATCAGAAGGGTCCGATGATATTGTTGCTTGTTTTCTCAAGAAGCTTGAAAGGTCATCTGCCTTAGTGACTGTTTTTTCGTTAGAAAGAATTTGTATGATATCTCCATCATCCCGTCCGGTTATATGGAAGTCGAGACCATACAGCATGGATACCGCATGAGATGGTACCGTGAAAGTCAGTCCGGAGGTTTCCGAATTGTCCCAATTCATGATATATTCTTTTAGCTTTTCATAGGTCCATTCATTGTTTTCCAAAAGGGAAGCATCGAATGCGGAGGTTTTGCAGAATAAAACCGTGGTGTTATCCCATGTGGAGGGAGTCATATCTCCTGTAACAAAAGGAAGAAATCCTCTAACCATAGCTTCCTCGTTGAAGATCTGATTGTACCATGGGCTGGAAAGATTGACATGATTGTTCTCTGCTTCACGTGCAAGGTTATAAAAGTATCCATCAGTGGCTAAAATGGCTTGAGTGGAATCCAGCACAAATAAATCGAACATCTCATCCGACATAAAAGATTGACGAATCGTCGCAGCAAGATTATCCCGCTCCACGAAAGAAGTGGTGAAGATAATGTTTAGCTTTTTCTCCATTGCCGTATTGCGCACATAAGTAGCTTGGTCTATCACGGTGGAGAAATCGTTGTCGTTCCATATAAAATATTGTCTTTCGTTATTGGGAATCAGCATTTTGACTTTCTTGCCGTTAAAATCGAATTTCTCCTCTTCCTCCTCCGCCGTTGCGGGGTCATAATCGCAGGTTACAGAGCCGGACCAATCAAGATTCCATTCGGGGCAGGCTTTGGCAAGCGCTTCCCACTGTGCGGCGGTTCCGGTGTAGTAAACTGACATAATTTTACTGCATTTACGAAACATTCCGTAGCCGAGGTGTTTCACACTGCTTGGAATGATTACCTTGCGTAGTCCGTTATGGGAAAGTCCTTCTGCCGCAATACCGATTGTGTCATCCCGTAGAGCCACTTCTTTAACGTTGGCATCTGACTCCGTGTAAAGGACCCAACCGTCGAAGTAACATACATGGTTGATTGTTTCGGTAAGCAGCTCGCACCCCGCAAATGCGGCGTAACCGAGTGCTTGGACGCTTTTCGGCAGCTTGATTCCCGTCAGCTTTTCGCAATTCCCAAAGGCAAAGCCGCCAATGGAAATGATACCTTCCGGCAGATTTGCTTTTTCCAGCTTGTTGCAGCCGTTAAACGCATTGTCACCAATGCTTGTGATGCTGTCGGGAATGATAACCTCAACCAATGCCTTGTGGTCTCTGAATGCCTCCGAGAGAATGGCAGTTACTGCCTTTCCATTGCAGGTTGAAGGAATGATGATTTTATCCAGATATTTTGTTCTTGTCCCCATGACCCCGTAGGTCCCATTTGGCAGGGGATAAAATTCCAGCCCCTCTGTGCCTTCATAGATTGCACCGCTGCCAACTCTCCCAATCTTTACGGGATTATCAGGGTCATCCGTGTAAGTCACCATCAGCCAGCCGTCCACGATCTCCATTTTCAGGATTCCGCGCCCGTCTTTTCCGGCATCACCTTTATCGCCGATGTCACCTTTATCGCCCTTTTCGCCTTTCTCGCCGGTGTCGCCTTTCTCACCTTTATCGCCTACATCGCCTTTCTCACCCGTATCGCCTTTTTCGCCTACATCGCCTTTTTCACCCTTTTCGCCAACGTCTCCTTTTTCTCCTTTTTCGCCGGTGTCACCCTTATCGCCTTTTTCGCCGATGTCACCTTTGTCACCCTTTTCGCCCTTTTCGCCGGTGTCACCTTTGTCGCCCTTCTCGCCAATGTCACCTTTGTCACCCTTTTCGCCCTTCTCGCCGGTGTCACCTTTGTCACCCTTTTCGCCCTTCTCGCCGGTGTCACCTTTGTCGCCCTTCTCGCCGGTGTCACCCTTGTCACCTTTGTCACCTTTTTCGCCCTTTTCTCCGACCTCACCCTGTTCGCCTTTTTCGCCAACAAGGTCTGTTTGGTCGCAGGAGGTCAATGCACCGAGCATCAGAATGACCGCCAGCAACAGGGTCAACAGGGAAGTGCCAAGTCTTTTGAGGGATGCGAGGGATGCCGAATTTCGTGTTTTCATAATTTTTTACCTCCTAAAAATGAAAAGTGCGCCAGCCGAAGCTCGCGCACGAAAAACACAAGCTCCGGTTGTCGCCAAACAATAAGAGTACAGTTTTAGGAATACTATTGTTATGCCACAATCGTTCTGTCCCACTATGCCACAATCATGCTATCCTAAATTATCCCCATGTCCGGAATTTGTGCTTTTGCCAAATTCTTTGGGGACAAATACAAAACATTAGTGAGATAAATAGGGAGAAAACAATTTTGGGTATAACAATAAAACCGGGGAGGTGTAGTATGCCCGTTGAAAAACTGATTCTTACTGTTTGGCGCTTTCAGTATACCATAATCGGTTGCATTTGTCAATAGAATTTTTCTATTTTTTGGGATTTATTTTTTATATCGAAAGTCCCCTCGTCGGAATACCGAAAAGGGGACTTTTTGTCTTTATAAAAAGTGCGCCGACCGAAGCCCGCGCACGAAAAACACAAACTCCGGTTGTCGCCAAACAATCAAAATATAGTCGTAGGTGCACGTTTGATTTTATCACATCCACAATTATATCTATTGGAATCTGTGTTTTTACCAATTCCAATATTGTGAATATGACCATCAAATGATACGCAATGTATGACAAAAAAACATACCGGGGAGGGTATGGCGCACCAATTGAGACGATATTTGATTGTTTGGCAAATTCAGTATACCATATTTTTTCTCCGTTGTCAATAGCATTTTTCGATTTTTTATGATTTATTTTTCTTTTTGCATTTTCGGGGCTGTTCCCGCTTGCATTTTCGGCTGTTCCATGATATAATGTATATAAGACTGCATTTTGAGGAGGCGAGCACATGAAGCTGTTATTTCGTCAGCGCATTTTTTCGTGGTTTGACAGCTACGATATTTACGACGAGTGGGGGAACACGGTCTACACGGTCCGCGGGCAACTGTCGTGGGGGCATCTTTTGAAAATCTACGATGCGCGCGGCTATGAGGTCGGCACGGTGCGGGAGCGGGTCCTGACCTTCCTGCCCAAATTCGAGATGTACCTCGGGGATCGCTACATGGGCTGTGTCCGCAAGCGGTTTTCCTTCTTCCACCCCGTTTTTGATTTGGATTGCAACGGCTGGCTGGTGGAGGGCGATTGGTTTGAATGGGACTATGACATCCGTTCTGCGCGCGGCGCGCGGGGGGCTACGATATCCAAACAGCTTTTTCGCTGGTCCGATACCTATGTAATCGACGTTGCCGACCCGAACCACGCGCTGTGCGCCCTGATGGTGGTTCTGGCAATCGATGCGGAAAAATGCTCCCGCAACAGCTGATTTCCCGATAAAAAATCGCGGAAATTCGCGGAAAAATTGCGAAAACCCCTTGCAATCCGTGAAAAAGTATGCTATAATATCTGTTGTATGCCGCCGACGGCGGCTTGTTCTTGCGGAATGATGTCAAAGAACATCAAATCAAACGAAAGAGGTAAACTGTCATGAAAAACGGAATCCATCCCAACTACGAAAAATGCACCATTCGGTGCGCTTGCGGCGAGGTCGTTGAGACCAGATCCACCAAGGGCGGAGAAATCAGAGTTGATATCTGCTCCAAGTGCCACCCCTTTTTCACCGGAAAGCAGAAATTCGTTGATGCGGGCGGTCGTGTGGATAAGTTCAAGAAGAGAATCGCTTCCTTCCGGAAGTGATTGTTCGGGCAAGCTGCAAAAACGGCTTGCCCTTTCTCTATCAAAGGAGGTAGCTTCATGACAGAACAAAATCATATTACGGTTACACAGGCAATTCTGGTGGGTCTCTGCCTGCCCGAGGGGAATATAGAGGAGACCGAGAAAAGCCTTGACGAGCTGGAGCGCCTGCTGGAAACGGCGGGCGGAAGCTGTTTTGCAAAGGTGGTGCAGAACAAGGACCACCCCGACCCGCGCACCTGCGTGGGAAGCGGCAAGGTGGCGGAGCTCCGCGACCTCTGCGCGCGTTGCGGCGTTGATTTGGTTGTATTCGACACCGAGCTCTCGCCCGCGCAGATTAAAAATCTGGAGGACGGAATCGGTGACGAGGTACGGGTGATTGACCGCTCCATGCTGATTCTGGACATTTTCGCGCTCCACGCCGTGACGGGCGAGGGAAAATTGCAGGTGGAGCTGGCACAGCTGAAGTACACCGCGCCGCGGCTGATTGGTAAGGGCACGGAGCTGTCGCGTTTGGGCGGCGGCATCGGCACGCGCGGACCGGGCGAATCCAAGCTGGAGTCCGACCGCCGCCACATGAAGCGCAGAATTGCCGCACTGGAAGCCGAGCTGGAGGCGCTGGAGCGCAGTCGGCGGACCATCCGTGCGGCGCGCGATCGGAGCGGTCTGCCGAAGGTGGCGATTGTCGGCTACACCAACGCGGGCAAGTCGACCCTGCTCAACCGTCTGACCGATGCGGGCATTCTTGCCGAGGACAAGCTGTTTGCCACGCTGGACCCGACCACGCGCAAGCTGGAGCTGCCCGATGGGACCGATGTGCTTCTGACCGATACGGTCGGTTTTATCCGCAAGCTGCCGCACCATCTGGTGCACGCCTTCCGCTCGACTTTGGACGAGGCGGTTTCGGCAGACGTTCTGGCGGTGGTTGTGGACGCGTCCGACCCCGAATACCGCGCGCAGTTGGAGACGACCGAGGCGCTTCTTGAAGAGTTGGGCGCATCGGGCAAGCCGACGCTTTACGTGTTCAACAAGTGCGACAAGGGCGCCGCCGAGAGCTTCCGCGCGATTGGGACCTACGCGGAAAACCGCCGCACGGTCTGCATTTCCGCCGCAACGGGGCAGGGGATTGACCTGATGCTGGGCGAATTGCAGGACCTGATTCACGAGGGCAAGAAGCGGGTGGTCTTTGTGATTCCGAACGCGGACGCGGGGGTATTGAGCCGTCTTTACGCGCAGGCGGTGGTGGAGAATGTCGACTACGGGGACGAGGCGATGACGGTAACTGCCGTTGTGGACGCGAAAACGCGCGGGATGTACCGCAAATACGACCCGTCGTGGGTGGAAGCCGATGAATGACGCGCTGACAACGCTCGGTCGGGAAGCCGAGGCGGAATTTGAGGAGAAGAAGTCGGTTTTTATTGCGCACGTTTGCCCCGTTTCGGGTGAGGCGGAGGCGCAGGACTATATCAAGCGGAAGAAAGCCGAGTTTGCCGATGCGCGGCACAACGTATGGGGCTATCGGATGGCGGGGGACATCATTGTCCGCTGTTCGGATGACGGCGAGCCGCAGGGAAGTGCGGGGGTACCGACGCTTGACGTTCTGCGGAAGTCCGGTGTGAGCAATGCGGTGATTGTGACCACGCGGTATTTCGGCGGCATACTGCTTGGTGCGGGCGGTTTGGTACGGGCTTACTCGACTGCGGCGCGGATGGCGGTTGAGGCGGCAGGGATTGTGACCTACACGCGGTTTGACGAGCTTTGTTTGATCTGCTCCTACGCCAACTATCAGCGCTACCTCGCGGAGCTGCCGAAGTTTGGCGCCAAGACGGACAGCACCGATTTTGCCGCCGAGGTGACGCTACGTTTTGCGGTTCCCGCCGAGGCAACCGCCGCTCTCTGCCGCCGCGTAGTCGAGATGAGCAACGGTGCGGACGTTCCCGCACGGACGGGGGAGCGGTTTGACAAGGGGGAGGGGTAAGACCTTGAGGCTAAGACCTTGGGGCTCTGC
>DJSQ01000193.1 GCA_002438075.1 Clostridiales bacterium UBA6330
TCTATTTTTGTTCCCATTTTCATCTCCGCGTTCCCCGCTTTCGGATTCTCATTCGTTCCCGCGACATCGGCAAACCGTTCGCCGTTCTGCTCCGGATGCTCTGCCGCCGTGTCCGTTCCGCGTTCCGTTGTATCGGACTCCTGCGAATCCGGCTTGGTTTCCGGTTCATTGATTCCGGAGTCCGATGACTCTGTCGTTTGAACATCCTGCGAGGGATTCTCACCCCGCTCGGAGCACCGTGCAAACCGAACCGCGATTCCTGCCGCCAGCAATCCCGCAAGCAACACTGCGGCAATCCATCTTTTTCGTTTCATTTCATTCTTCTATCCTTTCATATTTGCTCCCGATTCCGGCTTCCACCCGAATCGGGACCGTAACCGTTCCGACCGTTTCGCCTCCGAAGACCACGGGAACCCGAAGCTCGCCCTGTACCGCAACCGTCAGCAGATCGTCCGAACGGGTCTCGGTCACGTCAGTCAGGCGCAGACTCCAAAGAATATCGTCCCCGCGCCGCTTGGTAAAGCTACCGTCCTCCGGCGCAATCGCCAGCGACAGGGCAAGCTCCCCGTTCACCTCTGCAAGACCTACCGTGACTGTTGGCAGATTGCCGTCCCGCACCGTGTCGTATTGTTCAGACAGGGCATTTCCGAGCGCCGCGTCCAATGCCTCCTGCATCCGGCTTTTGGCACCGTTTACCGTTCCGAGCACCCCGCAGAACAGAAACGCCACGGTCAGCAGGAGCATTGCCAGCATCACCAAAACGCAGGCAAACACGGTTCCCTCGCCGGACCGGTCTGCAAGTGCTCTTGCTCTTTCTCTCACGGCAGATCCCCCGCTTTCCAATACCGAACGGACCGCGCGCGGTAGGTTGCCTGCATCGATGCGGGAAGTGCCATCCAACCGTTTTCCTGCTTCGGCTTTGCCGTCACGGTCACGCAGATGACATCTCCAAGCTGAACCTTCTCACTCCCCGCCAGACAGACGCTCCCCGCAAAGGAAAGCTCCGCCGCAAGCCCGTAACGTGCGCAAACCGTTTCAAAGTAGATCGTGACATCATCCCCGATCTCCCCGCAAGCCGCCGCATACCGCGCGGTTTCCTCCGCGACCGCGTGCAGCTTCTGCGACAGGAAAACGGCGGAAAACAGCTGCAGCAGCACCACGACCAGCATGGTAAAGATCAGGACAAGCACCACGGTGTCGATGTACCCTTCCCCTTTTCGTGTTCTCAGCATCCGACACCTCACATTCCGAGCATGGAGCCGAGGCTTCCGCTGATGACCGTTGCGAATACCACAAGGTAGATCAGGAGGAAGCACAGCATCAGCACTGCGGACAGGCGATGCACCCGCTTCGGCGCCTTCAGCGCTTCCCCTCTCAGGCTCTGCCGTTGTGCCTCGCGGAATCGGATTCCGAGCGTTTCCCAATACACGTCGTTCCGGTCCCCGCGAATCAGGCTGATTAGTCCGCGCACCACATCACCAAGCATCGGCGAGGATACGCGCGTTTCCATCCGCGTCAGCGCCATTTCATAGTTGCCGCTCCGCATATCCGCAACCGTAATATCCAACTCCCGCCGCAGAGCCGGTCCTGCGCACAGGCGGTATTCGTCAAGAATTGCCAACACATCTCTGGAATGTGCGGTAACCTTTCGGACGGTTCCAACCAGTCGCGGCAGCTCCGCCTCAATTTCCCGCCGCTTCTGCCCAACCGCCTCCGGCAGGCGGCGCAAGCGCAAGGCAAATAGCAGAAGAATGCCAACAGTCAGCAACCCGCCAAGCACCGGTGACAGCCAAAAGCCAAGCGGCACAAGTGGCAGAAACCGCGCGGTATCCAACACGCAACCGGCAAGATATGCCTCCGGTGTTTCCCTCTGCCCCGCTGTCCGCAAATCGGCAAGCAGTTCCTCCCGCCGATACCGATTCAGACGGCTCTGTCCGGCAAGGAATTCTGTCAACCGATTTCGAAGTCCTGACAGCATCCTTTTCTGCGGCTCTAACCGTTTCCGAATCCTCCGAACCGCACGTACAGTCGCCGCATTCGGGATTCCGAGCAATCGGCACAGCGGACGGAAGCAGAACAGCAGCGTTCCCGCAAGCACCAGAAACAGCAATCCAAGCAACCGATTCATCCCGTCACCTCCCAATCCGCAGCGGCGTTATGTACCGGTCCATCAACATACCGGTAATGAGAATGACCGCGCCGCAAATGCCGAGCACCAGTTTTCCTTGCACCGTGTTCACCAACGCCGCATACCAATCCCGATTGAGCAGCCACAAAAGCGGCAGATTGGCAAGCACCATTCCGACCATGGCAAAATATTCGCCTCTCGCCCCCGCCATCACGGTTCGCACCTCTCCGCGGATGATCCGGACATCGGTCAGTCGCAGAACAATCGGCATCAGGGTATCCTTCAGGGTTCGGTCCCGCTGACAGTCGATTAAAACGTCAATCCACTCGCGGAAGACCGCCGAATCCGTTCGGTGCTTCAGCCGTTCCAGACAGGCGGGAACACTTGCGGATACCGCCCGTACATCCCCGCAAAAGGAGACGAACAGCTCCCGCAGCGGGGATTTCAGATAGTTCAGATTTTCTTCAACCGCCCCGACCAGATCGTCGGTTCGCAGATAGGTGGACGTGATGACCGACAGGGTCGTCTCCAGCTCCTGCTCCATGCGGCGGTCGGCAATCCGGATATACCGACGCACCAAAAGGAACGGGAGCAATCCGAGACCGACACAAAAGGACGGTGCCAAAAACAGGTTTTCCAGTAAAACCGCCA
>DJSQ01000086.1:0-2293 GCA_002438075.1 Clostridiales bacterium UBA6330
TCGGCACTCGTGCAAGGGCGAACACCTACATCCCCCAACGGGTGAAAGCATTTTTGAGGTTTACGGGAACTTTTTCACCAACAGGTGTTCTTTCAAAGTATTACAAATAGAAACAGGAGAACCTATGATACGTTTTGGAACAGGCGGCTGGAGAGCCGTCATCGGAGACGATTTTATCAAGAGCAACATTCAGAAGGTGGCGCAGGGCATCTGCCTGCTGGCGCGGGAGGAGGGAAAGACCGACAAGCCGATTTACATCGGATACGACCGTCGGTTCCTCTCCGACACCTCGGCGCGGTGGATTGCGGAGGTCCTTTGCGCGAACGGACTGCGGGTCCTTTACGTCGGCAGAAGCACGCCGACCCCGCTGGTCATGTTCGAGGTGATGAACCGCGGACTGCACTACGGTATTGAGGTCACCGCCAGCCACAACCCCGCGACCTACAACGGCATCAAGCTGATTACCGAAGAGGGACGGGACGCATCGGTGGAGTGCACTGCGCGGCTGGAGCAGCTGATTGACGGGGTGGGGGACATTCCCGTGCTCCCGTTTGACGAGGCGGTCGCGGGCGGGCTTGCCGAGGAGGTCCACACGCCGTTCAACGCGTTTCTGGATTCCATTCTCTCGCGGCTGGACCTTGCGGTCATCCGTCGGCGCGGTCTGCGGATTCTGTTTGACCCGATGCACGGTTCGGGGACCTATCCGCTGACGGTGGTACTGAACACCGCGCGTTGCACGGTGGACACGATTCACTACAACAAGGATGCGTACTTCGGCGGGGAGCTGCCCGCCCCGGGGAAGCGACAGCTGCGCGGGCTTGCCGATGAGGTGCGCGCGGGCGGCTACGATTTGGGGCTTGCCTTTGACGGTGACGGCGACCGTCTCGGTGTCATCGACCGAAGCGGGGCGTATGTGGACGCAAACCGCATTCTGGTGATGCTGTACTACTACCTGCACGAGTACCGCGGCTGGCGGGGTCCCGTGGTGCGCAACAACGCGACCACGCATATGCTGGACCGCGTTGCGGAGTCCTTCGGCGAGGCTTGCTACGAGGTCCCCGTGGGCTTCAAGTACATTTCGGCGAAGATTGACGAGACCGACGCGGTGCTGGGTGGGGAATCCTCGGGCGGTCTGACGGTTCGGGGGCACATTCACGGCAAGGATTCGGTCTACGCGGCATCGCTGTTTGTGGAGATGATTTCCGCGATGGACAAGTCGCCGAGCGAGCTGTGGGATGAGCTGACCGCGAAGTACGGACCGCACACGATGGAGGAGGACAATCTGTCCTTCCGTCCCGAGGACAAGGCGGCGGTACGGCACGTGCTGATGGAGGAGCGGCGGCTGCCCGATTTCGGGCGCGCGGTGGCGGATGTCGACTACACGGACGGCTGTCGCATCAACTTCACGGACGGCGCGTTCCTGATTTGTCGTTTCTCGGGCACGGAGCCGCTGCTGCGGATTTTTGCCGAGGACTGCGACACGGCGGGGGCAAGGTCCCTGATTGACACGATGCGCGGTTTTCTACATCTGTAAAATTGTAATCTACACTTGAAAAGAGGAGAAAAATATGAAATTCATTACGGTACCGACTTATGAAAAGCTGAGCCGTCAGGCGGCGAACATCATTTCCGCGCAGGTCATCATGAAGCCCGACTGCGTGCTGGGGCTTGCGACGGGGTCATCGCCCGTTGGCGTTTACCGTCAGCTGATTGACTGGTACAACAAGGGGGACATTGATTTCTCGCAGGTGACCTCGGTCAATCTGGACGAATATGTGGGGTTGTCGGGTGACCACCCGCAGAGCTACCGCTATTTCATGCAGGAGAACTTCTTCAACCACATCAACATTGACCCTTCGCGGACCTTTGTTCCGTGTGGGACGGCAGTGGACCCTGCGGCGGAATGTGTGGAGTACGATGCGCGCATCAAGCGGTTAGGCGGGATTGACCTTCAGCTTCTGGGCATTGGCTTGGACGGGCACATCGGGTTCAACGAGCCTGCCGACTGCTTCATCACGGCGACGCACGTTGCGGACCTACACGCGTCGACGATTCACGCGAACGCGCGCTTTTTCACGAGCGAAGCGGAGGTACCGAAGCAGGCAATCAGCATGGGCATGGTTTCGATTATGCAGGCGCGCAAGATTCTTCTGATTGCGAACGGTCCTGCGAAGAAGGACGTTCTTCTCCGCGCCTTCAACGGACCGATCACGCCCGCTCTCCCCGCCTCGATCCTTCAGCTGCATCCGGATCTTACGGTGATATTCAGTGAGGAGTGAGGGGAAGACCTTGG
>DJSQ01000086.1:2411-7836 GCA_002438075.1 Clostridiales bacterium UBA6330
TCATCCTCCCCGAACTTCCCCGCAAGACCCCGCCATTTCACGAGCGAAATTTGATTCGCTTTTTGTGGTGGCGGGGTCCTGTGGGGAAGTTTTTTGTCGGATTGGGAGGTGCGGACTTTTTGCAGAGTGCGGCTATCGCGCACGATTGGTGGGTGGTTGTTTTTGCGTGGGGATGCGCGGAACGACACACGGGTCGTTCCCTACGAAAAAGGTTTTGCAGAGGGGAAATCCCTTTTTCGGCGAACCTGTAGGGAACGACCCATGTGTCGTTCCGTTTTTTGCTTTGCTCCCTTTTTGGGGGGAGGCTTTTTACAACCGCTTTTAGGAGGAACTCTCCGTGAATTTTATTCGTCCCCTTTGGCGCGTCCCAAAACCTTCAGAAGCGGAACGGGGTCGTTGGCGGTGATGAGGGACGCGCCGTGGTCGATGCAGAAGCGGACATCCTCCTCGGTGTCGGCGCAGTAGAAGTGCATGGGGAAGCCTTTGGCTTGATAGAAGGGGAGGAGCTCGGAGCGGACGAGCTTCATGGAGAGACCGAGCTCATCGTAGTAGGAGTAGGAATCGGGCTCGAATTCCTGCATCTGGAAGTCGGGGTAGCCCATGGTCCGCCCGTGGTAGTGGCACTTGATGTACTTGATGATGCGCGCATTGAAGGCGTAGAAGTAGCAGCGGTCAAACAGGTTGTACTGCTTGAGGAGCGCGACGGTGAGGTCGACGGTTTCCTCGGTGTACTCCTTAATCTCCACGCCGAGGATGATGTCGGGGCGCTTTTCGGCGCAAAGGCGGAGCAATTCCTCCAGCGTGGGGATGCGGATGTCCTGATTTGCAAATTTGTCGCCGAACTTGTCGCGGCAAATCGGGTCCAGCGCGCGGACCTCCGCAAAGGTCATGTCCCGCAGGTGGCGGGTCGCGGTCTCGCCGCAGGTGCGCGTCGGAATCCCGTCATGGGACAGAACGGGGACCTTGTCGCTTGTGAGCCAGATGTCGAATTCAATCGCGTCCACGCCGAGGTCCAGCGCCGCCGCAAAGGAAACGAGCGTATTTTCGGGGTAGCACGCGCGGTACCCTCTGTGTCCTTCAACCAAAATGCTTTTCATGTCTTGTTCTTTCAATCCTTTCTTTAGATTGCGCTTTTATTATAGCAGATTTCCCCCAAAAATGCAAGACCCTTGCGGCATTCCTTTGCGGCTCCCGCAAGAATTCAGTTCACCAACCGATGGCGGTATTGCAGGGGGGAGGCTCCATAGGCTTTGCGGAAGGCGCGGGCGTAGTAGTTGGGGTCGTTGAAGCCGCAACGGGCGGCGATTTCCGCAACGGTCAGGGAGGTTTCCGAGAGGTAGGTCACGCTCAGCTCCAGCCGTTTTTTCAGAATGAAGGCGGCGGGGGAGATGCCGTACTCGCGGCGGAAGCGGTTGATGATATGCTGTTCGGTATAATTGAACTGCGCGGAAAGCTCCGTGAGCGAATGCGGGGCGGTCAGGTCCTCCAGAATGGCGTTGCGGACCTGCTCCGCCAGCCCGTGACCGTCCGCATTTGTGCGGTCGGCGCAGAGGCAATTCAGCGCGTTGAGAAACGCGAGGTCCATGCGCCGCTTCCGCCCGAGGTCTGCGGCATTCAGCTCCTCGATGACCGCGCCGAGATAAAAGCCCGCCCGCTGGGTTACGCGACCGTGCGGGGGCAGGAAAAAGCAGGTATCGGGGGTGACCCCGCTCGGGATGGTCGCTTCGGTCGTTTTCCCGAGGCAGTCCGCCGCAAAGTGGTAGTAGATGTAGCGGCAAAAGGTATCGGTATGCGGCTTGTAGTACACGTTTTGCGGAATGAGAATATAGTGCTCCTTTTCAAGGTGGTAGGTCTCGCCGTCTGCGAGAAAGCTGCACTCGCCCTCAATGACGTAAACGAGGAGGTTTCTTCTGAACCGCCGCCCGTTATGGGTCCAGCCCGTTTGGGCTTGGAACTGACCCGCCGTCTCCAGCGCATCCAGTCGGGGGATTGACATCAGATACATTGCATCGCGCCTCCCTTCCTATCCGACACCATTATACCATAGATTGGCGGTGCTGTCAAGAGTTTCATTTTGTGCTGATTTTGTTCTGTATCGTGCCTTTACAATGCCCCGCCGCCATGCTATAATAATAGGAAAGATGGCAGAAACGGAAAAGAGGAAGGGCATGAACGGAATTGAGGTGTCGGAGCACAGCGGCGCGGGATATCTGCCGCTTGTGAAATTCGGCTCGTGGCGGGTTGCCGTTGCGAACTACGGACCGCATTTTGACCGCGCGACCTACCGCTATTTTGAGCGGCATCTGCTGACCGACGAGGTGTTCGTCCTGCTGGAGGGCGAGGCGGAGCTGGTTGCGGGGCGGGGCGCGGAGCCGCTGCGGTTGGAGGCGGGGAAGCTGTACAACGTCAGGCAAGGGGTGTGGCACGCCCTGCTTTTGTCGGAGGACGCAAAGGTGCTGATTGTGGAGGAGCGCGAGACCTCGCGCGAGAACACGGAATACGATTATTTTCGGTGAGAAAGAGGAGACAAGACATGGAGCTGATTTCGCGGAGCAAGCCGCAATACAAAGCCAATCTGCACTGCCACAGCACGCTATCGGACGGGCACAGGACCGTGGCGGAGCTGAAGGAGCTGTACCGCGCACAGGGGTACTCGATTTTAGCCGTGACCGACCACGAATACCCCGCAAGCCATGCGGCTTTGACCGATGCGGATTTCCTGATGCTGACGGGCTATGAGGTCTACATCCGACCGAACCCGAAGGGGATGTTTGACCCGTATCAACCCGAGGTCCACCTGAACCTCTTCGCGCGCGACCCGTATAACACGCGGCTGATTTGCCCGAACGGGAACAATTATTGCCGCTATCGGGAGAAGAACGGGAACCCGCGGGAGATTGTAGGGGTCGGCTCGGAGGCACCGCGGCAGTACACGGTCGACTACGTGAATGCCTTCATCCGCACGGCGCTGGAGAACGGGTATCTGGTCGCTTACAACCACCCCTATTGGTCGATGGAGGACGAGGCAACGATTCTTTCCTATGAGGGGCTGTTCAGTCTGGAAATCTGCAATTACAGCTCCTACCTGTCGAATGGGCTGGAGCATACCGCGGCGCTGTATGACCGAATGCTGTCCCGCGGGTGGCATATCAACTGCCACGGGGGAGACGATAACCACAACAAATACCCGCTTGATGACCCGCTGTCGGATTCCTTCGGCGCGTTCACAATGATTTGCTCCGAGGAATTGACCTACGCGGCGGTCGTGGATGCGATGGAGCGCGGGGAGATGTATATGTCCATGGGACCGCGCTTCAACCGCCTTGCCGTGGAGGGGGAGACCCTGCGGGTGGAGTGCTCCGAGGTCTCGGCGATTTTTGTCTATACGGGGAGCAAACAGCCGACCGCAGTCTATGCGCCGAAGGGGGAGGCGCTGACCTCCGTCACAGTTCCGATTGACCCCGCCGCGCGCTACCTCCGCGTTTCCCTGCGGGACCGTGACGGACGCTGGGCGGATACCCGCGGATTCTTTCCGCAGGAGTGGAGGTAAGGTGGGAGGAAATTTCTTGCCCCATAACGATATCAAACACCCAAAAAGAGCCTGACACGACCGTGTCAGGCTCAGACTGCTGCCAAAGTATACTTCCCAATACTCCGGCAGTAAATTGCACAAGCGAAACGGTTCCTGCATCTCCCTTGTGTAAAGGGAGGTGGCATTTTTGCAAAAAAAAAGACAGATGGATTGCCAATTTGGGTTGAGAACAATCCCTCAGCCGCCTTCGGCATCGGCTCCCTTTACACAATGGAGCCATTTGATTTACTGAAAAAGCCACTATAATTTGATGAAATTAAGAATGAAAACCGTTCTTATTCTAATAAATCAGACAAACGCCTTCCAGGTTTCCAGCCTGCGCATATCGTCAACCGCATCGTAAAGCAGAGAAATCGCGGCGCGGTAGCCGTAAAGATCCCCGCAAACCGCCGCCGCATGAAGGAGCGCCACCTGCTCCGAAACGCGGTCAAAAACAGGAAAGCTGACCGAAAGGCTGACCCATCCGACTTCCTTTTCCCAAGCCCGCACAATCTCGGCGGTCTGCTCCGAGCACCCCGTTTCCCCGAGGTCCGGCAAAGCATCCAGCCGCGCTTCCATTTCGGAAACTACATTATTTATATATAAGGAATTCCAAACAATCCCGCCAAGCAGCAGAATCAGCAGGACAACCGCAATCCAAAAGCTCCTCATGCCCCGCCTCCCGCCGTTTTTTTCGACTTCTTATCGGTGTTCGGAATCAGGAGCAGCTGCCCCTTTTCATTGGCGGTCACGCAGAACAGGCTCTCCCGCGCATACCCGCGGCGCGCCAGCTGAGCGTCCAGCCACGCGCGGTCGTAGCCGATGAGCCGAAGCCCCGCGTCGTTGTAGGTCCCGCCCGACAGCACAACGTGCATCAGCGGGTCCTCGGGCACCTTGACCCCCAGCTGTCCCAGATTCGGCGGCGCAAACTGCGGCTTGGGCATCACGGTCAGCTTGCCGTTCTTCTCCAGAATCGCATCGGAAATCATGGAAAGGTCGGAGTACCCCTGCTGGCGGATTTCGCTCATCAGTTCCTCCACCGATACCCGCAAATCCGAAAGCGCCCGCTGGCAAAGCACCCCGTGGCGGATGATGACGGTCGGCTTTGCCGAAACCAGCCCCTTCAGGCGCGGCAGGCGGATTAAAATAACGGAAAAGAAAATTTCGAGAATCAGAAGCGTGACAATCGGAATCAGCGCATAGGAAACGGGAATGTCCTGATTGGTGATGGGCAGGGAGGCGATCTCCGAAATCAGCAGGGTTGTGGCAAGGTCGGTGACCTCCAATTCGCCGATCTGCCGCTTGCCCATCAGCCGAAGCGTGAGGAGCAGAGCGCCGTAGATCAGTAAAGTGCGGACAAAAATGGTGAGCATAAACAGCAGGACCTCCTTTTTGACAGTAGATTTTGCGGAAAAACAAAAAACTATGCGAAAATCAAAAGAATTTTGCAAAAAGGGGTTGACAAACGGCGGAAAAAGTGGTATACTATGCAAGCACCCGAAAAACGGGGCTCAATAAAATTCCTTTTCAACCGCTAAAAGGAAATGCTTCCAAAAAATTCTTAAAAAAACTTTTGGAAAACCCCTTGACAAACGAAACGAAAAGTGCTATAATAATTGAGCGCCTAAAAAGAGGGAGCAAAAAGTACCGCTTCAACGGATGGCAAGAGCGAATGACAAGAGCTGCAAACAAGTTTCCGAAAAAACTTGAAAAAACTTTTGAAAAACCCCTTGACAAACGGAAAAGAAAGTGGTATAATAAATAGGCTGTCGCAAAGAAACGGCACAGCATGGCACGGTGAGACACCGGACAGGCTGAGGGAACAAAGCACAGCATTGATCTTTGAAAACTGAA
>DJSQ01000212.1:0-11263 GCA_002438075.1 Clostridiales bacterium UBA6330
CGCTACCGGATAGAAATGGTAGGGAAGTTAGTTATTGACCAAAGCGGAACGACACGCGGGTCGTTCCCTACGGATTACGACCCTGCAAAGTGCGTAACCCGTCAAGAATGTAACATTGTAGGGAACGACCCGTGTGTCGTTCCGCATTGGTTGAAAGTTACATAGCAACGAATGAGTTACAACTCGCAATACGTTGTTTCCACCGTGTCACACTCCCAACAAACGCCAGTGGCACTATGTTTGCACTCTGTATGTCTGGGTGAAAAGGTTTGCGGGAGTCCAGAGGGGGCTTTCCTTAAAAGCCCCCTTTGGCGCATCCTCGGTGCCTTCTGCATATCCTGTTAGCGTCGGGAAAACGACGGACGGGAGGGGATGGAATGAGAATGCCAACGGTTGCCGTAATCGGAGGAGACGAGCGGCAAAGGTATGCCGCAGAGCATTTGCGGCGGATGGGCTGTTGCGTGCGCACATGGGGCTTGTTTGAGACGGACGGCGAGGACCCGAGGGGGATATTGCCCGCAGAGGTTGTCCTGCTGCCGCTCCCCGTGACGGCGGACCAACTGCGTGTCGCGGCTCCGCTTGCACCGAAGCAAAGGGGACCGCGCTTTTCCGAGGTCGCGGAGCTGCTCCCGAACGGGACCCTTCTGCTCGGCGGAAAGCTGCCCGCCGCGTGGAAACGGGAAGCAGACGCGCGCGGACTGGCGGTCATAGATTACGCGGAGGACCCGTTGTTTCAGCTGAAAAACGCAACGCCGACCGCAGAGGGGGCGCTCCTGCTCGCGCTGGAGAACCTGCCCTGCACCCTGTGGGGGACCCGTGTCGCGGTGACGGGCTACGGCAGAATCGCGTCCCTGCTTGCGGACCGCCTGCGGTCCATGGGCGCGCAGACACTTGTCCTTGCCCGCCGTGAGGAGAGCCTGACCGAAGCACGCGCGCGCGGGCACGAGGCGGCGCGGCTGATAAACGGTCAGCCGATTGAACTGCCGAAGGACTGCCGCGCGGTGTTCAACACCGTTCCGTACCCGATTTTTGACCGCGCGTCTGTAGAACGCTTTCCGCCCGCGTGCGTGTATATTGAGCTGGCATCGCTCCCCGGGGGGATTGACCTCGGCGCGGCGGGGACTTGCGGAATCCGCACGGTGCGCGGCGGAGGTCTGCCCGGCAGATGCTTCCCCGAGAGCGCGGGACGGATTGTAGCCGAGACCGTGTCGGCGCACTTCCCGACAAGTAACGGAAAGAACAGAGAGGATGAGCCGATATGATTGGATACGCATTCTGCGGTTCCTTCTGCACCCACGCCAAAGCGTTGCGGGAGCTGGAGGGACTGGTTCGGGCGGGGCAGGAGGTCCTGCCGATCATGAGCGAAACGGTCTGGTCGACCGATACCCGTTTCGGGCGTGCCGCAGACCTGCGCGAGCGGGTCGAAGCCCTGACGGGACACAGCATTCTGCATACCGTGGTGGACACCGAGCCGCTGGGACCGACAGTCCGCCTTGACGCACTGGTCATCAGCCCCTGCACGGGAAACACGCTTGCGAAGCTTGCAAACGGGATTACGGACACTGCGGTCTGCATGGCGGCTAAGGCGCACCTGCGGAGCGACCGCCCGCTGATACTGGCGCTTGCATCAAACGATGCGCTGTCTGCGAACCTGCGGAACATCGGGATTCTGCTCTCGCGCAAGCACATCTATTTTGTGCCGATGGTGCAGGATGACCCCGAAAAGAAGCCGCACTCGCTGGTGGCGGATTTCACCTGCCTCTCGCGGACGCTGGACGCGGCATTGCAGGGACGGCAGGAGCGGCGCTTATTCCTGTAACGGGGGCTATTTCGTATATTTGGTAGGATGAGATTTATCCCCCCTCATCAGTCGCTGACGCGACAGCTTCCCCCCGAGGGGAAGCCGCTGTGCAAACAGGGTAAATATGATTTTGAATCGTAGGTTGCCCTCACGATCCGCCCTCATCCGTCACCTACGGTGACACCTTCCCCCTCAAAGGGGAAGGCTATGGTGCGCAATATTCTCGCCTGAATTTGCTTTTTGGAGAATATACCTTTGCAGAATATAAAGTTTGAAGCACTCTTTATATAGCTTGCAGAACCAATGGAAGCCTTCCCCTTCAAGGGGGAAGGTGTCGCCGTAGGCGACGGATGAGGGCGGATTATACGTTTCCGCTTATCGCCCTGAGGTGTAATGTGTAATACGAAAGGAATCTTGCAAGAAGGCTTCCCCTTGGGGGGAAGCTGTCGCGTAAGCGACTGATGAGGGGGGATAAAATTCCGCCCGCTATCATAACTACGAATGCACCCCGATAGGCGTAAGGTCCCGAAGCCACGAAAGGTCCTCGCGGTCAACGGCGCGGGTAATCAGCAACAGAACCGCATAGAGCAGGACCGCAACAACAATCTGCAACACGAGCGCGGGAACGGTCACGGGCGCGTTGCCGCCGAACAGCAGGTGCGCGCCCCACGTTGCGCCAACCACCGAAAGCAGGGGCTTCCACACCCATTTGACCACCCGCACCCGCGCGCCGCCAACCGTCAGCAGGCGGGTAATGCTCAGCACCGTGTTAAAGCATTCCGAAAACCAGATGGCAAACAAATAGCCCGAAATGCCGCAGTGCGGGACCAGAAAGCGGACCAGAAGCACCGAGAGGAGCGCATCGGCAACATTGATGCGCATGGAGGTCAGCTGTTCGCCCATGCCCTTGAGCATGGAGTCCACCGCCGCGTCCACATACATGACGGGCACCAGCGGCGCGAGCAGGCGGAGGTAGTAGCCCGTTCCCGTGTTCGGGTAGAGAATTTCGCCCAGCGGCTCCGAAAAGGAGACGAGAATGCCCGCCACGCCGATGGAGAACAGGAGCGAGAGCGACAGCACGCGGGAAATCATGTAACGGATATGGCGCGGGCTGTTTTCCACCATGCCGTCCGCCATGGCGGGGATGACCAGACCGCCGAAGGAATAAATCAGCGCCGAGGGGTAGAGGATGACGGGTAGTGCCATGCTGTGGATGATGCCGAACACCGAGAGCGCCGCCGCATGGCTCATGCCGCCCGCCTGTAGCCCCGCGGGGACCAGCGCGTGCGAGAGCGTGACCAGCCCCGAACGCACATAGGTGGTCAGCGCCACGGGGATTGTGATTTTGAGCAGCTCCCGCTGTTCGTCGGGCGCAGGCTCGGCGGGGAGCCCCGACCACGCCTTTTTGCGGTCGCGCAGGAAGAGAAACAGCCCGACAAAGAAGGAAAGCACCTCCGCCCCCGCGCCGCCGAGGACCAGAAGCACGCAGATTTCCTCCGCGCTTTTCGGTGAGGTGACCGACAGGAGCAGGATGGTCAGGGCGAATTTGAGCGCCTGCTCGAAAATCTGAACCGCCGCGTTCCGCCTTGCGTGACGGATTGCAACGAAGTAGCCCGAGCAGACCGAGGAAAAGGCGATGAGTGGCAGGGTCAGCGCGAAGAGGCGGAGCGGACGGACGGTGCGCACGTCGGAGAGAAAGCGGGTACCGATCAGCCCCGCGCCGAAAAACAGAAGAAGCGCCGCCGCAGTGCCGCACAACAGCGCATAGAGGATTGCCCGCCGCAGGATTGCGCCCACGCGGGCGGAATTGCCGCGGCTGACGGTCTCGGTGACAACGCGCGTGGTGCCGAGCTGGATGCCCGAGGTTGCAAGCGTGAGTGCGAAGCCGTAGACCCCCGAAATCAGGGAAAACAGCCCCATTGCCTCGGGACCTGCGCGGCGCGAGACCGCAACGCCGAAGCTCACGCCCGCCGTGCGCATCAGGAATGCGGCGGCGGTCAGGAGCAGTGCGTCTCGGACGATCTGTTTTGCCTGCTTCATATCGGTACCTCCATATATAAGACCTCGGGCTTTGCCCGAACCCACAAGGTGCTTCTTGAAAGAAGCGCCTTGACCGCAAGAACTTTTAACAAGGGGAGCTTGTGCCGCTGCTTTTGGGTGTGCTCCGGACTTTACGGTCTGATTGGGCATCTCTCTTTAATTTATGAAGCGGGAGGCGAAAATATCCCAAAAAGGCATCGGCAGGTTGACTGTGAGAGAGGACGGAAGGCACCGAAAATATGGTAAAAAGTAACGGAAAATAAGTTTTTCTTAAATAATACTTGACAAACGCGGCGGAATGCTTTATCATATATACCGCGATTCTATGTAAATCAAAAGGAGAACAGACATGATCCACCATGTATGCGAGCTGTGCGGCTATGAATATGACCCGACCGAGGGCGACCCCGAAAACGGAATTGAAGCGGGGACCGAGTTTGAGGACCTGCCCGACAGCTGGACCTGCCCGCTCTGCGGCGCAACAAAAGAGGATTTCACCGAGGAAGAGACCGACGAGGATGAGGACGAGGAGTAAGGATTTCCCCCGAAAAAGGGCGGCTGTAACCGCCTTTTTTTCATTTCCGATTGACAAGCGGCTGGAAAAACGGTATAATAGTAGGTAGGATAAGCAAAAGAGGTAAAGCAGATGAAAAGAATGTTAGTCATTGACGGAAACAGCATCCTCAACCGCGCGTTTTACGGGGTCCGCCCGCTCACGACAAAGGACGGCTTCCCGACCAACGCGCTTTACGGGCTGGTCAACATGGTCCGCAAGCAGACCGAAGCAATCGGCGCGGACGGGCTTGCCGTGGCGTTTGACCTCAAGGCACCGACCTTCCGCCATCGGATGTACGATGCTTACAAGGCGGGCAGACGTCCCATGCCCGAGGAGCTGGCACAACAGCTTCCGATTGCAAAGGAGCTGCTTGCCGCAATGGGCTTTCATGTTCTGGAGCTGGAGGGCTACGAGGCGGACGATATTCTGGGCACGGTCAGTGCGATGTGCGATGAGGCGGGGATACCCTGCCGCCTTATGACGGGGGACCGCGATTCGCTCCAGCTGATCAGCGACAACACGCACATTCTGCTTGCCACCAACACCGAAACGGTTGACACCGACCGCATCGCCTTCCGCGAGAAGTACGGTGTGGACCCCGAGCAGTTTGTGGATGTCAAGGCACTCATGGGGGACAGCTCGGACAACATCCCGGGCGTGCCCGGCATCGGGGAAAAGACCGCGCTCAAGCTGATTGCGACCTACGGAAGCCTTGACGGAGTATACGAGGCACTGCCCACCGCAAAGGAAACGCCCTCGGTCCTGCGGAAGCTGACCGAGGGGCGGGAGAGCGCATATCTCTCGCAAACGCTCGCGCGCATCTGCCGCACGGTTCCGCTCGGGGTGGAGCTTGACGGGCTGGACGCAGTGGGCGAGGACCGCGCCAAATTGCGGGAGCTGTTCCTGCGGCTGGAATTCTCGGGCTTCCTCAAGCGATTCGGCTTGGATGCGCCCGATGCACAGCCGCAGGCGGAAGCCGTCGTTGCGCCGATTGCGGTGGTCGATGCGGATGCCGCGGCGGTTGCGGCGGGGCTGGAGCCCTGCCCGACCGTTGCGCTCGATTGCACCGAAAACGGGCTTCTTTTGGCGGGGGATACGGAAACGGTCTATCGCCTGACCGAGCCGTTCGCGGCGCTCGTCCCCGCACTGGCGGGAAAGACGCTGGTCTGCCACGATTCCAAAGCGCTTTACAAGGACCCGCGTCTCGGCGGCTTGCGGGACCTGACGGTCCGCGATCTGATGCTGGCGGGGTACCTTGCCAACTCCTCCAAGGGGGATTACGACCTGCCGATGCTGGTGCAGGACTATCTCGGTACGCTCCTGCCGCAGGAGCGCCCGCGCGTGACGGTCTTTCTCCCGCTGTGGGAGAAGCTTTCGGAAAACCTCGAAAAGAGCGGGCAGACCGATCTGCTCACCGACATTGAGGGACCGCTCGCGCCTGTGCTGGCGGACATGGAGACGGTCGGCTTCCGCATTGACCGCGCGGGCATCGCCGCTTACGGCGAACAGCTCGGCGAGGTTGCGGCGGAGCTGGAAAAGCAGATTTATATGCTTGCGGGCGTGGCGGAATTCAACATCAACTCGCCCAAGCAGCTGGGGGACATCCTGTTTGAGGTGCTGAAGCTCCCACACGGAAAAAAGACGAAAACGGGGTACTCCACAAACGCGGAGATTCTGGAAAAGCTCCGCCCGTATCACCCGATTGTGGATGCGGTGCTGGATTACCGCCAGCTGACCAAGCTCAAGAGCACCTATGCGGACGGGCTCCTGAAGGTCGCGGACGAAAACGGGCGGGTCCATACCACCTTCAAGCAGACGGGAACCGCAACGGGGCGGCTTTCCTCCACCGAGCCGAACCTGCAAAACATTCCCGTCCGAACCGAGTTGGGACGCGAGCTGCGGCGGTATTTCCTGCCCGAGAACCGCGACTGCGTGATTGTGGACGCAGACTACTCCCAGATTGAATTGCGGCTTCTGGCGGCGATTTCGGGGGACGAGAACCTTTGTGAGGCATTCCGTGAGGGAGCGGATATTCACACCTCCACAGCGGCGGCGGTGTTCGGCGTACCGCGCGAAGCGGTGACTCCCGAAATGCGGAAGAAGGCGAAGGCGGTCAACTTCGGCATTATGTACGGCATCGGCGCGTTCTCGCTGGCGGATGACATCGGCGTGTCGCGTCAGCAGGCGCAGGAATTCATCGACCGCTACCTCGGACAGTTCCCGAAGATTGACGAGTATCTGAAGCGGACGATTGCCGAGGCATACGAAAACGGCTATGTGACCACGCTGTTCGGCAGACGGCGGTATATCGCGGAGCTTGCGGGAAAGAACAAAATGCAGCAGAAATTCGGCGAGCGCGTGGCAATGAACAGCCCGATTCAGGGGACGGCGGCGGACCTGATTAAGATTGCAATGGTGCGGGTCCACAACCGCCTGAAGCGTGAGGGCTTGCAGGCAAGGCTGATTTTGCAGGTCCATGACGAGCTGTTGATTGAAGCCAAGCGCGACTGCGCGGAGAAGGCGATGGAAATCCTGCGCGAGGAGATGGAAAACGCCGCCACACTCGCGGTCCCGCTGACCGTTGAAATCCACGCGGGCGACAATTGGTTTGAGGCGAAATAAGCATGCCTTAGCATATAAACCATAACCGAAACGGACACCGCTTTTGCGGTGTCCGTTTCGGTTATTCCTCGTCGGTTTCAATCTTGCCGTTTGCGGCTTCGTAGCGCTCCACGCAACGCTTCAGGTATTGCTCGATTTCCTTGTTCGCGCTCCGTCCGTTTGCCTCGGCAATATAGCGGAATTTGGCAAATAATTGCCTGTTTACACGCAGGGTATAGCGTACCAATTTATCATCCATTTTCGGTTTCTCCTTTGCGTCATTTTTGCGTCTTTTTTATTATACCAAATATCTTGATTTTTTACAGAAAAGATGGTATAATGGTGGTAAACAGACCCTAAAATGACGCACAGAAAAAGGAGGACCTATGCGGGTTGCAATCATTGGGTCAAGGACCCTGAACATAGAGGATTTTGACGCTTATGTCCCGCCCGAGGCGACCGAAATCGTATCGGCGGGAGACGGGGGCGTGGCGTGCGGTGCCCGCGCGTATGCAAGGCGGCGCGGGCTGCCGTTCCGAAATGTTTCTTCCGACGGTACGGGTTGTGTGCTGTCGGAAATTATGGCGCGGAATGCGCGGCTTCTGGCTTCTGCCGACCTGATTCTTGCCTTTTGGGACGGGCAGACGGTGGGGACGCAGCTTGCAATCGAGCAGGCGTTGCGGCAGGAGAAGAAAATCCGCATTTTCTTTGTTTGCGATTCCTGAATTTGCTTCATTGTTCCGTATAGGTGCGCTCCCGCTCGGGAATCCTATCCGAAACGAAGGAGGGATGCAAATTGCAGACGAAAAGCTGTCGAAACTGTCGGGGACTGATTTTCGATTTGGACGGGGTAATCGTTCACACCGACCGCTACCATTACCTTGCTTGGAAAGCGATTGCGGACAGGCTGGGGATTCCGTTTGACGAAGCGGTCAACAACCGCCTGCGCGGGGTGAGCCGTGCGGAGAGCCTTGCCATCATTCTGGAGGGCTGTCGGGGACCGCTTCCCACCGAGGCGGAGCGCGAACGGCTTGCCGAGGAGAAGAACCGCATCTACAGGCAGTCGCTCTCCGCGCTGACTCCCGCCGATGCGGACACCGGAGTCCGTGAAACGCTGGCAACCCTGCGGGCGCGCGGGTATCGGCTGGCAATCGGCTCATCCAGCCGAAACGCGGGGCTGATTCTGGAGCGTCTGGACCTGCGCGGCGCGTTTGACAACGTGACGGACGGGAATGCCATCACGCACTCCAAGCCCGACCCCGAGGTCTTTCTCACGGCGGCAAAGGGGCTTGGACTGAAGCCCGAGGAATGCGCGGTAATTGAGGACGCAACGGCGGGCATTACGGCGGCAAAGATGAGCGGGATGCTCGCAATCGCCATCGGGGACGCGACAAAGGACCCGCGCGCGGATATCCGTCTGACCCGTCTTTCCGACCTGACCGAGCTGTTTGCGGCTCCTGCGGAGGCGCACGCATGAGACTGAACAATCTGCGCGTGGAGCACGCGGTCGAGCCGTTCGGAGTGGACCCCTGCGCGCCGCTGTTTTCCTTTCTTGCCGATGCGGAGGGGGTGTTTACCGCCGAGCTGATTGCCCCCGATGGGAAAACGGTTGCGCGCCGCGAGGTCCCGCTGTGCGAGGCGGGTGGCTTTCGCTTTGACGGGGCGGTCCTGTCGCACGGAACGCGTTACCGCTATCGCGTGACCTGCGGCGAGGCGGTTGCACAGACCTGCTTTGAGACCGCCGTTGCATTTGCGGCGCCCTTCATCACGCCCACCGAGCCGATTCCGTTCCCGCGCCTGACGCGGCGTTTTTTTCTGCCCGCCGATGCGGGGGAGGTGCGCTTGGCAATTACGGGGCTTGGGCTGTACCGCGCGGAGCTGAACGGGGAGAGGGTCGGCGACCGCTACCTGACCCCCGGGTGCAACGATTACGATGCCTATCTGCGCTTTGACACCTACGATGTCGGCGCGCTTTGCCGCCGCGGTGCGGTCAACGACTTCTGCGTAGACCTCGGCGCGGGGTGGTACAGCGGCAGATACGGCATCGACAAGCCGCCCGAGAAGGGCGGGAACGTGTGGGGCGAGGAGCCGCTCTGCGCGCTGATGCTTTACGAGGCGGACAGCGGGCGGGGCTTTCTCGAAAGCGACAGGGCGTTTGAAGCCGTGCGCTCGCATTGCGCGGAGAGCTCGATTTATGACGGCGAGGTGCGGGACCTGACGCGCGCGGCGGGGGAGGCGGTGCCCTGCCGCGTGACAGACGGGAAACGGCGGGTGGTCCCGTTCTTCGGCGCGCCGATTCGTGCCTGTTGTGAGCTCGAGCCGACCCTGTATGTATCCCCGAAGGGCGAGAACATTTTGGATTTCGGGCAGAACATGGTCGGCTTTGTGCGCATGACCGCCACGCTTCCGAAGGGGACGCGGGTGCGTCTGCTTCACGGCGAGGTGTTGCAGGACGGTTGCTTCTACCGCGACAACCTGCGCACGGCAAGGGCGGAGGCGGTCTACGTTTCGGACGGCAATCCGCACGTCTACGAGCCGTATTTCACCTATTTCGGCTTCCGCTATGTCAAAGTTGAGGGACTTGACACGGTAGACCCTGCGGCTTTTCGCGGGGTGGTGCTCTCCTCCGACACGGGCGATGTCTCGTCCTGCGAAGCCTCGGATGCGGGGCTGAACCGTCTGCTCTCCAACACCCGATGGGGGCAGCGCGGCAACTTCCTTGACATTCCCACCGATTGCCCGCAACGTGACGAGCGCCTCGGCTGGACCGCCGACACACAGGTCTTTGCCGCCACCGCCTGCTACCAAAGCGACTGCTACGCTTTCTATAAAAAGTACCTGCACGACCTGCGCACGGAGCAGACGGCGTATTACGGCGGGGACATTCCGATGTACTGCCCGTCCCTGCGCGGGGAAGCGGGGCACGGCGGCGCGGTCTGGGCGGACTGCGCAACCATCCTGCCAACGGTGCTGTACCGCTTCTACGGGGACCGCGGACAGCTTGCGCGGGACTATCCGATGATGCGCGATTATTGCGAGTTGCTCCTGCGGCGCGATGCGGACGAGGGGGGACACGGTCTGATTACGCGCTTTTTCACCTTCGGGGATTGGCTCGCGCAGGACGGCGTTTGCGAGCAGGCGCTCTCGGGCGGGACCGACACGGGATATATCAGCAGTCTGTACTATTATCACTCCCTCTGCCTGACCTCCGATGCGGCGGAGGTTCTGGGGCATTTCGAGGACCTCAACCGCTACCGCACGGCGGCGGAACGGGTACGCGCGGCGATTCTGGACGAATTCTTCGCGCCGTCCGGCAGGCTGACCGTTGACACGCAGACCGCGTATGTGCTGGCGCTCCGCTTTGGGGTGTATCGGGACCGCGCCGTTCTGCTTGGCGGCTTTCGGGAACGCCTGCGGCGCGACTTCTACCGCATGAAAACAGGCTTTTGCGGCACGCCGCTCCTGCTTCCCACGCTGTTTGCCTGCGGCATGGACCGCGACGCGTACCGCATTCTGTTCAGTCATGATTGCCCCGGGTGGCTTTATGCGGTGGACCTCGGTGCCACAACGGTCTGGGAGCGTTGGAATTCGCTCCTGCCCAACGGACGCATCAGCGGGACCAACATGAATTCGCTGAACCATTACGCCTACGGTGCGGTCTGCGAGTCCATCTACGGGGACATTGCGGGTCTGCGCCCGACCTCGGCGGGGTGGCGCTCCGCGCAAATCGCGCCGCATCCCGATTACCGTCTCAAAAGAATCTCGTTTTCCTATGCCTCGGTCGCGGGGACCTATGCGGTTGCGTGGGAGCTGACCGACAGCGGGCGCTTCCTGCTGGACGCAACGGTCCCCGCAGGCTGTACGGCGCTTCTCCGTCTGCCCGACGGGACCGAGGAGATTCTCCCTTCGGGCACGCACCACCGCGACATTCCCACGCCCCGTCACCTCTGCCACCCGTTCTCTCTCGACATGCCGAATCTCGACATTCTTTCCGACCCGCTCGCGTCCTCCTGCCTGCGCGAGCTTCTCCCGCGCGCGTGGTCGATGGTAACAGGCGAAAACCGCGAATTCCTCCTCCAAAACGGTCACTTCCTCCTCACGCTCCCGATGTTCGGTGCAACCCCCTCCGATGCCACCCGCTACCGCCACGCGCTGGAGGCAATCAAAAAATAGAAAGGTCGTGGGGCTTTGCCCCACACCCCACTTAGAGGCTTCTTGAAAGAAGCCCCTAAGAACCGCAAGAACTTTCACACGGAAGGGCGGAG
>DJSQ01000212.1:11371-87311 GCA_002438075.1 Clostridiales bacterium UBA6330
CTCCGCCCTTCCGTGTGAAAGCTTTTGGGATTCTCAAGGACTTTTCTCGAAAAGTCCTTGAGCGGAGTGTGAGGCAGAGCCTCACGACCTTTTATTTTTTGAATGCTTCTTCAATCGCAACGGCGACAGCGACGGTCATGCCGACCATCGGGTTGTTGCCTGCGCCGATCAGACCCATCATTTCAACGTGCGCGGGGACCGAGGAGGAGCCTGCGAACTGCGCATCGGAGTGCATTCTGCCCATCGTGTCGGTCATGCCGTAGGAAGAGGGACCCGCAGCCATGTTGTCGGGATGCAGGGTACGACCCGTTCCTCCGCCGGATGCAACGGAGAAGTACTTCACGCCGTTCTCAACGCACCACTTCTTGTAGGTGCCCGCAACGGGATGCTGGAATCTGGTGGGGTTGGTGGAGTTACCGGTAATCGAAACGCCGACATTCTCCAGCTTCATAATCGCAACACCCTCGGGAACGTTGTCCGCACCGTAGCACTTGACCGCCGCGCGGGGACCGTTCGAGAACGCCTTGGTCTCCACGACCTTGACGGTTTCGGTGTAGGGATCAAACTCGGTCTTGCAGTAGGTGAAGCCGTTGATGCGGGAGATGATGTAAGCCGCATCCTTGCCCAGACCGTTCAGAATGACGCGCAGGGGCTTCTTGCGCACCTTGTTCGCGTTCAGCGCAATCTTGATAGCACCCTCTGCCGCCGCAAAGGACTCGTGTCCCGCGAGGAAGCAGAAGCACTCGGTCTCCTCGGAAAGGAGCATTTTGCCGAGGTTGCCGTGTCCCAGACCGACCTTGCGGTTCTCCGCAACCGAGCCGGGGATGCAGAAGCTCTGGAGCCCGATACCGATGTTAGCCGCCGCCGTAGCCGCGCTCTTGTCGCCCGTGCGCTCCGCCTCTTTGATGGCGATTGCCGCGCCGACCGTGTAAGCCCACTTTGCGTTTTCAAAGCAGATCGGCTGGGTCTCCTGTACGATGGTGTAAGCGTCAACACCCTTCTTGTCGCAGATGTCCTTGCATTCGTCGATGGACGAAATGCCGTATTCCTTCAGAACGCCGAGAATCTTTGCCTCGCGTCTCTCATATCCTTCAAACTGTGCCATTTGGTTCTACCTCCTTAGTCCTTGCGGGGATCGATGTACTTCACAGCACCGTCCTCGGGATTGAAACGACCGTAGTGACCCATCGCCTTCTTGTAGGCTTCGTTCGGCTCCATGCCCTTCTTGATGAAGTCGGTCATTTTGCCCAGCGACACGAACTCGTAGCCGATGACCTCATTGTTCGCATCCAGCGCCATCCGCGTGCAGTAGCCCTCGGTCATTTCGAGGTAACGGACGCCCTTTTCCCGTGTGCCGTACATGGTGCCCACCATGGAGCGCGCCCCCTTGCCGAGGTCCTCCATGCCCGCACCGATGACCAGACCGCCCTCGGAGAACGCCGACTGGCTTCTGCCGTAGACAATCTGGAGGAACAACTCGCGCATTGCGGTGTTGATGGCATCGCACACAAGGTCGGTGTTCAGCGCTTCCAGAATGGTCTTGCCGGGCAGAATCTCTGCCGCCATAGCCGCAGAGTGAGTCATACCCGAGCAGCCGACGGTTTCCACCAGCGCCTCTTCAATCACGCCGTTCTTGATGTTCAGCGAGAGCTTGCAGGCTCCCTGCTGCGGCGCGCACCAACCCACACCGTGGGTGTAGCCCGAAATATCGGTGATCTGTTTTGCCTGAATCCACTTGCCTTCCTCGGGCAGGGGAGCCGGACCGTGGTCACAGCCCTTTGTGACCTTGCACTGGTGCTGAACTTCTGCACTCATTGCGTAAGGGCATTCACTGACGTTGCTCATTGTTTTATCTCCTTTTTGTTGATAACGGAAAATCAGAGGATGACTTCGCCGTAAACGGTTCCGAACGCGGCGGCGGCGTTGCACTCATCGGTGTCGATGTGCATTGCAAGCGCGTAGCTCGGGCTGACGCGGCAAACCACGTCCTCGAAGATCACGGGGCGGTCGGTCAGCATCTTCACGCTGACAACCTGCTTATCCTTCACGCCGAACGCCTCAGCATCGGCGGGGCTGAAATGAATGTGCCGCTTTGCGATGATCACACCCTCGGTCAGCTCAATCTCGCCCGCAGGACCGACCATTTTCAAGCCGGGGGTTCCCGCAAGGTCACCGCTCTCTCTCACCGGTACGTCGCGCAGACCCAGCGCCCGCATATCGGTGTAGGACAGCTCGACCTGATTCGCGCTTCTGCACGGACCCAGCACGCTGACCGCGAGCGTTCCTTTGGGACCGACAAGCGTAATCTTGTCATTCCCTGCGGCAAACTGCCCGGGCTGGCTCAGCGGTTTTCTGACGGTCAGCTCCGCGCCCTTGCCGTAAAGCACCTCAACCGCTTCGGCGGTCAGGTGGATATGGCGCGCGGAGGTTTCAACCAAAACCTTGTTTTCCATCTTTCAAAACCTTCCTTATTTATGTTTTAAGAACACAGAGGAAATCACGGGCGCAAAGCCCATACGTATTTATTATACCATTTTTCGACCCGAATGTAAAGCCCTTTTTTTCATAATCTCGCTTACATAAGCAAACTTTTTTCTGTTCATAATAATAAAAGAGTCGGAAAAAGCGGAGGAAAAGATGGAAGAAACGGAAAAAAGGACCGAAAAAGAGGCGGAACGGGAAGAAACGGCGCAGGAGCGGACCCATGCGGCGCTCTCGGATATCCGCGGGTACGGAACTGCGGTTGCGGAGAACAGGCGGGAGCATTTTCAGTGCATCTCGGTCATCGGGCAGGTGGAGGGGCACTATCTCTTGCCCGACGGACAGAAGGCTACGAAATACGAGCATCTCATCCCGCTCCTTGTCTCCATCGAGGAGGACGATGAAATCGACGGGCTTCTGGTCATGCTCAACACCATGGGCGGGGACGTGGAGGCGGGGCTCGCCATTGCGGAGATTATTGCGTCCATGACCAAGCCCAGCGTGTCGCTGGTGCTGGGCGGCAGTCACTCCATCGGGGTCCCGCTCGCGGCGGCGGCAAAGCGGTCGCTGATTGTGCCGAGCGCCACCATGACCCTGCATCCCGTGCGGGTCAACGGCATGATCATCGGGGTGGAGCAGTCCTTCCGCTATATGCGGGAGATGCAGGACCGCATCGTCCGCTTCATCTGTGCACACTCGCGGGCGAAGGCGGAGAAAATCAACGAGCTGATGATGCGCCCCGACCAGATGGCAACCGACTGCGGGACCATTCTGGAGGCGGAGGAGGCGGTGTCCTGCGGAATCATCGACGAGGTGGGCGGACTGGACCGCGCGCTGGCAATTCTGCGTGAAATGAAGGAAAACAGCACGAAAAATAAGAATGAAATCAGTTCTTTGTCTAAAAAAGGAGAAAAAGACTGAAAAAAGACGAAGAAAGCGGCAGGGAATCGTCGGCGGGGTCTTGCATTATGGGGAAAAATGTGATATAATTTTATGGTATGTTCTTTTTGGGCGCGCGGAGGTCCGACGGTTTCCCGCGCCGAAGTCATAGGAAAGGTACGGTACCCCCATTGAAAGAAGTGTTCAAAACCCGCTCCGGAGAAGGCATTCCCTGCCTCAGCCCCGAACAGGCAGAAGCGCGGAAATACCTGTCGCAGGAAACGCTGGATCGGATGCACCTGATGCCGAAGGGCGATCCGATTGCATATTCCGCCATGCCCGACGGGACCCTGATCTACTATTACGACCCCATGCGCGTCTCGGAGGCTCCGCCCGAAAAATGGTACAGCCCGCGCAAGGCTCCGCTCACCGACCCGATTACGCTGGATTCCGGCAGACAGCTTGGCAGACTGAATATCAAACGGGCGGCTGCGCTCGGCTACTATACCGCCGAACGTCTCTCCCAGATGCACTACGATATCACCGCCGAGCCCGTTGCCTATGTACGGCGCAAGGAGGGGAAGATTGACTACCTTTTCTCCAAGCGGGAGGCAACGCGTCAGCCGCGGCTCTGCGTGGAGTGCGGGAAGAACGTCCGCTATATGCGCAAGCTGTGCAAGGCTTGCTTTGAGCGCGACCTCGCCGCACGGCGCAGGGAGGGGGACGCGCACAGAGCCGCCTGCTACCACATGAAGCGCGAGCGGGTTCTGTTCTTCGATTTGGAGCTGACGGGTGTTTACGACCACGACGAAATCATTTCCATCTCGATTATGGACGCAACGGGAAGGGTCATTATGAATACCTACGTCCGCCCCGTACATAACAAGAAATGGAAAAAGACCGAGAAGATTCACGGCATCACCCCCGAGATGGTTGCCGATTCGCCAACGCTCGCCGAACTGACCCCGCAGATCAAGGAAATTTTCGCAAATGCGGACAACCTCATCGCCTACGGGGTGTCAACCGATTTCAGCCATATCAAAAAGATTTACGATACCGAGGCGGAGCGCGCGGCGTTGCATAAGAAGGTCCGCTGTGCCGCAACCGAATACGGGCGCTTCATGCAGGAGCATCACCCCGAGCTGACGCACACGTCGCTCAGCGACGCAATGGAATGCCTCGGCATTGCATGGGACGGCGTGGCGCATACCTCCATTGCCGACACCATCGGGTGCATGAAGGTCTGGGAAGCGCTCTTCCCGAACTATTACGAGGACTGAGGAGGAAGGACGAAGGATGGATTCGATTTTCGGTCTGGACCGTGCCTGCACGGATGAGGGCATGAAGCTGCTCACCACCGTGCACGATGACGCGGAGATGGCAATCGTCTGCGGCATTCTCGAGGACGAGGGGATTCCGTATCTCACAAAGGACCGCGGAAGCGGCGGTGTGGTGCGCGTGATTGCGGGCTATTCGATGTACGGGACCGACATTTCGGTGCCCGAGGAGAAGTATGACGATGCGGTGGCGGTTCTGGACGCTTACCGCAACGGTACGCCCGTGGAGGATGACGGGAGCGCCGATGAAGAGCCCGACACGGAGGATTGACATGAAGGAGCTTCTGCTGTGCAAGTACGGGGAGATCGTCCTCAAGGGCGCGAACCGGAAATATTTTGAGGATATGCTCTGCAAGACCCTGCGCTTCCGCGCGAAGCATTACGGGAGATTCCTGATTACGCGGTCGCAGAGCACCATTGTCATCGAGCCGCAGGACGATGCGGCGGATCTGGACGGAATGTTTGAGACCGCAAGAAAGGTGTTCGGCATTGTCGGCATCAGCCGTTGTGCGGTCTGCGAAAAGAATATGGATGCCATCCGCGAAACGGCGCGGTCCTATGTGCCGCAGTTTCTGGAGGGCAAAAAGAGCTTCAAGGTGGCGGCAAAGCGCTCGGACAAGCGATTCCCGCTGGATTCCATGGAAATCGGGCGGGAGATTGGCGGAGAAATTCTGTCGGTCGTTCCGCGCATCAAGGTGGATGTCCACAACCCCGAGATTACGGTCCACGTGGAAATCCGCGAGTTCGGTGCCTATATCCATGCGGGACAGCTTCCCGCGGCGGGCGGTCTGCCCGTGGGGACCAACGGCAAAGCCATGCTTTTGCTCTCGGGCGGAATCGATTCCCCCGTGGCGGGCTACATGATTGCCAAGCGCGGCGTGGAGATTGAGGCGGTTCACTTTGAATCCTTCCCGTACACGAGCGAACGCGCGCGGGAAAAGGTATTCGAGCTGGCGCGCATCATGGCGCAGTACACGGGGAGCATCAACCTGCACGTTGTGTCGCTGACGCACATTCAGGAGCTGTTGGTCAAGAACTGCGAGGAGGATTACTTCACGCTGGTCCTGCGGCGGTATATGATGACGATTGCCGACCGTCTGGCGCACAGCCTCGGCTGTGGGGGACTGGTCACGGGGGAGAGCCTCGGGCAGGTTGCATCGCAGACCATGCAGGCGCTCGGGGTGACCGACCCCGCAACCACCCTGCCGGTGTTCCGCCCGTGCATCGGGTTGGACAAAGAGGAAATCATCCGCGTGGCGCGGAAAATCGGAACCTTTGAGACCTCGATTCAGCCGTATGAGGACTGCTGTACGGTCTTTACGCCGAAGCATCCGAAAACGCGTCCCGAATTGGACAAGGTTCTGGAGCAACAGAACCGACTGGATTTTGAAGCCCTTGTAGAGGAAGCCATCGCGGGCGCTTATGTAC
This sequence comes from Clostridiales bacterium UBA6330, assembly GCA_002438075.1. Taxonomy (GTDB): domain Bacteria; phylum Bacillota; class Clostridia; order Oscillospirales; family CAG-272; genus UMGS1865. The sequence continues at coordinate 17,497 of DJSQ01000212.1, forward strand.
AGCGCATCCGCATCGAATTCTGAAAGATTCGGAAGGAAAGGACAGGAATCATGGAGAACAAGAAACAGAAATACTATCACATGACCGTTGCGGGCTTGGAGCGCGATTTGCCGATCTGCCCGCTGAACGACAAGCTGCAAATTGCGGGCTTCGTCATTTTCGGGGACCCCGAGCTGACCACCGCCTGCGCCGCAGAGCTGAACGCACGGGTGCCCGAATACGACTACGCCATCAGCGCCGAGGCAAAGGGCATTCCGCTCGTGCATGAAATGGCGCGTCTGGACGGCAACCGCCGCTATGTGCTCGCGCGCAAGGCACCCAAGCTTTATATGACGGGCGTGTTCGGCGTGGAGGTCAAGTCCATCACCACCTCGCAGGAGCAGCATCTCTATCTGGATGTGACCGACGCGGAGCTGATGCGCGGCAAGCGCATTCTGATTGTGGACGATGTGGTGTCCACGGGCGAATCGCTCCACGCGCTGGAAACGCTGGTCAAGGAGGCGGGCGGTATCATCTGCGGCGAGGCGACCATTCTGGTTGAGGGCGATGCGGACGAGAAGTTCCCGAACCTGATTCACCTCGGAAAAATTCCGCTGTTCGACAGCGATGCCAACGTCATCGGCGAGAATCCGAACCCCACCGCGTATGTGAAAGAATGAGAGAAAGAGGGTATACATCATGAACAGAACCTATATTTCGGACATTACCCCGGGCGCAAGCTACCGCATCTCGGGCTTCGTTGAAAACCTGCGCAACAAGCGGACCATGGCGTTCCTTGTCATCCGCGACATCAGCGGCAAATTGCAGGTCACGCTGGAGAAGGAGAAGAATCCCGAGCTGGCGGCACTGGTGGACCAACTGACCATTCATTCGGTTGTGTCGGTCGAGGGACCCGTGGTGGCGAACGAATACGTCAAGATGGGCGGCATGGAGCTGCTGCCCGAGAAGCTGGAGATCGAGTCGATTGCCGATGCGCTCCCGATTAAGGACGATTCCGAAATCGATTCGCGGATGGATTACCGCTGGATTGACCTGCGCCGCGAGGGGAATCAGCTGATGCTGAAGATGCAGACGGTTCTCACGGGCGCGATGCGGGAATTTCTTTTGGACCGCCACTTTGTGGAAATCCACACGCCGAAGCTGATTGCCGCCGCGAGCGAATCGGGCTCCGAGGTGTTCGAGGTCAAGTACTTCGATACCAAGGCGTACCTTGCGCAGTCGCCGCAGTTCTATAAGCAGATGGCAATGGCGGCGGGACTGGACCGCATTTTTGAAACGGGTCCCGTGTTCCGCGCCGAAAAGTCCTACACCAATAAGCACGCAACCGAATTCACGGGCTTCGATTTGGAGTTCAGCTATGTGTACTCCGTGGAGGAGGTCATGCACATGGAGGAGGAGCTCCTGACCTATGCGTTCGGCAAGGTTGCACAGGCTTGCGGCGAGGACATCAAGCGCCTGTTCGGTAAGGAGGTCATTGTTCCCACCATGCCGTTCCCGCGCATTAAGCTGAAGGACCTCTATGACGAGCTGGAGGCGCGCTACGGCTACAAGGTTTCGGACGAGGCAAAGGGCGACCTGACCACCGATGCCGAGCACCTCTGCGCGAAGTTTTCGATGGAGAAATACGGGAGCGAGTTCCTGTTCGTCACCGACTACGACGCAAAGGAGCGCGCGTTCTACCATATGCGCGACGAGAGAGGCGTTCCGATGGGCTACGACCTGATCTGGCGCGGGTGCGAGATTACCACGGGCGCGGTCCGCGAGCATCGCTACGAGGTGCTGAAGAAGCAGGCGGACGAAAAGGGACTGGCAAAGGACGTGGAGTTCTATCTCCAGTTCTTCCGCTACGGCTGTCCGCCGCACGGAGGCTTTGGGCTGGGCGTGGACCGCTTGACCATGCTCTTCCTCGGGCTGTCGATTAAGGAAGCGGAGTTCCTGTTCCGCGGACCGAACCGCCTGACCCCGTAAGGCTCTATGAACAAGCCCGAGCTGTTGTCCCCTGCGGGCAACTATGAAAAAATGACCGCCGCGCTGGAATACGGCGCGGATGCGGTCTATCTGGCGGGGCGTGCCTTCGGGATGCGCTCCGCCGCCGACAATTTTTCGGTGGAGGAGCTGTACGCCGCCGTCAACGATGCGCACGCGAGGGGGAAGAAGGTCTATCTGACGGTCAATACCATGCCGCACGAGGACGAATATCCCGCCCTGCGCGAGTATCTGACATCCCTGCGCGGGTGCGCGATTGACGCGATGATTGTGGCGGACCTCGGCACAATCGCAACGGTGCGGGAGCTTCTGCCCGATATGGAAATCCATATTTCCACGCAGGCAAGCATCGTCAGCTCCGCCGCCGCGCGCGCCTATGCCGCACTGGGGGCAAAGCGTGTGGTGCTGGCGCGGGAGCTGACTTTGAACGAAATCCGCGCCATCCGTGCGCATCTGGACCCCGCAATCGAGCTGGAGGTGTTCATCCACGGCTCCATGTGCGTTTCCTACAGCGGGCGGTGCCTGCTTGCCAACGCGCTCAACGGGCGGGACGGCAACCGAGGAACCTGCACACAGCCCTGCCGCTGGAACTATACGCTGATTGAGGAAAAGCGCCCCGACAGCCGCATTCCGATTGAGGAGACCAACCTCGGAACCTTTATCATGTCGTCGAAGGACCTGTGCATGATTGAGCACATCCCCGAGCTGTGCGAAAGCGGCATTGCGTCCCTCAAAATCGAGGGCAGAATGAAGAGCGCCTACTACACGGCGGTGGTCACGAACGCCTATCGCATGGCAATCGATGCGTATTGCGCGGACCCAACGGGCTACCGCTTTGACCCGCGTTGGTTGGAGGAGCTGGAAAGCGTGTCGCACCGCGAATACGGAACGGGCTTCTTCTTCTCCAAGCCGATGGAGGACCCCGCGCTGGTTTCCACCTGCGGGTATATCCGCGAAAAGGCATATTTCTCCACCGCAACCGAATATCATGAAGAAGAGCTTGCCGCCCTTGTCGCGGCGGGCATCCCCGCAGAAACGGCGGACGGTAGGCTTTACCGCTTTATCCAGCGCAACAAGCTGTCGGTCGGCGAGGGCGCGGAGCTGATTTCCCCGAACGAGGTCGGGCGCGCGTTCACGGTGCGGGAGCTGTACGGAGCGGAGGGGGAGCGGCTGGACTCCACGCCGCATCCGTCCATGATTTATTGGTGTCGGGTCCCGTTCCCCGTCCGAACGGGCGACATTCTGCGCGCCGCCGAGGGACGGGGACTTGAGGTGCGCGCAAAGGACCGTCTGAAAGGAGACAGAAAAGGGACATGATCATTGAATTTCTGAAAGCCCTGCTTTACGGCATTGTGGAGGGCATTACCGAGTGGTTGCCCATCAGCTCCACGGGGCATCTGATTCTTCTGAACGAATGGCTCCCGTTCCGCTTTGCCGACAACGCGGAGCTGGCGGCGGAATTCTGGCAAATGTTTGAGGTGGTCATCCAGCTGGGCGCAATCCTTGCGGTGGTGATTCTCTTTTGGAACCGTCTGTGGCCCTTCGGAAGCCGTAAGAGCGCGCTTGAAAAGAAGCAGACGTGGTCGCTCTGGCTCAAGGTGGTCATCGGGTGCGTTCCTGCGGGGCTTGTCGGTGTCGTGGGGGACAAAATTCTCGAAAAGGTCAGCGGAAAGAGCATTGACGGCTGGCTGTACAATGCGGTTGTCGTTGCAATTGCGCTGATTGTTTACGGCGTGGCGTTTATCCTGATTGAAAAGCTGAAAAAGCCCGATTCCGAGCGGATTCACAGCACGGCGGAGCTGGACTGTCGGACCGCGCTTCTCATCGGACTCTTCCAGATGCTCTCGATTATCCCGGGGACCTCGCGCTCCGGCTCTACCATCCTCGGCGCAATGCTTCTGGGGCTGTCCCGCACCGCCGCCGCAGAGTTCTCCTTCTTCATGGCAATTCCCGTCATGGTGGGCGCGAGCGGCGTGAAGGTGCTGGGCTTTGCTTCCTACCTCTCGGAGAGCGGCGCGAGCCTGCCCGCCGTGGCGTGGGGCGTGCTTGCCATCGGTTGCGTGGTGTCGTTTGTCGTGTCGATGGTGGTCATCCGATTCCTGATGGATTTTGTCAAGCGCCACAGCTTCTCGGCGTTCGGCTACTACCGCATCGCGCTCGGCGTGCTGGTGCTTCTGTACTTCGGATTGGTGAAGTAAATGACCCGCGAACGGCTGAAAATTCCGTTTCCCGTAATCGTGGAGGGGAAGTACGACAAATTGCGTCTGGAATGCGTGATGGAGGGGCAGATTCTCACAACCGACGGCTTTGGCGTGTTCAACGCGCGGGAAAAAACACAGCTTTTCCGCGCGCTGGCGCAGAAAACGCCGCTGATTCTGCTGACCGACAGCGACGGCGCGGGAAAGCTGATTCGCGCGCACCTGACCTCCTGCCTGCCTGCGGGACGGCTGATTCAGCTGTACATTCCGAAGATTGCGGGGACCGAGCGGCGAAAGGAGCGCCCTTCTGCGGAGGGGACGCTCGGCGTGGAGGGGATGGAGCAATCCCTGCTGTATGACCTGCTCGCGCCCTATGCGGACGCGGCGGCGGTCCTGCGTGCCGCAGAAAATCCGCTTTGCAAGGCGGACCTGTTCGAGGACGGTCTGACGGGATGCCCCGACAGCGCCGCGCGGCGGGATGCCTTTGCGGAGCGCTTGGGGCTGCCTGCTGGCATGACCCCGAATGCCTTCCTCGCCGCCCTGCGGGTGCTGTTGTCCTACGAGGACTATCTGCGGATGGTTGGGAGAGCGTAAAAATACCCGCTTCCATCGGGACTTTGATGGGAGCGGGTTCTTTTTATTGGTGCATTGCCTGTAGGACCTGCAAGGCGGCTTTCTTTTGTGCGGGTGTGAGGTCGACCCAGCTGTCAAACAGCTCCTTGAGGTCGGGGGTCAATTCCACAAGCGTTCCTTCGGCAAAGAATTGGGCGAGCGTGATGCCGAATGCCCCGCAAATGGCTTCCAATGTCGGAATGGACGGGACGGTGTTCCGCTTGAAAATATTTGATTGTGGATTCCGAAAGACCGCTGCGGATGGCAAGACGGTAGGTCGTCATGCCGCTTTTTCTGAGCAATTGGTTCAGACGTTCGTTTGTGTCCATGATGTCCTCCTGTCCTTTTGTTTCCGAGTATGATGCAATCCAAAAAATAAAACGGGAAAATTCAAGAACCCCCTTGACATTTTCGCGCTTTGTGGTATAATAGAGACAGGGATGCACTGACGGCTGTCAGCGCCCTCCGTGGTTAAATAACCGCTCTCCGGACTTTGCCAGAGTTATAGAGGGCGGTTATTTCTTATTGTTGTAATAGGTCTTGATGGTATAGACTGTGGTGAAAACACCGCAGACCGCACCCACAAGTTGAGCGATCAACTCGATGAGAGACATCATGTACTATCACCTCCCTCCGTTGCTTATACGGAGAGAGTTTGTCAGAAATAATTTGTCGCGCTCTCTCCGTCATGTCCAAATGTCCACTTAGGAGGGAGCTAACAGCCGCCGGCTTGGGAATCAGTATCCCACGCACCCCCGGCAGACGCGCTTGCGCTTGTCTGCCCCTATATTATAACACCGCCCGACAGCTTTGTCAAGCGGTGTTATTTCTGTTTTGGAGAATTTCGCGCATTTTTTTCAGGACTTCCGCAGGCACTCCTCCACGCGGCTGAAGAACGCGGCTTTCTCCTCGGGGGAGAGAATAGCGTAAACCACATAATCGCCGTAAATACGGACCTCCGCATCGCGCAGCTTCGGGGTCTCGGTGGGAATATAGGAGTCGTAAAAGGTGCGGTTCTGCTCATAGGAGCGGGCGAGATAGTCACGCAGGAGGCGGGCGGCTTCCTCGGTGCCGATGTCCGAATGCAGAATGCCGTATTCGTCGATGCGGTCGCCGCCCGTGGCAAGACGGACCGAGAGGGAATAGCCCGCCTGCGGGAGTGAGACGTACTCGGTCAGATAGTCGGCATCGGCGGCGCGGAAGTCCTCCGAAAGGGAATCATCCGCGAGGTCCGCAAGCTCGGCGGCGGATAAATCATTCAGATAATTGCGCGGGGTCGCTTTCCCGCATCCCGCCAAGGACAGGACAAAAAGCGCAAAAAGGAACGGCAGAAATCGTTTCATATAAACCTCCGAAAAAACGGGTACACTGTACTGTCAGTGTACCCGTTCTCTTTGGTTTTATGCGTTCACGGCTTGCCGCAGAGCGCCGAGAAGCGCTGCGTATGCCGAGGCGGTCAGGTGGATGCCGTCGGTTGTGAAATCGGCGCGCAGGAAGCCTGCGGGGTCGGTCAGCGCCGTGGCGGTATCGGCATAAATCAGGTCGGGGTCGGAGGAGCAGAAGTCGCGCAAACGGCGGTTCAGCTCGGTCAGGCGGCGGTTGATTTCCTCCGGCGGGACCGAAAATTTCCAGTCGCATTGGTGCGTCGCGTCGGCAACGGGCGCGACCGATTGCATGACGATCCGCGTCTCGGGCGAGACCGCACGCACCGCGTCAATCAGCTTGCGGTAAGCGCGGAAAAACGGCTCGGGACGCTCGGCGGTTGACAGAATGCCGTTCAGTCCGAACGACAGGACCAGAATCTCGGGGCGGTAAGCCGCCGCCATTTCCGCAGGCGTTGCGCTTTTCCCCGTTGCATGGTCGGTCAGCGTGCGCGAGAGAATGCCCGAATCCAGCCGCATGGTGCCCGACGCATTTGACCAGACCCGAATCGGGTCAATCCCGCCGCGCAGGGCGAGATGGGAGGTGGTCGACTCCCCGAAAAAGGTCATGTGCGCGATGGGGTCATCCGATTCCGCGCGGAGCGGGAGCGGGAATAGCAGGACGAAAAGCCCAAGCAAAAGGGCAATCACACAGAGTTTTTTCATAGCGCCACCGATGGCGCGTCAGTCCTCCTCCCGAATGCCGCGAATACGCTTGCGCGTCAGCAGGACGATTGCAAAGGCAATGGCGTAAACCAGCGTGAAGAATACGATTGCAAGCAGATTCTTCACCGCCGTGTGCCCGCCTGCGGGAAGCCACAGGAAAAGGAAAAACGCGAGCATACAGAACAGATAATGAAGCAGGAGCCGCGCCCAGCCCGCCAGCGCGGTGTGACGGTAGATTGTACCCGCCGCCGCGAGAAACAGTCCGCAGGGCAAAAGCAGGAGAAAGCGGGGGATTTCAATGCTTCCGTCCCCATTCCCCTCGGCAATCAGCCGCAGGAGCATCAGCCCAACGGCAAGCAGGGTGAACCACAGGCAGGTCCCCGAAAAAAGTCGTTTGATGAGTTGTTTCATATCGGTCGGCTCCTCAAAAATAAGATTCCCACCTTATCATGATACTATACATTCGGTGACTTTGCAAGTGGTTTGGCAAAAAATTTACAAAAGCAGAGCCCGAAAACGAAAAACTTGCATAAAAAATGATTTTTATACATTTTTACTGTTGACTTTTCTGTTTTTTGCGGTATAATATAAGGTATACTATAGAATGGGATACTGTGGCTGACGGCGCGGTGTCCGCAAGGAAAGGATCATTCCAAAATGGCAGCAATAAAACGGCGCGATGCACGCGAGGAGGTCTTTCGCCTCCTGTTTGAGACCGAATTCCACGGGGAGATGTCTCCCGAGGACATTTACCGCCTTGCGATGGAGGACCGCGATTTTGAGGACGACCGTTACATCCGCGATACCTATTTCGGCGTGCGGGAGAAGCGGGAGGAATTGGACGCAATCATTGCCCGCCACGCAAACGGCTGGAGAACCGACCGCATCGCGCCCGTATCGCGGAATATTCTGCGCCTGTGCGTTTACGAGATGAAATGGGGGCGGGACGTTCCTGTTGTGGTGGCGCTCAATGAGGCAATCGAGCTGGACAAGCGGTTTGACGACCCGAAGGCGAAAGCCTTTGTCAACGGCGTGCTCAACGGCGTGAAGAACGAGCTGGAAGCCGAGAGCGCCAAGACCGCCGCGCAGGACGGAAGCGGAGAGGACAAGGCAGAATGAGCGGACCGCTCTTTGTCGGGTTCGATACCAGCAATTACACCACCTCGGCGGCGGTCTGCGATGCGGACGGCGAGGTGCTTCTGAACGCGCGGACCCTGTTGCCCGTGCGCGAGGGAGAGCGGGGACTGCGGCAGAGCGACGCGGTGTTCTTCCATGTCCGCAACCTGCCCGACCTGCTGGAGCGGGTGCGGGAGACGGTGCGGGGGCGTGTTGTACGTGCGGTCGGCTGCTCGGTCAGCCCCCGCCGTGCCGAGGGGTCCTATATGCCGTGCTTCCTTTCGGGCATCATGGCGGCGGAGGCATTCGCGGCGGCGATTGACGTGCCTGTCCTGCGGTTTGCCCATCAGGAGGGGCATATCATGGCGGCGCTTCATTCGGCGGGCGCGGAGAAGCTGTTGGAGGCGGAGCGCTTTGCGGCGTTCCATGTCTCGGGCGGGACCACCGAGGTCCTGCTGGTCCGCCCGCGCGCGGACGGCTTTGACGCGGAGATTGTCGGCGGCTCGCGCGATTTGCACGCGGGGCAGGCAATCGACCGCGCGGGTGTGATGATGGGCATGGGCTTCCCCTGCGGAAAGGAGCTGGAAGCCACCGCCGCAACGTATGAAGGTCGCGTTCCCGCCCCGCGTGTGTGTGTCAAGTCGGACGGCTGGTGTCACTTTTCGGGGCTGGAAAATCAGGCGCGGAAGCTGTGGGAGGAAACGGGGGACCGTGCCTGCGTTTCGGCGTATGTCCTGCGCTTCTGCGCAAAAACACTGGAGGGACTGACTGCGGCTTTGGACGCGCGCTTTCCCGAAATTCCGATTGTTTATGCGGGCGGCGTGATGAGCAACCGTTATCTGCAATCGGTGCTTGCAAAGCGTGCGGAGACCTATTTTGCCGCGCCCGAATTCTCGGCGGACAATGCCGCAGGCGTGGCACTGCTGACGCGGCGGAGCGGAATCGGAGGGGCAGACGCATGGCAATGAGCGCAAAGGAGCCGCTGACGGTTGCACAGCTGAACGAATATCTGCGGATGCAGATGGACAGCGACCCGATTCTGGCAAACGTGTTCGTGCGCGGGGAGCTGTCGAACTGCACGGTTCCGCGCTCGGGGCATTTCTACTTTACCCTCAAGGACGCGGACGCGCAGGTGCGGGGTGTGATGTTCCGTTCCCGCTTCTCTGCGGTCCCGTTCAGACCGACCGACGGAATGCGGGTCATCGTGGGCGGTCGGGTGACCGTTTATTCCGCAGGCGGACAGTATCAGATTTATGCGGACGAGCTGATTCCCGACGGCGCGGGCAGTCTCGCCCTGCAATTTGAACAGCTGAAGCGGAGGCTGAATGCCGAGGGGCTGTTTGACGAGGCGCGCAAGAAGCCGCTTCCCGCCATGCCCGAGCGCGTGGGGGTTATCACCTCACCAACGGGCGCGGCGGTGCAGGACATCCGCAGAATCCTCGGTCAGCGTTTTCCGTGCGCCGAAATGATTCTCTACCCCGCGCAGGTGCAGGGAGAGGGCGCTGCCGAACAGCTGGCAATGGGAATCCTCTTTTTCAACGCCTACGACCTTGCCGACGTCATCATCATCGGGCGGGGCGGCGGCTCGGCGGAGGACCTGTGGGCGTTCAATGACGAGCATCTGGCGCGCACGGTTGCCGACAGCCGCGTTCCCGTGATTTCGGCGGTCGGGCATGAGAGCGACTTTACCATCTGCGATTTCGTGGCGGACCGCCGCGCGCCAACCCCGTCGGGGGCGGCGGAAATGGCGGTCCCCGACCGCAGGGAGCTGAAAAAGACGCTCGGACATCTTGCGGCGCGTCTGACCCGCAGGGAAGAGGAGCGGATTGAATATGAACGCGGAATGCTGAAACGGCTTGCCGCGTCAAGGGCACTCGGACGACCCGAGGCGCTTCTCGACCCGCTCCGCCAACGGCTGGACGAGCGGGCGGAACGGCTGGACCGTGCGCTGGCGCGGAGCTTGGAGCGAAAGAGAGGCGACCTTGCGCACGTCTGTGCGGCACTTGAGGCGCGCAACCCGCTGACCGTGCTGGCGCGCGGCTATGCGGTGGTGACAAAGGATGGGCGGACCGTGACGCGGGTAAGCGATGCGCAGGTCGGAGACCGCCTGCGGATTCGTCTTTCGGACGGAACGCTTGCGGCACGGGTCGAGGCGGAGAACGGAAAGGAAGAAAACAATGGCAACAAAGCAACCGAAACAAACGGGACAAACGGGAAAAATGAAATTTGAGGACAGCATGGCGCGGATTGAGGAAATCGTGACAACGCTTGACGCGGGAGAGGCGGATCTGGACGAATCGCTGAAGCTCTACCGTGAGGGCATTGAGCTGGTGCGCGACTGCACCAAGCGGCTGGACGAGGCAACACAGACCGTAAAAATGCTGCAAATGCAGGCGGACGGCAACATGGTGCTGACCGACTTTGCGCCTATGGAAACGGGGGAGAAGGCATGACAAACGAGGCTCTGGAGCTGCTGCTGCACCGCAACGCAACGCTGACCGAAAATGCCCTGCGGGAATACTATACCGATGACCCCGACCTTCAGGTCCTGCTGGACGCGGAGCGCTACAGCCTGTTTGCGGGCGGAAAGCGTATCCGCCCCACGCTGACGCTGGAATTCTGCCGTCTGTTCGGCGGAGAGGAGGCGGCGGCTCTGCCGTTTGCCTGTGCCGTTGAGATGGTGCACACCTATTCGCTGATTCACGACGACCTGCCCTGCATGGACAACGATGATTTGCGGCGCGGCAAGCCGACCAACCACAAGGTGTTCGGTGAGGGCGTGGCGGTCCTCGCGGGGGATGCACTTCTCACGGGCGCGTTCGAGGCGGCGGCAACCAACACGGCGGCGGGCGCAGAGGTCTCCGCTATGGCGGTGGCGTACCTCGCGGGCTGTGCGGGGCGCTACGGCATGATCGGCGGGCAGATTATGGACATCGAGGGCGAAAAGCGTAAGTTGACGCAGGACGAGGTGTTCCGTCTGCAATCGCTCAAAACGGGCGCGCTCATCAGCGCCGCATCGGTTATGGGTGCGCTGGCGGCGGGCGTGCGGACCGATGACCCCGCAATGGAGCGGGTTGTGCGCTACGCGGAAAACATCGGTCTGGTGTTCCAGATTGTGGACGATCTGCTGGACCGCCGCGGAGACGAGGCGACCCTCGGCAAGCGCGTTCACGTGGACGAGGAGCATCACAAAAACACGTTTCTGTCGTTCTGCACCGAGGAGGAGGCGTGGCTCTATGCCGAGCGCCTGACCGCCGATGCGTGCCGTGCGATTCGCCTCTATCCGTCCTCGGAGATACTGGTCTCCTTGGCGGAATGGCTTTTGAAAAGGGAGAAATAATGGGACAGGCAATCAAGGAGCTTTTCACAAATTACTGGATTATCAGCGCGATTGTGGCATGGTTCACGGCGCAGATTATCAAAATTTTTACGGGTGTTTTCCGTCAGCGGGAATTCTCGGTTCATGCCATGCTGTTCGGGACGGGCGGAATGCCGTCCTCGCACACGGCATCGGTTTGCGCACTCTGCACGGCGTTTGCCGTGAAGGACGGCTTTGCCTCGCGCGGCTTTGCCATCAGCGCCCTGCTGTGCATTGTGGTGATTACCGATGCGGTCGGCGTGCGGCGGGAGACGGGCAAGCAGTCGCAGGCGCTGAACACGCTTTTGGGGCGGGTCTTTACCGAAAAGGACAAGAAGCAATTGCCCGACCATTTCCGCGAGCTGATCGGGCACACCCCGTTGCAGGTTGTCTGCGGTGCGATTCTCGGCGTGGGCGTGGCACTGCTGGTACATCTGATTCCCGTTTTTCACGGCTGACGCGATGCGGGCGGATGTATTTCTCGCATCGGGCGGCTACGCGCCGAGCAGGGAGCAGGCAAAGCGCCTGATTCTGGAGGGGCTTGTGACGTTGGACGGCAGGCTCCTGCGGCGCGCGGCGGAGGAGGTCGGAGAAGGACCGCACACGGTCACGGTGTCGGGTCCCGAGCGGTTCGTCAGCCGCGGCGGAAGCAAGCTGGAGGCGGCGCTCTCCGCGTTCGGCTTGGACCCCTCGGGGTGGCGGGCGCTGGACATCGGCGCGTCCACGGGCGGGTTTACCGACTGCCTGCTTCGCCACGGTGCCGCAGAGGTCGTTGCGGTGGATTCGGGCGCGGGACAGCTGGCGGAGACATTACGTAACGACCCGCGTGTGCAGTCCCACGAGCATTGCAACGCGCGGGACCTGACGGCGGACGCAATCGGCGGCAGGGTGCGGCTGATTGTGATGGACGTATCCTTCATTTCCGCCACGTTGATTCTGCCGCGCTTTCCCGCGCTGTTGGAATCGGTCGGTGACGCGGTCTGCCTCATCAAGCCGCAGTTTGAGGTGGGGCGGTCGAACATCGGAAAGGGCGGAATCGTCCGCGACCCGCGCGCACATCGGCTTGCGGTGGAGCGGGTGCTGGACTGTGCCGCATCGCTCGGGCTTTGCGCCGCGGGGCTGATTCCGTCCCCCATTCTCGGCGGGGACGGAAACCGCGAATTTCTCGTGCATCTGACGGTGGGGCAGTCGGTCCCGCCAATCTCCCAAAAGCGCATCGCGGCAGTGCTCGCAAATACCGAAAAAGGAGACGGCTATGCTGAAAATTGCGTTGGTAACAAACTTTAACATTCCCGAAAAGCTGCGGGCGGCGGCAGACACGGCGGATAAGCTGATCGGAGAGGGCGGAACGGTTCTGATCGCCTCCTTCAACCGCGATAAGCTGATGCGTGCGCATCGGAACCGCCCCGAATTCCGTTACCTGCCAATCGATACACTTTATGCCGAGGCGGATATCATCATCGTGCTCGGCGGAGACGGGAGCATTCTGGAGGCGGCGCGGCGGGCGGCAATGCGCGCAACGCCGATTCTCGGCATCAATTTCGGCAGGCTCGGCTATATGGCGGAGCTGGAGGCGGGGGAGACGGACGACCTGCACAAGCTCTTCACGGGGGAATATACGCTGGAGAAGCGCTCCATGCTCCGCGTGGACCTGCTCGGCACGGGCGGGGAGCTGAAGTCCTTCTGCTACGCGCTCAATGACGCGGTGGTGTCAAACGGCTCGGTGGCGCGGGTGATTGATCTGGAGCTGCGCGAGAACGGCGAAGCGGTTACAACCTACCGCGCGGACGGGCTGATTATCGCAACCCCGACAGGCTCCACGGCGTATTCCATGTCGGCGGGCGGCGCGATTGTGGACCCGACGGTCCCGTGCTTCTGCGTCACGCCGATCTGTCCGCATTCCTTTGCGGCAAGACCGCTGATTTTTTCGGACCGCTCGGTGCTGGAAATCCGCAACATCTGCGTGCGGGAAAAACAGCTCTACCTGACCGTGGACGGCAAAATCAGCTTTGAAATGGGGCGCGGACAAACGGTCCGTGTCACGCGGTCCAAGCCGGAGACCAAGCTGGTGCGGTTCCGCAAAAACGGCTTTTATCGGGTCCTGTGCCGAAAATTGCAGGATTCGCATTTCTGATAAGGAGGGAGCGACATGAAACGAAACCGACAGGAAAAGCTCTTGGAGCTGATTTCCCGCTACGAAATCGAAACGCAGGACGAATTGCTGGAGCGTCTGCGTGAGAACGGCTATAACGCAACGCAGGCAACCATTTCGCGCGACATCCGCGAATTGCAGATTGCCAAAATGACCACGGGCAGGGGGACCTACCGCTATGTGCTTCCCAAGCACGCGGAGCCTTCTCCCGCAGTCAATTTCAGCGCGGCGTTGATTGATTCGATTATCAACGTGCAGTACGCGCAGAATCTGGTGGTCCTGAAAACCTACCCGGGGCTTGCCTCGGCGGTTGCGGCGGGCATCGACCGAATGCAGGCAAACCAGATTCTCGGCTGTGTGGCGGGGGATGATACCATTCTGGTCGTGACGCAGGACGAGGACTGTGCGCGGATGCTCTCGGAGCAGGTGCACGACCTCTTGCGGGGCATCTGATATGCTGCGGTCCCTACATATCGAAAACATCGCGGTCATCCGCGAAATCGACGTGGAATTTGATGGCGGGCTGTCGGTTCTCACGGGCGAGACAGGCGCGGGAAAATCCATCATCATCGACAGCATCAACCTCCTGCTCGGCAACCGCGTACCGAAGGAAATTGTGCGCGCGGGACAGGAGCAGGCGGTCATCTGCGCGGTGTTCGAGGAGCTGTCGGACGCGGCGTGCGCCAAGCTCGCGGAGTTGGGCTTCCCCTCGGAGGACCGCACGCTGATGCTCCAGCGCAGGCTCTCGGCGGACGGCAAAACGCAGACCCGTCTGAACGGGCAGATTGTCACGCAGACGATTCAGAAGCAGATTGCGCCCTATCTCATCAGCATTCACGGGCAGACCGACAGCCACAGGCTCCTGCAAAAGGCATCGCACCGCGAGCTGTTGGACGCATTCGCGCGGTCGGACGACGAGCTGGCGGTTTACCGCAAGGCTTACGGAAAATGGCGCGAGGCGGAGAAAAAGCTCGCCTCGCTGACGCGGGACGAATCCGAGCGGGTGCGGCTTCAGGAGATGCTCCGCTATCAGCTGGAGGACATCGACGCGGTGAAGCTGCACGACCCCGAAGAGGAGGACCGCCTCACGCACGAGCGCGACAGGCTGGCGAACCTCGAGAAAATCGGGCGGCAGATTGACCTTTGCTACCGTCTGCTGGCGGGCGGGGAAAAGACCGATGCGGCGGGACTGTTGCGCCGCGCGGAGAATGCGGTGCGGTCGCTCTCGGGGCTGATTGACGGCGCAGACGAGCTGGCGGAGCGCCTTGCCTCGGCGGAATCCGAGATTGTGGACGTTGCCGAAACGGTTGCGGGCTTTGCCGACACCGACCGCGAGGACCCGACCGTGCGGATTGATCGCATCGAGGGGCGGCTGGATGCCATTGCAAAGCTGAAGCGCAAGTACGGCGGGAGCGTGGCGGAAATTCTTGCCTTCCGCGTCCGCGCGGCGGAGCAGTTGGAGGCGCTGGACTACTCGGATGTGACCCGTGCGGAGGTCGAAAAGACCTGCGCGGCGCTGCGGCATGAGGTCATTTCACACGCGTCTGCATTGCATGAGGTGCGGCTCCGCGCGGCGCATGACGTGGTGGAGCGCGTGACCGAGGCTCTGCGCTTTCTGGATATGCCGAAGGT
Source organism: Clostridiales bacterium UBA6330 (assembly GCA_002438075.1). GTDB lineage: Bacteria > Bacillota > Clostridia > Oscillospirales > CAG-272 > UMGS1865. The sequence continues at coordinate 32,638 of DJSQ01000212.1, forward strand.
GCGGATGGATATCCGCGTTGCCAAATCGGAGCCGTGCGAGAACGGCGCGGACGATGTGGAGTTCCTGATTGCCACCAACCCCGGGGAGCCGGTCCAGCCGTTGGCGCGGATTGCCTCGGGCGGCGAGCTGTCACGCATGATGCTGGCTCTGCGCTCAGCACTGGATGACCAAGACGGGGCAACCACCGTGATTTTTGATGAAATCGACACGGGCGTCTCGGGCAAGACCTCCCGCAAAATCGGGCTGAAGCTGAAGGAAACGGCAAGAGGCTCGCAGGTGCTGTGCGTGACGCACTCGGCGCAGATTGCATCGCTGGCGGACTGCCACTATCTGATTACCAAGAGCGAGAAGGACGGACGCGCCGAAACCGCAGTCACACGCCTGACGGGGGACGCACGGGTGGAGGAGATTGCGCGGATTCTCGGCGGCATTCATGTCACCGACACCCAGCGCAACGCCGCGCGGGAGATGATTGAGGGCATGGACACGGACGGAACGGAGGCGGGATACCGATGAAAACCAAAACCAATGCGATGCGGATGCTGGATGCCGCAAAAATTCCGTATGAGGTGCTGGAATACCGCGTGGATGAGGACGACCTGAGCGGCGTTCACATTGCCGAGGAGCTGGGCTTCCCGCCCGAGCGGATGTTCAAAACGCTGGTGGCAAAGGGGGATAAGACAGGTCCCGTGGTGTTCTGCATTCCCGTGGCGGAGGAAATCGATTTGCGCCCTGCGGCGGCGCTGACGGGGAACAAAAAGATTGAAATGGTTCACGTCAAGGACCTGCTCGGGCTGACGGGCTACATTCGCGGCGGCTGTTCGCCCATCGGAATGAAGAAGAAATTCCCCACGTGGTTTGACGAAAGCGTGCTGAATTTTGACCGCGTTACGGTCAGCTCGGGCACGCGCGGCGCACAGCTGCTTTTGGACCGTGCGGCGCTCCTGCAATTCGTTGGTGCGCAAATCGCCCCACTGACCGCGAAGAAATGACGCGAAAACCGCCGAAAATGAAAAATTCCTCTTGCAAACGGCGGGGAAAAGTAGTATAATAATATACAGGCTGTAAGCAAAACGATTGACTTTTGTCAAAATGGGGTGAAAGTTTTCGCCCGCCTTTTTGGGGAGGCGGCGCGGTCGAGGACGCGGAGTCCTCGTCGCGCTCCGCAGAGCGCGAAATTCCCATATGGCGCTTTCTTTTTGCAGCTTTGCGAAGCAAAGTGTGCTTTTCTCTTTGCGCCTACATGGTCAAAGAAAAAGCGTTAAAGAAATTTGTGCTTTTTTGAGCGATAAGCCATACATCTCAGCCTGTAACATAGAGTTATTGTAATTTGACGAGGTATTGAAATGCAAACCATCAAAAAGAGAATTGCGGAGCAGGTCCTCGCGGGCGTGCGGAAGGTCAACCCCGATACGGCACTGACGGCGGGGGAGATTGCGGGAATGCTCGAATATCCGCCCGACCCCGCAATGGGCGACCTTGCCTTTCCCTGCTTCAAACTCAGCCGCGAGCTGCGCCGCTCTCCGATTCAGATTGCATCAGCGCTGAAGGAGGACTTGGCAGACGAGGCAATCGGCTCGGTTGAGGTCGCGGGCGGGTACCTGAATATCCGCATTGCAAACGCGTATCTCGGCGGAACGGTGGTCCCCGAAATTCTGGAAAAAGGGGAGCAATACGGCGCGCAGACCTTCGGCTGCGGCAAAAAGGTGGTGCTGGACTACTCCTCGCCGAACGTTGCAAAGCCCTTTCACATCGGGCATCTCGGAACCACGGTCATCGGACATTCCCTGCGCAAGCTGCATGAGTTTGCCGGCTACGAATGCTACGGCATCAACTACCTCGGCGACTGGGGCACGCAGTTCGGCAAGCTGATTGCGGCATACCACCGCTGGGGAAGCCGCGAAATGATTGAAAAGGGCGGCATTGACAAGCTGGTGGAGCTGTACGTCCGCGTGAACAACGAAATCAAGGGCGACCCCGAGCACGGAATCCCCGCGAATACGGCGCTGGCGGACGAGGCGAGAGCCGAATTCCACAAGCTGGAAACGGGAGACGAGGAAAACCTCGCGCTCTGGCGGTGGTTCGTGCAGATCAGCCTTGCGGAGTACGAAAAGACCTATAAACAGCTCGGCATCACCTTCGATTCCTATCGCGGCGAGAGCTTTTATACCGATAAAATGCCCGCGCAGATTGAAATTCTGCGCGAGAAGGGCTTGTTGAAGCTGGATGACGGCGCATCGATCGTTGACCTTTCCGAGTACAATATGCCGCCCTGCCTGATTCTCAAGCGGGACGGGTCCACGCTCTATCCCACGCGTGACATCGCGGCGGCGGTTTACCGCAAGGAGACCCTGCACTTCGATAAAATGATTTACGTCACCAGTGCCCAGCAGTGCCTGCACTTTGCGCAGTGGTTCAAGGTTGTGGAGCTGATGGGGTATCCGTGGTATAACGAATTGGTCCATGTGCCCTACGGGACCGTGTCGCTCAACGGCGAGAAGCTGGCAACGCGGACCGGAAACGTGGTGCTTCTGCGCGACCTGTTCGCCCTTGCCATCGACAAGGTCAAGGGAATTATGAAGGAGAAGAACCCCGACAGACAGGACGATGACGCAACGGCAGAGGCGGTCGGTGTCGGCGCGGTGGTGTTCTACTACCTGTCGAATACCCGCATGAAGGATATCAACTTCGTCATGGACGAGGCGCTGAACTTCGACGGCAACACGGGTCCCTATGTCCAGTACACCTACGCGCGCGCCTGCTCGGTGCTGGAGCGTGGGGGAGCGGTGACGGCGGGTCCCATGACCGTGACAACCGACGAGGAAGCGGCGCTCATCAAAACGCTTTGCCGCTACGGGGAGCGGGTGACGGCGGCAATCGCCGATTATGAGCCGAGCTATATCACGCGGTTCATTCTGGATGTGGCGGCGGGCTTCAACCGCTTCTACCACAACTGTCGGATTCTCTCGGCGGAGGACCCTGCGGTCCGCGAAAGCAGACTGCGCCTGACCGCGGCGGTGAAAAACGTGCTGGGCAGTGCGTTTGAATTGATTTGTCTGAAAAAGACCGAAAAGGTCTGAACCATAGAAGAGTGAGGTAAGAAACAATGTCCGGACACAGCAAATGGGCAAACATCAAGCACAAGAAAGAAAAGACCGATGCCGCAAGAGGCAAGGTCTTTACCAAAATCGGCAAGGAAATTACCATTGCCGTCAAGGAGGGCGGCGGGGATCCCGCATCGAACTCCAAATTGCGCGACCTGATTCAGAAGGCGAAGGCGAACAACGTTCCGAACGATAACATCGAGCGTTGCATCAAAAAGGCGCTCGGCTCCACGGGCGAGACCTACGAGGAGGTTTCCTACGAGGGCTACGGTCCTGCGGGCATTGCGGTCCTTGTCACGGCAACCACCGATAACCGCAACCGCACGGCGGGCAATGTGCGCGCGTACTTCTCCAAGTACCACGGCAACATGGGGCAGACGGGTTGCGTCGGCTACCTCTTTACCGATGTCGGCGAAATCGTTGTGGACAACGAGGACGGCGACGTGGACGAGGACAAGCTGATGGAAACCGCGCTTGAGGCGGGCGCGACCGACTTCAAGTCGGACGGTGAGGTGTTTGTCATCACCACCGAGCCGGACGATGTGTACGCCATTCAGGAGGACCTTGCAAAGGCGGGGTACGAAATTCTGTCGGCGGAAAAGACCAAGCGCGCGTCCACGGGCGTGACGCTGGAGAACGAGGACGACATCAAGTTCATGAACCTCCTGATTGAAAAGCTCGAGGAGGACGACGACGTGATGGACGTTTACCACAACTGGGAGAACTGCGACGACTGATACCGTATGGAACTGACAGCCATCCTCTGCGGACTGACCGGCTTGGGTGTATTTCTGTCGGTGCTTCTGAAACCGGAGTTTACGATCGGTAAGCTCCGGTTTGGCACGTATTGGGTCATTTCGCTGGCGGGCGCGCTTCTGCTTGTCCCGCTGTGCGGAATTCCGCTCTCCTACATCGGGCGGGAGCTGACAGCCGATTCATCGGTCAACCCCATTAAAATTCTGTTGCTGTTTTTCAGCATGACCTTCCTGTCGGTGTATCTGGACGAGGTGGGCTTTTTCCGTTATCTCGCTTCGGCGGCACTGCGCAGGGCGGGCGGAAGTCAGACCGCGCTCTTTTTGGTGCTTTACCTCACCGTTGCGGTGCTGACGGTCTTTACCTCCAACGACATCGTGATTCTGACCTTCACGCCCTTCATCTGCTTTTTTGCACGGCGGGCGAAAATCGACCCGCTCCCGTATCTCATTGCCGAATTCGTTGCGGCGAACACGTGGAGCCTGCTGTTTGTTATCGGCAACCCGACCAACATCTACCTTGCAACGGCGGCGGGCATCGGGTTTGTCCCGTATCTCGCGGTCATGGCACTGCCGACCTGCATGGCGGGGGTGACCTCGCTCGGGGTCCTGTGGCTTCTGTTCCGTCGGAAGCTGCGGGAGCCGATGCAGGGAGGGGAGACGGATGCGGAAAGGATTGCGGACCCGCATGAATTGGAGCTTGGCGTGTTCCATCTCGCGGGTGCCACCCTGCTTCTGGCGCTCAGCTCCTATCTGCATCTGGAAATGGTCTGGGCGGCACTCGGCTTCGCGCTGTCGCTGGCGGCCCTGACCGCTCTGCTGTTCCTGCACCGCCATGCAAGACCGACGGTCCTGCTCTCGGCGGTCAAGCGTTTGCCGTTTGAGCTGATTCCCTTTGTCCTGTCCATGTTCGTGCTGGTGCTCGGCATGAACTATTCGGGGCTGACCGAGCGTCTCGCGGCGGTTCTTGTAACCGACCGCCCGATTCTCAGCATCGGGGTCTCCTCCTTCTTTGCGGCAAATCTCATCAACAACATCCCCATGAGCGTGCTGTTCAGCTCGGTGCTGGAGACCGTAACCGACCCCGAGGTCTACCGACAGGGCGTTTTTGCGGCGGTGGTCGGCTCCAACATCGGCGCGTATCTGACCCCTGTCGGCGCTTTGGCGGGCATCATGTGGTCGTCCATCCTGCGGCGCTTCGGCGTGCGGTTTTCCTTCCGCCGCTTCCTGCTGTACGGAGCCGCAGTCGCAATCCCCACGCTTTTGGCGGCGCTTGCGGGACTTTGGATTGTATTGGCATGATATGCTTGACATTTTTCGTCTGATGTGGTATAATAGTGTAGAATTGATTCTTTGCGGAAAGGCGGTGTGAAACCGAGCAATGGAGTTTTTTGATATCCGCGACCTTTTTCGGATTGGCAAGCGCCGCAGACTTCGTCTGGGGCTGTGGCTGATTGCGGTCATCGCGCTGACGCTTTGGCTGTTTTATCAGAACTACCGAGAGGCGGAGCAGTCGGCATACTTTGCCTGCGTTGTTGCGTCGCTGGTGTTTTTTGCGGCGGAGCTTGTATGGATTTTCCTGAAATCCGACCGCAGAATCACACCCCTGCTTCTTTTCCTCGCGGTGTTCTATCTGGTCCGCAACAGCCAGTTTCTGTTGCTTTTGTTCGGCGTATCCTTTGACGTGCACCATCTGGTGATGATGCGGGCGGAGCTGAAAAGCGCGATTGTCCTGACCTCGGTCGGCAACATCTGGGCGGGCTTTGCGGGCATCGTGGCAACGGTCCCGCAGAAAGAATTGCCCCCTGCGACCGAAGCACCGCAGGACCGCGTTGACCGGCATCGGCTGTTCGTCCTTCTCTGCGTCGGCGGACTTTTGACGGGTGCGGTTGCTTACGTTTTGGCAATCCTCCGCTTTACCCAATTCCTCTCGGGCGGCATGGCGGCGGTTGATGCGCTGAACGCTCGGCTTCCCCTGATTCTCCCATGGCTGGAGGCGCTGTTCGTGCCGTTCGGCTTTGCGGCGGTCGCGTTCTACGGAAAGGAGCGCTTCGGTGCCGCGGCAATCGGCGCCCTGACGGGGTATTTCCTCCTGACGCTGGTCTGCGGCTCTCTGCCGCTCGGCGCGGCGGGGCTGTTCGCAACGGTCTGCCTGATCTGCCTGACCGTACAGCCAACGGGCAAGCGCGCGCAGACAATCGGAATTTTTGCGGCAATCGGGGTCCTGCTCCTGTTGCTTTCGTTGCTCGCAACCCTGTTGCGTGAGCCGAACGGACCCGAGACCTTCTCTCTGCGGAGCATCGCGGTGAATGCCTTTACGGGTATCGGTTACAGCTGTTTTGCTTTACTTGCCGCATTGCGAATCGTGCCGTCTGTTGAGCAGTTCCGCTTCGGTCGGGAGTATGCGGAAGCGCTCCTCGGCGGAATTCTGCCGCCCGAGGCGGATTCCTATGGCATTTTCGCGCGCCTGACCGCCGACACGCGGGTTTGGGATGCGTGGGGACCGCGCTATTTCAGCGAGGTGACCGCCGAAATCGGCTTTTCGCCCGATGCGGAGGCGTATCTCAATTTCGGTTGCTTCGGCTTTCTGGCAATATTCGTGATTTGTACGCTGATTGCCTTTTTCCTGAACCGTTACCGCCGATACGGGCAGAACAGCTGTTTCCCCAAGTACGCCGCGTGCGTGCTCCTGTACGCCTGCCTGACCTTCTCCTACCGTGGCGGCTCCGCAGTCCTGCGGATGCTCCTCTGGGGCGTGCTCCTGATGGCGCTTGCAATCCATTGGTGCGGGAAACGGAAAACTTGATTACGATAACAGAGTATAAAAGAACCGCTTCGGAGCCATTCGGGAGGCGGTTCTTTGATTTTGTCGATGCCTTTGTGGAATGCTCAGTTTATCCGATGACGAATCGTCTTGCTTTTGCAGGATAGCATACTCAAAACGTCAAATTAAAAGAAAGACACGATTTGTTATCAAATTTGTATTACTTTTCGGATATCTTTTATTTGTATTCTGATGTTTGATTTTGTGAAACATCAACAATCTATTTTAACATGACAGTGCATGAATTTTTTTCTTTTTCGGAGATTAGAAAAAGAATAAGATCTATTCTTCATATTAGGGCAGGTATTGAATCGAAATAATAGATTTGAGAGAAACGGAATTCGGAATGTTTAACAAAATAATGAATTCTGCAAAATAAAAATGCAATTCCCAAGCAGGAAATTTCAGGGAATCCTGTGGCGGATATGCGATTGAAAAATGCAGAAGTCCGCGTCCCGAAATCAACTATTACTTCATTATAATATTATATAATACGCTTTTAATTGACTCGCTTTTTCACTTGCGAAAGGGAATTTTGTGCCGTTTTGCAAAGCAGTGTGCCCAAAACTTGCAAATTCTGTCGATACTCACAATTGACAAATCCACTTCTTCGTATTATAATACATGGTATAATGGATAGTGGTTCTTGAAGCCCGTTGAAAGAAGGCTTTTCACCGGATTTCCGGTCCCGATTCTTGCAAAAAGCTTTGGTGCCGACGAATTGCCGTCCGTTTGGAATTTTTGCGCAACGGCGCAACAGGAGGGAAAGGAAATGAAAGACAGACAACGCAGAATCTTCCTTGTGATTCTTGCATTGCTGGGAATGTTCATTCTGACATTCGCAGGATGCAAAAAGAAATCACCCGGGGAAGAGACGTCGGAGATTCCCGAATCCGGCGATGAAGCAGGTACCTATTACTACGATGCGGGATCAGGAAACGAATACCTGATAACGCTCGGTGGACAGTGTACCTATACATTAACGGTGGGAAATGCCTCCGAAAGCGGTTCTTACACGCTGGACGGTGCAACGCTCACGCTGAAGGCGGGCGACACTACCCGTACCGCTGATTGGCACGGTAATGAGCTGACGCTGGATTATGACGGCTCGCAGCTGCGATTCCTGCGGAAGGTGGATTTCACGGTTTCCTTTGATTCACTCGGCGGAAGCGCAGTGGGGTCTGTAACCGTTCTCAACGGAAAAACCATCAGTGCGCCGCAGATGCCGACACGCGAGGGCTTCCTCTTCCTCGGCTGGTACAGCGACGCGGATTATAAAGCTCCGTTTGTGTTTGATGCAACGCCGGTTACTTCCGATCTGACCCTGCGTGCGCGCTGGGCGGAGAAGCCGACAGATGCGCTTGAGTATCGCATCCGCTATGACCTCGGTTATGACGGCGAGACGCTTGCTGACGCAGAAACCATTGGCGAAAAATTCTACAATGCGGCAGTTCCTGCGGCAAGAGAAGGCTATCGGTTCGTTGGCTGGTGGGTCAGTATGACGAATGATGCCAACAAGCTTTCTTATCGCTTGGAGGAGGGAAGCGAAAACGGCGGCACCGTCTTTGGCGCGGATACGACACTCTTCGCGGTTTGGCAGAAAACCAACGCCGCTTTCGATGTGCCTGCTGTCAGCGTTTCCGCAACTGCAATCAGCTGGGATTCGGTTGGAGCAACCGCTTACCTTGTAAAGCTGACAGCACCCGACGGTTCTGTTGTGGTGGACAATCAGCGCACCACAAGCCCCACTTTCCCGATCAGCCTTGCTATGGCGGGCGAGTATCGCGTTGAGGTGACGGCGGTTGATGCAGGCGGAAACGCAGTGTCGGAAACAGCGGTGAGATACTACACCAACAAGGGACTGAACCGTGTTGGCGGCTTCACTGTGATTGATCCCTCGGTTCTGGTCTTCCGCGGCGTTCCGAATGCCGAGAAGTACCTGATTACGGTGGATTGCGGCAACCCAGAGCATACTCACAAAGCGTTTGACAACGGCTTGGCGCTGTACTTCAACTTCGCAAATTGCGAAATGAAGAAGGGCGGCATCACCTTTACGGTGACGGCGGTAGCAAACGGCTATGCCTCCTCGACGGTGACCTATACATATGAAAGAAATCTGGATGCGGTAAAGGGCTTGAAGGTTCAGGATGACATCCTGACGTGGAATCCTGTCAGCGGCGCAACCTTCTATTGGGTTACGGTCGGCGATGAGACCTTTACGGTTCTTGGCAATTCGTTCTCGCTTTCCGCATTCAAGGATGCAAGCTACAGCATCGGTGTAACGCCCGTTGCGCATGGCTTCAATTCGTCCGAGGCGGCAACGCTGACCTATGAAAAGAAGTCTCCCGCACTTCCCGAAGAGGTTCGCCTGATCGGAACTGTCCTGACATGGGATGCAGTCCCGGGAGCGACTTCCTATGAGGTCAAGCTGGGAGACAAGACCCTGAATGTGGCGGCAGATAAGACCGAGCTGGATTTGGCAGATGCCGCATTCTTTGCTGAGGGCTCCGACTACACGCTGACGCTGAAGGTGACGGGCGCGAGCGGCTCCGCCGAAAAGGTGCTGACGGTTCGCTACAACGCCATGAATCCGCTTCTGACCTATTCGCAGGGCATTTTGCGCTGGAGTCCTGTTGTTGGCGCGGTGACCTACGAGGTGCAGATGAACGGTGTCACGGTAGCAACGATCGACAGCGGCGACTGCTTCTATCGGGTCAACCGCTTCAGCAAATCCGGTGAAAACACCGTTCGGGTACGCTTCAATAACGGTGTATACGATTCCGAATGGGCGGAGCTGACGGTTGTTGCGCACAAGGTGACCTTGGACGGGCGCGGCGGTAATGCGGTTGAATCGCTCTACAAGGCGGTTGGAGATCCCATTGATCTTCCGTCGATGACCAAAAACGGCTACAACTTCTCGGCATGGTATAACCTGCCGAACGGTGCGGAGAGCAACGGCAGAAGGTATTCCGATGTCTATTTTGTGGAATCGGGCGAAACGGTGCTCTATGCGTACTATACGCCCAAGGCGTTTACCATCCATTACAATACGGGCGATGGCACCGATGAAACCGATACGGTTTACTTCGGCAAGAACTATCAGTTGAAGGTTCCTACGGTCTCGGTTGGGACCCGCGCATTCGGCGGATGGTTCAGCGCTCCCTACGGTGCGGGTATTGCATACACCGATGCGGAGGGCAACTCGCTGAACGCATGGAACTACGTGGATGACAACGTAACGGTTTACGCATTCTGGGTGGACTCGGTTCTGCGCTATGAGAAGATTGGAAATGCTTATGCGGTTTCCAAGGGCGCGCGGATTGATTTGGTCTCCTCTGTCACTATTCCCGCGAAGTTCAATGGACTGCCTGTAACCGAGATTATCAGCGGCGCGTTTGAGGGTTGCAAGCTGTTGACCGAAATCAGACTGCCTGATACGCTGACCAGAATTGCGGCAGATACCGCATTTGAGGGATGTGACGCGCTGAAGTCGGTTACCGTTTACAAGAGCGGTGATGCGAAATACGCTCGGTATTCTTCGGTAGACGGTGTTCTGTTTGACAACGGCGAAAGCGGTTCGACGCACGCGCCCCGTCCGGTTCTGATGCCGTCGGCAAAGACGGGTACCTACACGGTCCCGGGTGGCGTTGATGTGCTTCCTCGGTCCGCGTTTGCAAATTCCAAGCTTTCCAAAATCATCCTTCCGATTAGCGTGAAGGAAATCGGTGTTGAAGCGTTTGCAAACTGCACGAACCTTGTGTCGGTCGTCTTTGAGGACGCGGGTGCAACGGTTGGCGTGAATGGACTGACAATCGGTGACCGTGCGTTCCTGAACTGCACGGGTCTGACGGTTGTGACTCTGCCTGCAAGACTGCAAAGCATTTCGCTTACGGGCTATGCGTACCTGCAGGACGAAATGGTCTTTACCAATACGCAGAGTGCGTTTGAGGGCTGCGAGAATCTGACCGATGTCGTTGTGGCAAAGGGGCAGAAATCGACCTACACGTCGGTTGACGGTGTGCTTTTGGGCGAGAACGGTACGGCGTTGCTCTATTTCCCGATGGCGAAGAGCGCCGAGGGCTACGAGATTCCCGCAGGTGTGACCAAGATCGGTGACAGCGCGTTCCTCTCGGTCAGCGGTCTGCGCGGCACACTGGAGCTGCCGGGTCGTGTGACCTCTATCGGAACAGCGGCATTTGCAAAGTGCAGATATCTGACTGCGGTAACCTTCAAGTCCGGTATCAGCAAGGTGGAAATCGGCGATTATGCGTTCTATGCAACCGATATTTCCGAGATTACCTTTGAGGATGGCAGCCATGTGACGAAAATCGGCAAGGCGGCATTCAAAAAGGATGATAACTTTGACGGAGACGACGATAAAACGTTGGTGATTCCGTCGACGGTGACATCTGTCGGTGATGAAGCCTTCTCCGGCTTCGGTGTGCTGGATGTGGAAATCAAGGAAGGCACCGAGGAGCTTGCGTTTGGCAACAATGTGTTCTACGATTGCGAGGTTGGAACTCTGACCCTTCCGAAGAACGTGACGGCGCTGGCAAACTTCTTCACAGGTCTTTCTGTTGAGAAAATCGTTGTCAACGAGGGCAATAAGACCTTTATCTCGAGAGACGGTGTGCTTTACACGAAGGATGCGCAAGGGAATCCCGCAACGCTTCTGATTTACCCCTCTGGTAAGGATGATACCGACTTTACGGTTCCGGACGGCGTGACCGCGATTGCAGATGGTGCATTCAAGGGCAACGAGTGGTTGGAGAACGTGACGCTCCCCGCAAGTCTGACCTCTATCGGTAAGGAAGCGTTCTCGGGCTGTAAATGGCTGGAAGCTGTGACCTTCGGTCAGACCTCCGGAACGCTGTCGATCGGTGAATATGCGTTCTATGAGACAGGGTTGGAAAAGTTGGAACTGCCGCAAGGCGTGAAGACCACCATTGGTGCATACGCATTTGCGGAAGATGACGATCTGGCAACGATCAAGCTGGGCGGCACGACTGAAATTGGCGCACATGCGTTTGAGGGTGCGGGCTATTATACGGATATTGAGTTCCCTGCAAGTCTGGAAACCATCGGTGACTGCGCATTCAAGGAAGCGAGCATCAGCTCCGTGACCTTCGAGGATGGCTCGAAACTGAAAACCATCGGTGGATATGCATTCTCTGAAACCAAAATTTCGGAAATTGTGATCACGGGCTCCGTCGAATCCATCGGCGCTCAGGCGTTCTCTTATTGCGAATCCTTGAAAAAGGTGGAATTCATGGACGGAACTGCTGACCTTGTCATTGGTGCGCCTTACCTTGATGAGTACGGCAACTATGATTACGGTCGTGTGTTCTATTACTACAGCTCTGCGATTGAAACACTGAATCTTCCTGCAAGACTGACGGTGATTTATCAGGAAGCATTCTCCGATATGAGAAATCTGAAAACCGTGACCTTCGGCTCGGCGGAGAAGCCCAGCCGCCTGACCACGATTGGAGAGGCTGCTTTCAAATCTACGGGATTGACCTCGGTTACCATTCCGAAGTCTGTACGGAATACCGACAGCGCAATCGGAATCGGCAAGGAAGCATTTGCTCAGGCGAATATTTCTACGCTGATTTTTGAAGCGGGCGGCTCGATGGAGACGGCTCCGCTGACCATTGGCGAATCTGCCTTTGCCGATATCAAAGCCACAACTGTCACGTTCCCCGCAAGATTGGCGTTCTTCACCGATGCAAACGGCAATGTGACTGCTCCGTTGGCAAACGGCAAAGATGTATTCTCGGGCGCAAGTTCGAATAATGTGAAATTCTATCATGTAACGGGCGATGGCAAGAGTGCGTATGTCTCGGAGGATGGCATTCTCTACAATGCGGATAAGACTGAGATTGTGCTTTGCGGAACCTCGAGAACGACGCCGGTTGTGATTCCTGCAACCGTGAAAACGATTGCGGCAGGAACCTTTAAGGGCTGTGCCTTCATTCCGACCCTGACCTTTGCGCAGGGGAGCGTATGTACCGAAATCGGAGCAGAAGCATTCAGCGGCTGCAAATTGTTGACCACTGTTGCGCTTCCGAACGGCATTACGACAATTGGCGAGGATGCGTTCTACAATTGCTCCGCCTTGACCGCATTCACACTTCCCGCATCGCTGGAGGTTTTTGACCCCTCGATTATTTCCTACTGCACCGGACTTCAGAATTTGTATGTTGCAAACGGAAGCAAGACCTACTGTGCAATTGACGGTGTACTGTTCACTGCCGACAAAAAGACTCTTGTATTCTATCTCGCTTCCCGCACGAATGCTTCCTATGAAATTCCGAACGGGACGGTTGAAATTGCGGATAGCGCATTCAATCGCAATTCGTATCTGCAGAAGGTGACGATTCCGAACACTGTTATGTTGATTGGAAACGGCGCATTCAGCGGTTGTCGCGGACTGACCGAGGTGAACTTTGCTGCGGGCGGTACCGACGCATTGGTTATCGGCTATGGTTCGTTCAGCTCAAGCGGCGTGACTTCAATCAGGATACCCGCAAGAACCAAAGCGATTGAGGGCTCTGCCTTCAGTAACGCAAAGCTTGCCTCGCTGACATTTGAGAACGGAAGCCAGTTGACTTCTATTGCGGATTATGCGTTCAGTTCGACTGCGCTGACCGCTGTGGCACTTCCTACCAGCCTGCGTGAATTGGGAGAGAGCGTATTCTCAAGCTGCAAGAGCCTGAAGAGTGCAATCCTTCCGGAAGGCTTGCTGACTGTTGATGAGGGGCTGTTTGATAATTGCCCGTCGCTGGTGCTGGTAAGCCTGCCTTCGACTCTGCAAACGCTTGGCAACTATGCGTTCAGAAACTGTGTATCGCTCAAGAACGTGAACTTCGCTAAGAATTCCGTGATTGAAGTCCTGTATATCGGTACGTTCTATCAGTGTGACTCGTTGGAGAGCATTGAACTTCCCGCAAGCCTGACGGAAATTCCGGAATTGCTGGAATCCGATACCAAGAGTTACGGCTTGGGTTTGTTCTACGAGTGCGGATCGCTGAAGCGTGTCGTATTCGAGGAGGGCAGCAAGCTGACGAAGATCGGTAGCTATGCATTTTCCGGTACGGTGTTGGAGTCCATTAACTTCCCGTCTGCGCTTGCTTCCATTGGTAAACAGGCATTTGAAAAAACCAATCTGACAACGCTGACGATTCCGGTAACGGTGACATCCATCGGAGAGAATGCTTTTGACGGTTGCAAAAAGCTGACCTCTGTCACGCTTGGAGCGGGTGTGAAGGTTCTGCCTTCGTATGTGTTCCAGAATTGCGATGCTTTGACAACGGTTAACATTCCCGCAAGCCTCATTTCGATTGATTCTTCTGCTTTCGTGAATTGCGACAATCTGATAGGATTTACTGTTGATCGGGATAGCGAATCCTTCATGGAAAAAGACGGCGTTGTTTACGACATCAATTGGAACATCGTGCTCTACCCGATGGCAAAGACGGAATTTGAGATTCCGGCAGGCATGACCAAGTTCCCTGAAAATTTCTTTGATGATTATAATGACTTTGGAGCTATACCGGAACATATTACCGTGGAGGAAGGGAACACCGCATTTAAGGAGATTGGAGGAATTCTTTACGACTTTGAGCTGACTGAGATTGTGTTCTTCCCGGATGACATCACCGAATTTACGATTCCCGAAAAAATTCCGTCCTCGATGGCTCCCGATGAATTCTTTGAGCTTCTCTTTGAGAAGGGCGTGACTGTAACACTCTCTCCCGAAAACACGGATTGCAAAGAACTGTTTGGTGTTATCTACTTTGAGAATGAGGAGTACGGTTGGCTCCCGGGCTATGTTCCCGCCGATTTGACCGAGTTTAAGATTCCGAAAGAAGTCACATTCCTTTATTGTGGTGTGAGCTACTATGGATTCTTCCGTGGCAGAAACAGCGCGCTCAAAACGGTGACTTATGAGGAGCGTACTGAGGAATTGACTATTTACGGTAGCTTCTTCTCCTATGCAACCAATCTGGAAACCGTTTCGTTGCCTGAGAAAACAACGGATCTGAGCAATGCACGCGATTTGTTCAGCGGCTGTACTTCGCTGCGTGAAGTGAACCTGCCGGCGTCCTTGACTGCTTTGCCGAGAAATTTGGGCACTATGTCGGCACTTGAGCGTATCAATGTTGCATCCGGAAACAAGAATTTCCGCTCGATTGACGGTGTTCTTTATCAGGTCAACGGTGACAGTGGTGAGCTTTTGCTGCTTCACTTCCCGGCTACCAAGACGACCTTTGAGATTCCTAAAGACCTTGGTGGAACTCTTTCCACGATTACCGCGCCCAATCTTGTGTCTGTGACCTATGAAAAGGATGGGGATGGAAATGAGGCTATCGGTGCGGCAACCAAGCTGACGCTTTCAAACGGCTCTTATTCTGCAACGTTTAGGAACCTTGCCAAGTTGGAGACTGTTGAGTTGCCGTCTCGCGTGGAGAATCTTGTAAAAGATGCCTTCGTCGGATGCGACAAACTGACAAGCCTGACCGTTGCGGCGGGTGGAAAGTACAAGGTGGATTCTGTTGGCGTTGTGTATAAAAAGTCCGAAGAAAAAACCGGTTACTGGAGGCTGTTGTTTATCCCGACATTTGTGAAGTTTGAGAGCTTTGAGATTCCTGCGGATGTCAGCGAGATTGCGGCTAAGGCGTTTGCCGATACCGGTGTTGTGACAATCACCTTTGCAGCGCGCACCAAGGATCAAACCTTGAAGCTTCTCAATGAATGGAGTAGCGGCGCATTTGCAAACTGCAAGAATCTGACTACGATTGTATTTCCTGACGGAATCTTTGCTCCGATTACAAAGGACGGTGTTACAACGGTTACGCTTCCCGCAGGTACCTTCTATGGTTGCTCGGCGCTGACGTCTGTTACACTTCCCGCGGATCTGACGGAAATCGGTGAGAATGCGTTCTATGGATGCAGTGCTCTTGAAACGCTGACGCTTCCGAGTACGGTTACGAAGATTGGCGACAGTGCGTTCTATGATTGCACAGCGCTTACGACAATGGTTCTTCCTGCAAAGCTGGAGGAGATTGGTTCTTCTGCCTTCGCTTACTGCACGAGCCTGACCAAAATCGTGATTCCTGCTTCCGTAAAGGTCGTTGGCAGTTATGCGTTCTCCGGTTGGAAAAAGACGCAGACGATTTATGTAACCTTTGCAAAGGATGCACTTCCCGAGGGCTTCAATAACTACTGGCTCGGATATCGGACGTATGAAGTGAAGGTTGAGTACAACTACAAAGCAGATTAAGACAATACAGCTGACCCTTTGAGGCAGACAACGGCATCCGCCCGGGAATTTTCCCGGGTGGGTGCTACTGTCGTTTTTGGGGAAACGACAAAATTTTCAATTTCTTTGCAAGTTTCGATTGAAATATGCATAATTACTCACTTCCTCACGAAAGGAGGAGACAATTTATGTTGGAAAAAGATTCTTTATTCAAGCAATATCATCATCGGATGGTACGGGAGGGGATATTCTCGTCTGTCTGCTTCGGCTTGATGATTGCCTCGGGCGCGGTTTTTGTGTCGGCGCTGGTTTGCTGGCTTTTGCGGTTTACGCAGATCCTGTTGCCGCTTGCAATCGGCGGCGGGGTACTTTTGGTCAGCTCGATTCTGTTCTTCGTGCTGAAATTCCGACCTACCGAGCGGAAGGTCGCGCGACGGATCGACCAAATGGGGCTTGAGGAACGCACGGTTACAATGCTGGACCTTGCGGAGGATGACTCCTACATTGCCCGTAAACAGCGTGAGGATACCCGCGAGAAGGTGCGGGAGGTCAAGCGCGAACAGGTCCGTTCCAATTTCCCGCTTGTGAATCTCAAAGCGAGCGCCGTATTCATGCTTTGCGCGGCGCTTGTGATGGGTGCTGGTATGACAACCGTTATGGGGCTGACGGGCTCCGGTGTTATTCCGTCTCCCGATATTTTGCCGTCGGACGAAAAGCAGGAAACCTTCTTCACGGTAACGTATCTTACCGAAGGAGAGGGCGACATTGAAGGCGAGGCGGACCAGACCGTGCTTGCGGGCGAGGATGCCACCACGGTTGTGGCGGTTCCGCAGGATGGTTGGATTTTCGTCAAGTGGAGCGACGGTGTCAAGAGCCCCGAGCGGACAGACCTCGGTTTGACCGATGATTTGGAGGTGACCGCCACATTTGAGGAAATCGGCGATGGCTCGGACGGTGAGGACGGCGACGGTGCCGGCAAAGACGACGATGCGGATGCCGACAAGGATGTTCCGGACGATAACAAGACCGACGGTGCTTCGTCTGCCGGCTCCGATGGCGGCGACGGCGGCGAGGGGAACAGCGACGGTGATAAGGGTGACGGAAGCGGTTCCGGAAACGGCGGTCAGGAAGGCGGCGGTAAAGGAAACGGTCGGGGCGAAGGCTCCGGCGGCGGATGGTCCGAAGGCAATCAGGTCATCGACGGAAAAACCGATTACCGTGATGTTTACGATAACTATTACGACGAAGCAATGGAAATCATCCGGAACGGCGGAGAGCTGCCGGATTACCTCAAGGAATTCATTGAAAAATACTACGGCAGCATCTGAGCGCTTCTTGATGCCCGTAACATTCAGAAAAGGAAAACAATAGCTATGATTACAGAGGAAAGCATTCAGCAGTTCAGCAAAAATTGCGAGAATATTTTTACCCAGATTCGCCGCGACGTCATTGGTCAGCAGGAGGTCGTGGAGGGAACCGTCATTGCGATGATTGCAGGCGGTAACGTCCTGCTTGAGGGTGTCCCCGGGGTCGGTAAGACCCGTTTGGTGCGGACGCTCGGTCGCGTGTTCGATATGCCGTTCTCCCGTATTCAGTTCACCCCCGACCTGATGCCCGCAGACGTAACCGGTACCAATATCATCGTCAAGGGTGAGGACGGAAACTCGCAGTTCCAATTCCAGCCGGGACCGATTTTCAGCAACATTGTGCTTGCCGATGAAATCAACCGTGCAACCCCGAAAACGCAGTCCGCGCTTCTGGAGGCGATGCAGGAGCACACGGTTACGGTTATGGGTGTTTCCCGCAAAATGAAGGAGCCGTTCTTCGTGCTCGCAACCCAGAACCCGATCGAGCAGGACGGTACCTATCCGTTGCCCGAGGCGCAGATGGACCGTTTCATGTTCAATCTGATTGTTCCGAACCCGGGGCTGGATGAGCTGATGGCGATTGTCAACATGACCCAGAAAACGATGGCAGAGGTTGCCGAGCCTGTTTGCAGCGGTGAGGAGCTGCTGAAAATGCGTGAAACCGCAAATCAGGTCCCCGTTGCGGAGGAGGTCATGCGGTATGCCATGACGCTCTGCTCGGCAACGCACCCGAACAGCGACTGTGCTTCCGAAGCGGCGAAAAAATATGTCCGTCTGGGTGCCAGCCCGCGTGCGGGTCAGGCACTGATTTCCGCAGCAAAGGTCAAGGCGCTGATGAACGGGCGCTTCAATGTTGCCTACAGCGATGTGAATGCGCTGGCGGCACCCGTTCTGCGCCACAGAATGAAGCTGAACTTCGAGGCGATTGCCGACCGTGTCGCTCCCGATGCGATTGTGAAGATGATTGTCGAGGAAGTCGGCACACGGTTCGGTCTGAACCCCAAAAAGGAAGAGGCTGCCGCAAAAGCGGAAAGCAAGAAGGGGCTGTTCTCCGGCAAAAAGGCATGATGCCTTTTGCCGAAGCAGTCAAACCCAAAGAAAGGATTTTGCCAAGGCAATTTTGCCAAGGTCAAGGCGGTAAACAATCAGAATGAAGACATCCTATCTGAATGACGCTTTTTTCAGCCGATTGGAAACCTGCGCACTCAATCTGCGGTCTGATCTGACAGGCTTTTTCGGAGGAAAGCATCTCGTGAAAACCTACGGACAGACGGTGGAATTTGCCGATTATCGGGAATATATGCTCGGGGATGATATTCGGCGAATCGACTGGAATCTGTACAGTCGGTTTGAAAAATATTTTCTGAAGCTGTTCACCGACGAAAGACAAATGCACACGCAAATCTTTCTGGATTGCTCCGCTTCCATGGGAAGAGTACAGCCGGGCAAGGCCGCTTACGCAATCGCGGCAGCGGCGGCGCTCGGGTTTCTGTCCGTCCATAACACCGATAAGGTCTCCTTTAAGCTGATGCGAGAGAATCGGGCGGAGGACCCTTACGGCGTTTTGGTTGGAAAGAAAGCGTTCTTTCGGGCGATTGCATCGTTGGAGCAAACCGAATTTGACGGCGAAACGGATATTGCAGCTGCTGTGACGGGGTGCGATACGGGTACACGTGACGGTCTGACGGTTATTATTTCGGATTTCCTGACGGACAGCAACTGGAAAAAGGCGGTTGATTATCTGCAATATAAGAACCGTCAGGTGCTCCTGCTTCAGGTTCTGACACCGGATGAGTTGGACCCCTCCTACAACGGAAACGTCAACCTGATGGACGCGGAAGCGGTGGATCAGTTCGACAGTCGGAATATGCGGCTGAAAATTACCTCCGGAATGCTCGCGGCGTATGACGAAGCCCTGCGGGACTTCCTTGCCGACATGAAGTCGTTTTGCTCGTCTCGTGACACGGGATATATTACGGTGAACAGCAAGGAGCCGATTGAGCGGGTGCTGTTCGGTGATTTGCTGAAAGTAGGTATCATGCAATGAGTTTACTTGCCCCACTTGGTCTGCTGGGTTTACTCGGAACAGGTATTCTGATTTTCATTTACCTGATTAAACCGAATTATCAGCAGAAATTGGTTTCCAGTACCTATATCTGGAAGCTGAGTCTGAAATATAAGAAAAAACGGGTACCAGTCAGCCGCTTGCGGAATATTTTGATTTTCCTGTGTCAGTTTCTGGCACTGGCGGCATTCGGGCTTCTGTTGGCTCAACCTGTGATTCAACACATGGTTACAACTCCGAAAAACGAAAAGGTCGTAATTATTGATGCGTCCGCAAGTATGCAGGTGGAGAGCGACGGAAAGACCCGATTTGAACGCGCCGTGGAGCAGGTCAAGGCTTTGGCTGAAACCACGCTTTCCTCCGATGACGGTGCAATGAGCGTTATTGTGGCGGATTCCGATGCCTATCTGTTGGTTTCCCGCGCAACGGCGGGGAATCTTTCGGAGGTCAACGCGAAGCTGACCGCACTTTGCAGTGACGGGCTTGCCTGCGGCTACGGCAGTGCGGATATGAACGGTGCCGCCGAGCTTGCAGAGACAATTCTGAACCGAAATTCCGAATCGGAGGTCCTGCTCTATACCGCGACGGAATACATCAATCAGGGCGGCTTTCATGTTGTGAATGTTTCCTCTGCGGACGACTGGAATGCGGCGGTACTCAACTGTGTTCCGAATCTGGCGGAGCAGACCAACTCCTACTCCTTCATGGTTGATGTCGGATGCTACGGAAGGTCAAAGGCCGTGGCGGTTTCCTGCGAATTGTTCGGGGTCAACAAGCTGACCGACAGCACCGGTACGGTGACTCGTCCTGCGGTCAATCTGAGCGCGACCAAAACGGAATATTTCAGTGATGCGGAGCCCACAAAAACCATAGAATTCACGATAGAGGATTTCGGGTACGATTCGCAGATTGTCACCTTTGAATATATGTATGTACATATCGATGAGGATGACGGTTTTGAAAAGGACAACACATTCAATGTCTACGGTGGAGAAAAGCCAGTGTTGCGCGTGCAGTACGCAAGTACGCAGACGAATAACTTCTTTTCAGGTGTGTTGCGTTCCATGCGGCAGGCATTGATGGGAAGCTATACGCTGGATGTTAAAACGGTCGCTTATAAGGATGCCAAGACCGAGGGCTTTGACCTTTACATCTTTGAGCATCGGATGCCGGAGGAAATGCCAACAGACGGCGTGGTGCTGCTGGCGGATCCTGACAGCGCACCGAGCGGAAGCGGCTTGGAGTTCGGAGATTCGGTATCGGTGGACAGCTCTTCAACGCTTGCGTCGGGTGTGACGCATCCGCTTACCGATCACGTCAACCCCGACCGCATCACTGTGGCGAAGTACCGCCGCGTGAACGCATCTGATGGTTATGACGAATTGCTTTATTACCACGGCGATCCGATTCTGCTGGTGAAAAACGAGGATCGCGCCAAGACCGTGGTCCTGACGCTGGACCTGAACAACTCCAGCCTCGGTGTTGTGCTGGATTTTCCGGTGCTGATGTATAATCTGTTTACCTATTTCTTCCCGCCGACTCTGACGGGGAATGCCTTTGAGGTAGGGGAAAGCGTGACCGTGAATGCACGAGGCACGGACCTGACGCTGGATGGTCCCGGATATCAGAAAGCGGGCTTTGACAGCCTGCCTGCGACCGTGATTCTCACACAGCCCGGGGACTATACCGTCATGCAGACCAACATGAAGGGAACAACGGAATTACAGCAGTTTTTCGTACACATTCCGCAAAGCGAAAGCAACATTACCGAGGCAGTGGATGAATTGCCGCTGCTCCGTTCGGAAACAACGATGGAAGAAACTACCACAGACCTCATTCTTTGGATTGCGGCGGCGGCACTCTTCCTGCTGTTTGCGGAGTGGTGGTTGCACTCCAGAGAATCACTGTAAGAAAGGAGAAACAAAATGTCGAATTTCAAAATTGAATTGGAACACCCGTGGTTGCTTCTCCTTTTGATACCGGTTCTGTTTTTCAGTCTGTTCCCGTTCTTCCGACTTTCAAGAAAATACCGTCGCAACCGCAACCGCATCATTTCGGTTGTGATGCACACGCTGGCAATGCTGCTTTGCGTTGCGATGGTGGTCGGGCTGACCTTTACCTACGAGCTGCCGAACAAAAAGAATGAGCTGATCGTGCTGGTTGACCGTTCGGACAGCGGGGTGGAGAATGAAGCCCTGCGCGAGGAATTTTTGCAGGATGTCATCAATGCCTGCGACAAGAACTACAAGCTGGGCGTGGTGTCGTTCGGCTGGGATGCGGTTTATGCCGCGCCGCTTTCCTATGATAAGCGGGAGGGGTACAGGCAGTATCTCTCCGCGTTGGAGCCGGATGTCGGTGCAACCAATCTTGCGGGTGCAATCACATTTGCGGCGGAGCAATTTGAAAATCCGAATACCGCAAAGATTCTGATCCTTTCGGACGGCTTGCAAACAGACGGAGACGCACTGTCTGCGGTGAAGCTGGCGGCGGCAAAGGGCATTAAGGTCGATGCCGTGAATCTTGCCAATACCGAGCACAACGAGATGCAGATTCTGGATGTGAAAATGCCGGAGAACCGCATTGTGCCCGGGCAGACGGCAACCGTCACGCTGACGATTCAAACCAACCTCAAGGCGGAGGAGTCGGCAACGCTGAATGTAACCGACATGGGATACAAGAGCGGCTCGCACGCAATCCGACTGGTAAAGGGCATTCAGAAGGTTGAGATTCAGCACACCTTTCAGTCGGGCGGACTGCACGACCTGAACTTTCAGCTGGTCGGGGCGGATTCCTCCGATACGGTGGAGCAGAATAATGTTTACCATGCCTATCTGAATATCCCGCTGCTTGAGAACATCCTGATTCTGGAGAGCAAGCAGGGAGAGGCGGATGCGCTGGAGTCCATTCTCGGTCAGATGCATACGGTACAGGTATTCAACATTCATGAGGATGCGGACCTGATTCCCAAAAACGTGCGGGAGCTTTCGGCATATGAGGAGGTTTTCTTAGTTAATCTTTCCAATGCCGATTTGACCTCCGACACGATGCCGCCGGATTTTGTGCAGACCCTGTATGATTATGTCTACAACATCGGCGGCGGACTCTTTACCGTTGGCGGAGAGAACGACACGTTGGACGGCGGTACGCTTGTACCGCACGCATACAACCGTCTGGACATGGAGGGAACCCTTTTCCAGCAGATGCTGCCCGTGCAGGTGGTTGAATACACACCGCCGCTGGCAGTAATGATTGTGATTGATGCCTCCGGCTCCATGAGTATGGGAAAATATGAGGCGGCGCTGAAGGCGGCGGAGGAAATTCTGGGCTCGCTCAGTGCCCGTGACTATTGCGGCGTAACAACCTTTGATACGACATCGACCGAAGCAATCAGCGTACTGCCCGTTGCGCAGAAGGACCGGATACTGGATGCGATCCATTCGCTGAATAGTACGCAGGGTGGCTCCGGTTCCGGCGGAACGGTTTTTGCCGGAGCAATTGAGCTTGCCGGACGTGCGATTGCGCCGATTCCGGTTGAGCGGAGACATATCGTTCTGATAACGGACGGTGATCCTTCTGACCATCTGGAGGAGCAGAGCGACAACGATAAGAATTCTTACGGAAAGTATATTCTGGACAATTACAATCAGAACGGTATTACAATGTCGATTTTTGCCCTGAGTCGGTCCGCCAATAAAGTGGAGGAGCTGACCAAGGCGGCGGAAGAATACGGTCACGGACATTTTTACGATATTCCATCGGGTGAGCTGAACCGTGTACAGGCTTATGCAAAGAGCGATATGGCGGAGGTCTCCCTGAAAGAATACGAAGAAGGGATTACCTTCACGCCGAAGGTGCGGGATCAGTCCACCGTTCTCAACGGTATTGACACGACAACGGTTATCCCGTCTTTGAAGGGGTACTACGGGACCAAGATTAAGGAAGGGGCAAAGGTGCCGCTGATTTATCAGTACGTTCCGATCTATGCCGAGTGGGATTTCGGTGCGGGACGTGTCGGCAGCTTCCTTTCCGACCTCGGCGGCGCATGGTCCGTGGACTTTATAAAGGATGCGGTCGGACAGCGAATTGTGGAGAACATCGCGGATAGCCTGTCTCCCTCCGATGACCTTGAACCGGATCGATTGGAACTGGTCCTGCGGATGCTTGAGGAAAATTACTCCACACGATTGAATGTTTACACAACACTCGGCGAGGGGGAGAGCGTATCGGTGAAGGTTAAACCGCTTTCCGATGCGGCATCCCGCTTCTATGGCGGAGATGTGCCGGTCACCTCGCTTGGGGACAATGTCGGATTTGACTTTTTCATCACCTGCGGCGGTGTTTACCGTATTACGGTAACCAAAACCAACGCGAACGGCGAAACGCTTGCCGAGCGCACCGAGTATAAGGTCTTTTCCTACTCCGAAGAGTATCGGATGTTCAGGGACGAGGATGAGGGTGCCAAGCTGTTGGAGCAATTGACCCAAAACGGCAACGGAGAAATGATTACCGATGCGGTGGAGACCTATGCGACCTTTGCCAAAACCTATCCTAAGACAACAGACCCGCGCATTGTGTTTTTGATCCTTGCGATTGTGTGTGTTTTGATTGATGTTGCGGTACGGAAGTTTAAGTTCAAATGGCCGCATGAGCTGATTCGTGACCGTAAAAACCTAAAGCGGCTTGCCGATGAAAAGGCACCGAAGGAGCGGTAACGGCAGATGACCGAAAAGGAAAAGACCGAAATGAAGGAGAACGGAATGAAAAAACGAATTCGGTGGGTCCTGCTCTGTCTGACAATTGGGCTTGCCTTCCTGCTTGGCGGGTGCGGCGGAAATACGCTGTCCACGCCAAGCAAGGTGCAGATTGATCCGATTACGTTAACCCTTTCGTGGAAGGCGGTCGGCGGAGCGGCATATTACACCGTGGAGATTACCGGAAACGGGGAAACGGTGGAAAAGGATTCCGGAAAGAACAGCTATTCTCTCGAACGTCTGGAGGAAGGCTCCTACACCCTGCGGGTGCGTGCGGTTGCAGGAAGTGACGGAGAAAAGAAGGATTCCGGTTGGTCGCAGTCATTGAGCTTCGTTCGGGAGCACGAAACGGGACTTACGTTTGCGCTGAACGAACGACGGGATGCGTTTGAGGTAACGGGAATCGGCTCGGCAACGGGGGAGATTACCGTACCGGATACGTATCGCGGCTATCCCGTTACCGCGATTGCGGATCGTGCGTTTTACAACAAGAGTGCCGTAACACGGGTGGTTCTGGGAGAGAACATTGTGTCAATCGGAGAACAGGCATTCGCCAATTGCTCGTATCTGACCGATGTTAATCTGCCGATAAACCTGAAATATATCGGCAAAATGGCATTCCAGAGCTGCCGTGTGCTTGCAACGCCTGCGGTAATTCCGACCGGCGTGACAGAGCTTGGCGAGCAGGCATTCCAGTATTGCCGTAAGCTGCCGTCGGTCGACCTCGGAAATGCAGTAAAGAAAATCGGTGACAACGCATTTGACGGCTGTGAGTCTTTGGAGACTGTGGTGATTCCGGACAGTGTGACTTCTCTTGGAAACGGTGCTTTCGCACGGTGCACTGCGCTGAAAAACGTGACGCTCGGAAACGGAATCCGAGCATTGGGGACCGATGCGTTCAGACAATGCACCGCATTGACTGCCGTTTCAATTGGCGAAAGCATCCAAACGATTGGAGATTATGCGTTTGCGGGGTGCTCGGCACTGACCTCGGTTGCGATGGAGAACGGTGTAACCGAGCTGGGAGAATTCGCTTTTGCGGATTGCACGGCGCTGGAGCAGGTTCCGCACCTGAGTACGGCTTTGGTGCGGATCGGGCGTTCGGCATTTTCGGGAACGCCGCTGTTTGCGGGGACCGAAGCAGGTCCGGTCTATATCGGAGGCTGGTTGCTGGGATACACGGGAAACAGTATGCGCGGAAAGACGGTTGCGAACGGAACGGTTGGCATCGCGGATTACGCACTGGCAAAGTGTGAAGAGTTTGATGATGTTCTGACACTTCCCGACAGTGTGCGGTACATCGGCGAGGGTGCGTTTTCCGATTGCGCAAAGCTGACGGGTGTGATTCTCGGAAGCGGTGTCCTGCGGATTGGGAATGAAGCCTTTATCCGATGTGTGGCGCTTTCGGGAATCTACCTCGGAGAATACAACAGTACGGCTGGAGGGCTGGGAAACAGCAGTCTGACCGACATCGGCGATTATGCCTTCGGCAACTGCACATCGCTGTCCGAAATCGAGATTCCGAACAGCGTCACGCACATTGGAATGCGCGCATTCCGAGGCTCCGCGCTTTACAACAACGCAGACCGTGAAGCTTACGCCGGCAGATGGCTGGTGGACTGCAAGGAAAACGGCTCTTACGGGAGTGTTGCGGTTACAGACGGAACGGTCGGTATTGCCGATTATGCGTTCTATGAATGCAAGGGTATCAGTGCTGTGACCATTCCGGACAGTGTAAGAACGATAGGCAGAGGCGCGTTCTATAAATGCCAAGCGTTGGCAAGCGTCACGCTTCCGACCGGACTGACCGAAATTCGGGATTACACCTTCTATCGGTGCACGGAACTGGTTTTGCCTGAGTTGCCCGAAACGTTGACCCGAATCGGCAGGAGCGCGTTCTACAAGTGCCGTTTGGTTGCGGAAAAGGATGAGAGCGAGGAAAACCGTCTGGTTATTCCTGCGGGCGTTACGGAAATCGGGGACTTTGCCTTCTATGCCTGCACGTATACCTATACGGACAGTGCAACGGCAGAGCAGAAGAACGGCGGTATTGACATTCTGGTAATCGGAGACGGGACGGTCTCCATCGGCGCGAATGCGTTCTCGGGAATTGTGACAATCCGTCGGGTGACACTGGGCGCAAGCCTGCGCACGGTCGGTGAAAAGGCATTTTACAAATGTACAGGACTTCAGTCGGTGACCTTCGGCGAAAAGCTGCAGGCAATTGCGGACAAGGCTTTCTACGGGTGCTCTGCATTGGAGGAGGTCAGATTGCCGATGTCCCTGACCGAAATCGGTTCGTATGCCTTTTACCGCTGTATTGCGATTACGGACTTGGACCTTGGCGGAACAGCGCGTGTGGGAGATGCCGCTTTTCTGGGATGTATCGGGCTCCGTCAGCTGACGCTCCCCGACAGCCTGCGGGAAATCGGTAAACAGAGCTTCCGCGGATGCGTGTGGCTGGAGGCTGTTGTCATTCCGAACACGGTGGAAACCGTTGGTGCACACGCCTTCTACGGTTGCCCGAATCTGACACTGTTCCTGACGTCGGAAACCGTACCGGAGCGCTTTGACGAGCGGTGGAATTCCTCCTACCGTCCGGTTGTTTACGGTACAACGGTGGAAAACGGAGCTGTGCGCTCCTTTGTGTGGGATACGGACAAGGTTCGGAATCTCAACGACAGCAACCGACTTTCCGACCCGATACAGGTCGGGTACAGCTTTGTTGGCTGGAGCACGACCGAGGGTGGGGAAGCGGAATACACCTCCGAAACGCTCTCAAAGGTTTCGAACGGTACAACCTTGTATGCACTTTATAAATCCGATAGCTGACCGATTTTAGTCGGCGGTTGATATTCGGGAGTGATTTCCCGATTGGTAAGAAAGGATATGAATCAATGAGAAAACAGTTTTCCGTGCTTGCGTTGGCTTTGCTGATGCTGCTGGTCTCCTTATTGGGGACCTCCTGCGGCATCAAGGAGCTGACGGTTGAAAAGAATCCTCAGCTGGTTTTTGTGCAGGGAAATGATTTGGACCTTTCCGCAGGTGCACTTTCTGCGGATGGGAAAACCATCGCTTTTGATGCGGATGGTGTGGAAGTGAGCGGTTACGATAAGGACTTACTCGGTGAGCAGACCCTGACCGTTACTTACAAGAAGAAAACGGTAGAGTTTACCGTCACCGTTGTGCCGCGTATTCAGGCGGCGGAGCCGTATGTATACTTTGTCGGAGAGTCGATGGATGCAGTCGGACTTCGTCTCCGCGTTACGAAGGATGACGGAACCTATATTTCGGTTTCGGGGGATGATGCGAATGTCACGATTTCGGGCTTCACATCCGAAGCTCCGAACGATGCGCTGGAGCTGAGCGTTTCCTGTCGGGACGGCGGAGTGGATTACAACGGTAGCATTACCGTATCGGTGGTTACGCCGGAAATTACCTTCAAGAAGCCGCGCAAGACCGAATACGGCAGCCATGAGACCGAGCTGGATACACCCGGTATTTCGCTGACCCTGAAGAATGCAGACGGAAAAACGACTCGGAATATCAACAACAGTGAGCTGAAGCTGGAGGGGTTTGACCCCACCGCCGCTACCGCAGAAAAGCCGTCGGTTTCCGAGACAATCAAGGTGTTCTTCGGTGGCAGAGAGATGGCAAAATTTGATGTGACGGTGAATTACAGCGATGTTTCGCGCATCAAGGATTCCGCCAAGGTGTTCCGCACATTGGATTGGTCGCATTATGAGCGTCCCGAGAACGGAATGTACCTCCCCGAGGGCGCAACCGACGCAATGGGGCAGGACGCTATGGCAACGCTTGAGCGGTACTATCAGCTGAATGACAAGGATGCGGCACTCATTGCGCAGGATGATCTGGATGCAACCGCACGTCTGGCGGTTATTTACGGATACAATCAGTGGACGGAGGCAATCAACCGTGCATATGAAAATGTATTCGAGATGCACTTGGGCGAGATTACCTACACCTGCGTGGAGAAGCAGGACGCAGAAAACGGTCTTGCAAAGCTCCGCGCGGCAAGCGATGACGACACCAAGCTGATTCTCTCCTACGGTTCCATCCTGAAAAACGAGAAGCTGAACGAAAAGTGCGGCGAAACCGTTATTTATGACGGGGCAGAGGAGGACGGTGTCAAGGTTGAGCTTGCCGTTGGGCATATGCTGACCATCATCTACGATTCCTCCTACTTCTCAACCAAGGTTGTAAATGTGCTGGACAAGATGATTTCTCTGCCCGATCTGCTGAAGGTTCCGTCGGATTGGACTGTTGATTCGCTCGCCGCTTACGGAGATCAGATTGAAACCGCCTATAACAAGGTGCTGGAAATCTACATGAGCGACGCGGGGGATATCGGAGCACTTGAGATTGTCAACAACTGGAGACAGAAGCATGACTTCTTTGAAATTCTGTATCGCTACTTCTTCAGCGAATATCAGTCGACCGATGCAACGGTTTCCGAGGCGGCGGACAAGAAGATTGACCAGCTGGCAAAGCTTATCCTGCCCGGAAAGCTACAGGAAATGTATACCTCGGCGGTGCTGGCTCAGGCAGTTCAGCTCACCATGCGACAGGCAAAGTCGCAATATGCGGGCATGGACAGCGGCGTTCCGTCCCTGATGGAAAGCACCTACTTCTTTACCAACTACAACAAACTTGCAAGTGACAGTCTGGAGCTGTTTGACGAGAATGACCCGATGTATATGGAGCTTTATCGGCGTGTGCTTGCCCAAACGGTTCTGACTTTGCAGTGGGGTGACTGCGGGTATTATGATCTGCTTGGAACCTCGGCACTGGACGATGCGTGCCTCGGGGTTCTGAAGCAGTACCTTGACCTTTGGGAAGCAGTGCAGGAGAATAGCAGCTATCTGGAATCCTCGGAATTCGGAAACGGCGTAAAGAAAATGTTTGCCGATTTCGTTGCGTTGGAGCCGGTAGAGCAATACAATCTGATGGGGGCAATCAACTATCTGTATCGGGATAACCATATGCCCACTATGGTGCTTTACCCGAATGACGGCGCACTCTTTTCCGAGTTTTCCTCTTACATTTATGCTTATTATCTGACCAAGCTCGGTGTGAATGTGGAAGAGGAAAACTACACTGACACTGCCGCATACAAAGCCTTTACGGGACTGATGATTGCGATGGAGTGCTACGCAAACGGTGACTGGACGACCTTTGGCACCTATATGACTGCGGCGAATACCGCATATGCTTCGCTGAGCGAAGATATGAAAAATACGTTTGACAGTGAGCTCTCGTTCCTTCGCAATAAATACAACACCAAGCTTGCCTTCTTTGAAGCAAGAGTAAATGAAGACGGTGAAACGGAGTATGTCTTTAAGACCATTCCGCTTGACACGACCTACACGGAGCTTTTTGAAAAGCTCGCAAAGGAGCTTTCCCGTGCACAGATTGCAAAGCTGTTTATTGAGGATCTGGCTGAATTTACAGGGACATCGGTCGACCTTTATCTGGCATACATTGCGTCTTATGAGCGTGTCCGCTTCTACGCAGAACAGATTCTGAGCTGCGGAGACGAACAGGTTCTGCTGGCATTCAGAGAGCAGCCTTACGGAAGCGATGCTTTTCCGCTCGAGCGGTCTTACTACGATGCAAAAGCCAACTACCTGCGGTATCTGGCGATGCTCGGCGTAGAGGAAAAGGATTACGACAATGAAAACACCGTAAATCTGCGGATGTTCCTCAGAACCTATGCAGATTACTTCTGGAGAAGCGCATCGCAGATGTATCAGGTTCCGGATATGCTGGACGAGAATTTTGAGTTGAGTGTGGATAGCCTGAAGCAGATGATGAAGGATTTCCGTGCCCTCAACGAGACCGAAAAGTATTTGCTATACGGTCTGGATTCGCTCAGCCTCTATTACGGCGGCATGGTGACCTACCTGACCAATACCTACGGTTCGGAGTCGCCGGTCCCGTCCCTTGCGTATATGCTGATGCTGGTTGAGGTTTATCACTACACCTACGTGGCAGACCCTGATCAAACCTTCACAATGGAGGACGGAAGCGTCATGAGCGCGAAGGAGCTGTTGCTGGAAACGTGGGAAATCTTCTACTCCGATAATGACGGAAGCTATCTGTCACTGTCGGGGAGCGACAGAGCCATCTTTGATCAGTATTTCGAGGAGATGGTGGATTACTACAGCGCCATTTGCGAGACATTGGTGAACGAAGCCTGATTGTAAATCGGTCAATCGGGAGAAAAAGGGGAGCTCCTGCGGGAGTTCCCCAAAGTCACGCACACGGTTCCTGCTCCGTAATTTTTGCGGAGACGGGACAAAAAGTTCCAAAATATAGCGTTGAAAAAACATAAATACTTTTTTACAGTGTCATAATTTGTCGGAAACGTCGAAAAGATGACGGTTTCGACGAAAAAGTTCGTTTTGTTTGTCGAATTGCACTTGGAGCGTATCTGCTGTATAATAAGATGTTAGCATAAACGCACGAAAGGTCGGGCGGCTGTTGCAGATGAAGAGCCGTCGGACGAGGATTCATGATATCGGAGGAAGATATGAAAAAACGCAGTTATCGTATATGGTTACCTGCCCTGCTGGCGGTTGTATTGCTGGTTGGAATTATAGGCGGATCCATTGCGACTACCCTTGCCAACAGCGGCTTGGTTTCCGGTGGGCGGGGGTTGACCCGAGTCGGAAATCTCGATTTGGATGCGCTTCGGAGACAATATCTCTCGGAAGCGGTTCAGGAATATCAACGGTACAATTATTCGGGAGAACGGTGGGTCATTGTCGAGCTGAATGGCGATAACCTTTACGATCTCTATCGGAAGAGTACCGGCTACGACAGCTTTCAGGCGTTCTGCGCGTCTGATGTGGGTAAGAAATACCGTGAGGAAATTTCGGAAAAGCAGCAGAGCTTTTTGGAGCGTCTGGATGCCTCCGATTTGGAATATTCCTATAAATATTCCTATTCCACACTGAACAATGGTATTGCAATCCGTATCGGCGGAGATGATTGCCGCACCGTTTCCGAAATGGCGGACGTAAAGGGCGTTTATTTCTCCGAGAATTATGCGGTTCCGAAGGTAGCGGTCACCAATAACGCAAATGTCTATACCACGGGTATTTACAATGCGAACGGAATCAGCGAAAAGGGCGAAGGAATGGTTGTTGCCATTCTGGATACGGGTCTGGATTATACGCATGAGGCGTTTCAGATGACGCTGAAGTCTCCGGCATGGAGCAAAAGCTACGTTGCACAGCGGATGGCGGCGGCAGGGGACAGCTTTTATGCCAAGGCATCCGTAGATGACGTTTATTACAATGAAAAGGTCCCGTTCGCTTATGACTACGCGGACGATGATAGTGATGTTTTCCCGCAATACAGCTCGCACGGCACGCACGTTGCGGGGATTGTGGCGGGCAAGAGCAATTATGTTGTCAATGAAGAGACCGGCGAGACCTTCCTTGGCGTTGCACCTGAGGCACAGCTTGTAATCGGCAAGGTCTTTACCGACAACTTGGATAATGAAGGACTGGGCGGCGCAAATTCGGTGGATATTCTGGCGGCGATCAGCGACTGTGTTGAGCTTGGTGTTGACATCATCAACATGAGTCTCGGCTCAAGCGCCGGCTTCTCGGATGCAAAGAGCGACAGCTTCACCAATGGTGTTTACGATCGGGTCCGTGAAGCGGGCATCAGCTTGGTGGTTGCGGCGAGCAACGATTACAGCTCCGGCTTCGGCGGCGGGAACGGTACCAACCTTTCCGGAAACCCCGACAGCGGAACTGTCGGCTCTCCTTCCACCTATGACGCGGCGTTGTCTGTGGCTTCCATCAACGGACAGAAGGCAAGCTACATCCTTGCAAACGGGGAAGCGGCGTTCATCACAGAGGCGAGCGACGGAAACGGAAACAAGTTTGATTTCGTCGGGCAGCTTTACGAGCTTACCGGAAAGTCTAAAAACGAAGTTCTCAATTTCAAGTATGTTGTCATCGGCGGTGTTGGCAGATCAAGCAACTACACCATGCAGGTCAAACGGGAGCTGCAGGACAAGTCCGGCTATGACGGAACGATAGCACTGGTTCAGCGTGGCGATATCACCTTTGCGGAAAAGGTGCAGAACGCAATGGACAACGGTGCGGATGCCGTTATCATTTACAACAATCTTTCGGGTACCATTTCCATGTCGCTCGGAGACGTGGAGAACCCTGTGCCGACCTGCTCCATTCAGATGGATGCGGGAAAGGTCCTGTTGGCAGGAGCTAAGGGCAGCATCGGTTCTGTGACCGTCGGCTCTCAGCAGAAGGCGGGACCGTTCATGTCGGATTTCTCCAGCTGGGGACCGACTCCCGACCTGCGTCTGCGTCCCGAAATTACCGCGCACGGCGGAGAAATCACCTCGGCGGTTGCGGGCGGCTATGACATCTACAGCGGAACCAGTATGGCGGCGCCGAATATGGCGGG
The DNA here is from genome assembly GCA_002438075.1 of Clostridiales bacterium UBA6330. GTDB lineage: Bacteria > Bacillota > Clostridia > Oscillospirales > CAG-272 > UMGS1865. Next base: position 65,233 of record DJSQ01000212.1, read on the forward strand.
TGCCATTGCACTGCTTCGTCAGCATCTGAAGAACAGCGGGCTTTCGGGTAAGGCTTTGAATGCGCGCGTCAATCAGGTCCTGATGAGCACGGCAACCATTGCACTCAACGAAGAGGGCAACCCGTATTCCCCGAGAAAGCAGGGAGCGGGGCTTGCCGGAATCAAGGATGCGATTGAATCCGAAGGGTACATTACGGTTCGTGACAAGGACGGCAATGTGCTGGATAAAACCAAGGTGGAGTTGTTTGACGATAAGGACAGACTCGGCGTTTACGAGTTTACCTTTACGGTTTGGAACGTCACCGATAAGGCGACCTCCTATCAGCCTACCACCTATGTAATGACCGAAACGCTTGCTTCCGACGGAAAGACCGTTGCGGAGAAGGCGTATATGCTGAACAGCAACAGCACCGTGGTTTATACGGTGAACGGTGAAGAGCTGAACGGCTCGGTTACGGTTCCCGCGAACGGAAGCGTGGATGTCAAGGTCCGCATTACACTGAATGATACCGCGAAAAAGTACCTTGACGACAGCTTTGAAAACGGTATGTATGTAGAAGGGTTTGTCTCTCTGAAGGCTGAAGGCGAGACAAAGATCACACTCGGCGTTCCGTATCTTGCGTTCTACGGGGATTGGAATGATGCGCCGCTGTTTGACTACAGCGAGTATGAGCTGGCGGAAAGCCAGAAGGATACCTCTGTACCCGAGGAGGATAAGCTGGTTGCAAGCGCGGCAAGCACCCGCGTCATCGGAAGATACTACGGCAGTAAGTACATTCTGCCGATGGGGTCTTACATCTATACGATGGATGAGACGGACGTAAAGCTCTATCCCGAGAAGGAAAAGATTGCAGTTTCGAGATTTGATACCGAGGGACAGCACACCATTTATGAAGTGTATATGGTCTACGCGGGATTGCTCCGCGGAGCGGCATATATGCACATTGAGGTGACGGACGCGGTAACGGGCGATGTGGTGTTCTCCAAGGTTCAGGAGAATGTCAGCAAGTCCTATGCGGCAGGCGGCTCGGCTCGCCCGTCGGCAGTCATGCTGGAAATTAGTCCTGCGGAATGGAATCTGGTGAACAACGGAACCTACCTCGTTTCGCTCAAGGGTGAGCTTGATTATGAGGGCGGCGAAAATCCAAAGCGGAACAGCTTCGATTTTCAGTTTACTGTGGACTATGAGGCTCCGCAGATCAACGATTATCGCATCCGTTATGAGGCTTATACCGAAAACAAGCAGACCAAGTACCGCATTTACATGGATGTCGATGTGTACGACAACCAATATGTGCAGGACGTGATGCCCTGCTATGTGCGGGAAGATGCGGACGGTACAAGATCGCTGACGCTTCTGACGCAGTATCCGATTCCCGTATACGGTGAGCAGGGCAAGCAGTCTACGGTCAGCTTTGAGATTACCGATATCTATGACGACTATGTAAAGACCGGTAAGCTGTATCTGGCGGTTGAGGACTACGCAATGAACCAGACCACCTATCTGGTAACTCCGGAGGAGGGACTTGGCGAAGCGGGAACCATTACGCTGACCCCTGACGAGCTTCTGAAGAAAACAGATAAGATCGGAAACAACACAGACGATAAAAAGACACCGTATAACATCTATGAACTGACACTGGCACCCAATCAGCTTTACAAGCCTACGGTGGATGCACCTGCCGGAAGCGGAGTGGCGCACAATCTGACGTGGCGGATTAAGAGCGGCAGTGAATATGTCCTGACGAAAAACGAAGAAATCTTTGCCAAGTCGGGAAGTGCAGGCAAGGATGTGATCATGCAGCTGATCTACGGAGATGATGACGATGAGAATTCGACCCCGATGATCTATGCAGAGGTCACCCTGCAAATACGCGGTGAAGAAAAAGCATTGCAGGATCCCGAAAAAATTGTGCTGGAGCCTGCACTCGATGCGGATTATCGCGCAGTGAACATCGACAGCCTTGCTGCAATTACATTGAACCCGAACATGACGGTTGCCATGCGTGCGGGCTTTACTCCTTGGTATCGGACCGACATTCCGCTGAAGTGGTCCTCCTCGAATGAGTCGGTTGCAAGGGTGGATGCGGACGGAAACGTGACTGCACTGGCAAAGGGCTCCGTATACATCACCGTGGAAGCGGAAGGGTATGCGCGTCTGAGAAAATCGGTGAGAGTTACGGTGAACAGCGAGTTCCGCGTGACAAGCTACACGCTGTATAACTACTACGGCGGCGAGAACTGCGAAATTCCGGACAATCTGAATATTTCCTCTTTGGACGAGGATTGCTTCAAGAATAATAAGACTGTAAGACGGATCGTGCTTCCGAAATCGCTGACGGAAATTCCCGCCGGCGCGTTCATGGGATGCGACAATCTGGAGGAAATTGTAATCGGAAGCCAGTGCACAACGGTAGGCAATTATGCTTTCCGCGACTGCAAAAAGCTGAGGTCCATTGAGTTTGCTCCGTTTGCGGACCGTAACGGCAAGGTGTCCGAGGAGTTCGCAGGCACCATCACGATTGGCAGAGAGGCGTTTGCGGGTTGTACCTCGCTGACGACCATTATCAATGAAAAGCGGATGACCGCGATTCATGCAAGCGCATTCTCCGGATGCTCCTCGCTGACCTCGATTGATCTGACACAGCTGCGTTACGCCGGGAAAGAAGCATTTGCGCGTTGCACTGCGTTGAGCACTGTTAACACGAGCGAGAACACCGCTTTCAGCGAAGGGATGTTCTCGGGGTGCACAGCACTTACCGAATTTGTTTTCAAGGGCGATATCCTTCCGGCATCTGCGTTCAACGGCTGCCGCAAGCTCTCGTCGATTACCTTTACCTCCTTGAGCTTCCGCGGAATCGGTGAACGTGCACTTCTCGGAACAGCCATTACGCGAATTGTTCTGCCGAACGGTACCTACTCCATTGGGAAAAATGCTTTCCCGAGCCGACTGCAAAGCGTTACGCTTTCAAAGGATACGGTTCTGAACGGTCTTTCCGAATCTCCTTTCGGTACCTGCACCGGCTTTACTGCTTTCGATGTGGAGCCGGGAAGCACGCACTACAGCGTGGTGAACGGTCTGCTTCTGAGCAAGGATCAAACCGAATTGATTGCGGTTCCTTACGGAAAGAGCGATGTGTCGCAGGAAACAATTCCTTCAACAGTAAAAGTTCTCGCTTCCGGTGTGTTTGCGGGAATCCGCAGCATTACCGAATGGGATCTGACGGGGTGCACTTCGGTCGGCGCCTATGCGTTCGCCGGCTCCGGTCTTACCACAGTAAATCTGGGCGGAATGACCTCGTTGCCCGATGGAATTTTCTCGGGGTGCAGTAAGCTGACAACCGTTACCGGCGCAGAGCAGGTAACATCGGTTGGAAAATATGCTTTTGCTTCCTGCCTTGGACTGAAGAGCATTTCGCTCCCCGCTGTTCGGACGCTTGGTGCATATGCGTTTAATGCTGCTGGAATTACAGCGATTGATGCGCCGCAGGTGACCTCGGTCGGTATCTGCGCCTTTGAGAGCACCCGGGTGACGGAGTTGAACTTCCCGAAACTGGCGGATATCGGTTATGCAGCGTTCCACGGAATGCCCAATCTCCGCACGGCAACCGTCGGTGCGGTGACCTACATGGGTGAACTGGCATTTGCCTCCTCTCCCAAGTTGACAACGGTGGTATTCGGTGACGGAACGACTGTCATTGGTGCGTATGCCTTCTACGACGGAAGCACGACGATGAGCCTTACCGAGGTGACGTTGCCCGATAGCGTGAAGCAAATCGGACAGTTGGCGTTTGCGAATACCGGAATTCTGAGCGTGAATCTCACAGGAGTGAACGAAATCGGTGCCTATGCGTTTGCACAGTGCAAATCTCTTGAGACTGCGGACTTGAAAAACGCGAAAACCATCGGTGCCTATGCGTTCCTTTCCACTGCATTGACTTCGGTCAATCTGGCGAATGCCGAAACCGTTGGTGAGCGTGCGTTCTACGGTGTGCCGCTGACCTCGGTCAACTTTGGAAAGCTCCGCGTGCTTGGAAGCTATGCGTTTGCAAATACCAAGCTGACTACGGTGACCTTGCCTGCAACCTTTACCGATGCTTACTACGATTATGAGTGGACGACCTACGATGAGAAGGGCAGAGTGGAGGATGAGAAGTCCCGCAAGCTACCGTGCTACGGTGACGGTGCTTTCGCAGGAATTGCAACATTGCGTGAAATCAAGGTGGAATCCAACGGCGATTACCGTTCGATTGACGGTGTCCTTTATGTCAGCACCGAAAACGGCTTGATTCTGTTGCAGTATCCGTTGGCGTGTGGACATACAAGCTATCGCGTTGCGGACGGGACGGTGATGATTGGAGCAAGCGCATTTGAGTGTCCCGATAAATACGAGAGTGAGACTGCGCTGACAACCATTGAATTCCCGTACACGCTGAAGCGCATCGGTGCATATGCGTTCTATAAATCCAAGGTCGTTAACTACACCTTCAACAGCGTGGAGGCGCCGGTTCTGCTTTCCGAGTATGTTGATCCGAACCAGTCCTTCTCCGATCAGGTGCTCTCTGCAATCTTCGGCGACAGCTCCTCCGGAAACGCGCTTGGTTCCACCATCTACTACGCAAACTTTGCCGACTTCGTTGCAAAACGGGTTTACAAGGACATTTTCAACAAGGATTTCTATGATTCGGAGGATTTCGGACTGCATATGACCATTCCGAAGAACGGAACGGGCTATGATACCGTGATTTGGACAAGCTTCTTCGGCGACGTTCGGAAAACCGAGGAAAATCTGCCCGACGACACGACCCACGCCGCATTTGATGCAATTGACCGACTTCTGAACACCTCGCTTGAGAGCATTCAGGGCGCAACAACGCTCTCCGAGCTTGACGCGATTGCACAGGACGTGCTGGCGGCAAGACGTGCTTACAACCGTGTGACGCTGAGCGATCAGCTGGCACTTTGTGCGGAGCGTTATGAGCGTCTGCTGAGCTATGAGAAGGCGCTTCGGGATGCGAAGGAGCGGCTGGGCGCACCTGTGGCAATCAAGGAGCTGAAGCTCTCTTCGATGCCGGATAAAATCCGTTATAAGGTGGGCGAGTCCTTTGACCCGACAGGAATGGTTCTCAAGCTGATTTATGAGGATGAATCCGAAGTTCTGCTGACTGCCGGAAATTACACCCTGGACAAGACAGTTCTGCACGCGGGAGATGAATCGGTGACCATTACCTATACCGACCGCGGCAAGACCTACACGGCTACTGTCAAGGTCAATGTGGAAGGGCAGGAGGTCAAAGAGCCCGAGGTGCTGGAGACCCCGACCGTTACGGTTTCGGAGAGCGGACTGGCTACATGGAACGCAGTTCCGAATGCGACAGGCTATCGCTACAGAATCGGCGACGGAGAAGAGCAGACCACGACCGCAACCGAGCTGCAACTGACCGACGGGCAGACCCTGACGGTGATGGCACTTGGTGACGGTACGAATTACACCGACAGCGCTTACAGTGAGGCGGTGACATGGACAAATCCCAACAAGGGTGAGACCAAGCCGGAAAAGAACGGCTTGCCCGCTTTTGCAATCGTTTTGATTGCATTGGGCGGGGTGGTTGTGCTTGGCGGAGCAGGCTTCGGTGTTTACCTCCTCATTAAAAAGAAGAAAGGAAGATGACACTCGTGAAAAGAAGAAGCCTCTTTCCTCTGATTTGTGGCATTCTGCTCCTCACGGTTATACTCCTTCTCCCCTCCTGTGGGGAGAAGGGGACCGAGAAGCCCTATGATTTTCTTGTGACCTTCAATTACAACGTCGGAAATCTGGATGTCAGCTGCCCTGACCAGTATCTGGGCGTAAAATCCGGAGGTGTGGTTGGAATTGAGCCCGGCTTCAATGACGATTTTAAACTCCGTCCGATTGCAAACTACTATATTGAAGGCTGGTATACTCCAAAGCTGGCGGCGGACGGTACTCCGGAAAAGGATCCGACCACGGGGCGCGTGCTTTTGGATAAAAAGTGGAGCTTTGAAACCGATACCGTAACGGCGGATACCGTGCTTTACGCCAATCTGATTCGGCAGTCGACGTTGTCCTTTGTGGACATCGCAACGGGGGAGGTTGTCAAAACCCTGACCGCAACGCCCGGGACTCGGCAGAATGAGCTGATTTCGGTTTTGGCTCCTAAAAAGGACGGATACACGCTGGTTGGCTATTATACCGATGCCGCCAAGACCGAGCGTTTTCAATGGCCCTTTATCTACGGCGATGAGGATGTCACCGCGTATGTGGATTTTTTGGAAGGAAACTGGTCGATTGCCGATTCTGCGGAGACCTTTAAGCGCGGAATTTCCGGAAATAAAAATGTCTATGTGACGGCTGATCTTGATTTCTCGGACACCGTATGGGTTACAACCTCTTATAACGGTACCATTGAGGGCAACGGACACAAGTTGACCGGTCTGACGCTGAAGAAGGATGGCAGCAAAACATCCACCTCCGGCTTCGGTCTGTTCACTACGTTGGGGGCAGACGCGAACCTTCGCAATCTGACAATTGAGAATCTGACAATTCGGTTTTCCGCAAGCTTAGCGGGAAGCTATCGAATCGCACCGATTGCGGATGAGATTAAGGCAGGCGCGAAATTCGATCACGTTACCGTAACGGGCGAGCTGAGCTACGACATTTCAAAGGCGCCCACATCGGAGGTTTATCCGATTGCCGTGAAGAACGGCATATCGGATGCGGACATGACTGACTGTGATTTGAATATCTCCCTCGTAAATGTTAACGGGTGAAAGAAAATAAAAGGAGAAACAAAAATGAAAAAGAAAAAACGCATAGTTTCCGCAGCCCTCTCCGTACTGACGGCAGGATGTGTTCTTCTGGGCGCAGTCAGCTGCAAGGGGAAGGGAAACGGGGCTGATACGACGGGACCCTCGGATGATTCCAAGACTCCGATTTACAACACTGAGACACGTCCGTTTTCCATGAGCATCCAGACTCCCGACGGTGTGTTCAATCCGTTCTTCTCGACATCTGCTTACGATTCTTCCATCATCGCGCATACGCAGGTCGGAATGCTGAGCACCGATCCCAAAGGAAACATTGTATGCGGAGAGGATGAACCGACTGTTGCGCTGGATTACAGCATTAAGGAGACGACCGAGGGGGGCAAGACCTACACAACCTACGAATTCCTGATCAAAAACGGGATTCAGTTCTCCGACGGTGAACCGCTGACCATCAAGGACGTATTGTTTAACCTCTATGTATATCTTGACCCCGCATATACCGGTTCGGCAACCATTTATTCGACCGATGTTGTCGGATTGAAGAATTACCGCCAGCAGAAGCTGGGCGATATCTCCGATGGGGATTCCGCATCCTTTGACCAATCCTTTGCGGATGAAGCCAATATCCGTATTCAGAATCTGATTGACTATGTGAAGATCAAGGGAAAGGGCGTAAAGCAGGAGGACAAGCCGACTCTGCCGAGCGATTTTGATGAGCAGGCGGCACTGGTTGACTACAAGACGGTTGCGGATACCTTCCGCAAGGAGCTGGAAACCGACTACAACGCGATTGACAAGGAATCCTACAAGGATTGGAAGTTTACCGAGGTCTGGCAGATCTTCCTGTACAATGACGGCGGACGGAGCGAATTGCTTCAGCGGGATGCCGCAGGTAAGATTGTCAAGGATAAGGACGGTAACCCGCAGTTGGATGCGGATGCCGCCAAGCAGATTTGGGATAATGAAATTCAGGTTTACATTGATGAGCATCCCGAGCTGTCGCAGGAAAATGCAATTAAGGAGTACTGCATTGAATCGGTTCATTATTCCTATTTCCGCGACTCGGCGCTGAGTGAGACTCCCGCAAGCCAGTTTGAGCTGGTTCTGCGCGCTTGGGGAACCTCAAGCACGATTCTGGACCTGTTCACCGCAGAGGCGAAGAGCAACTACTTCTCGAGCAGTACAAGAGTTGTGCCGAACATCAGCGGTATCACGACCAGAACCGATGTGAAGGAGTTCAACGGTAAGACCTACGAGGACGGACACGATGTGCTCTCCATCAAGATCAACGATGTGGACCCCAAGGCAATTTACAACTTCTCTTTCACGGTCTCTCCGATGCACTACTATTCCACTAAGGATTGGAAGGGCAAGAACTACATTGAAGCGTTCAACGGAACAACGGAATTCGGTCTGGAATTCGGTAGCCTCGCCTTCATGAATGAGGTGATCAACGCGCCCGATAAGGTCGGACTTCCCGTTGGTGCAGGTCCCTACATGGCATCCAATGCCTCCGGCTCGGGCAAGGTAACGGGTGACAACTTCTTCAATAACAACTTTGTCTACTATGAAAGAAACCCCTATTTCCACACGCTCGGTTCCGGTATTTCCAATGCAAAGATTAAGTATATGCGTTACAAGGTTGTCGATTCCGATCAGATCATCAACGCGCTGACAAACGGCGATATTGATTTCGGTGACCCGAGTGCAACGCAGGAGAATATTGCCGCAGTCAATGCGGCGGGACTCGGACACGTGGAGATTAAGACCTCCGGCTACGGTTATGTCGGTATCAATCCGCGTTTTATCCCCAGCAAATCGGTCCGTCAGGCAATCATGATGGCGATGAACACCGCAATCATCAGCGAGAACTACTACAAGGGCGGCTTGTGCGAGCTGATCTACCGTCCGATGTCCACCACGTCATGGGCGTATCCGGCGGATGTGACCGAGCCGTTCTATAAGTACGACAGCACGGGTGAAGAGATTAAGCGTGTTCTGGAAGCGGACGGCTATGAGTTGGGCTCCGACGGAATTTACCAAAAGACCATCGAGGGCTTTGGCGTTGACCGTCTGGGCGGTCAGAACTATCGTATGACCATTGCAGGCGGCTCCACCGATCACCCTGCATATGCAATGTTCCTGCAGGCTGCCAAAATCCTGAACAGCATCGGCATGGAGGTCAAGGTTGTGACCTCGCAGACTGCGCTTGCCGATTTGTCTACCGGAAAGCTCTCCATTTGGGCGGCGGCATGGTCCTCGACCATTGATCCCGATATGTATCAGGTCTATCACATGGACTCGCAGGCAAGCTCGACCCTCAACTGGGGCTACAAGCAGATTAAGGCAGGTAAAAATACCGCGGCGTACTCGGATGAATATACGTTGATTACTGCGTTGAGCGAGCTGATTGACGAGGGTCGTTCGACCACCGATCAGGAAACGCGGAAGGCGATTTATCGGGAAGCGTTGGATAAGATCATGGAGCTTGCGGTTGAAATGCCGACTTACCAGAGAAAGGATATGTCGGCTTACAACAAGAAGGTTCTCGACGAATCGACAATGACACCTGAGACGGAGCGGTCGCCCTACAACGGGTTGATTTCCCGCATCTGGGAGCTGTCCTACAACTGATCGTAATCCCACTTCGGGGAATTCGTGCCGCTTGCCGCACAGCCGTAACCGACTGTGCGGCAGCCGTGCGGTGTTGCCCCAGAAACCGCCTCTTGGCGGAAGGAAATACAGATGTCGGAATTTCTGCCGTCTGTATTCCGGAATAGGAGACAAAACAGACTTATGGATATGGTGAAATATATCGTCAAGCGGTTGTTGCTGTCGATTCTGATCCTGTTCGGCGTGTCGATTATTATTTATGCGCTTGCGCGTATGATGCCAACCGACTACGTTGACCAGCAGTATTCCTCTGCCGTGTCGCAGGGCACTATGCGACAGGAGGATGTCGATCGAATCAAAGAGCTTTACGGCTTGTCGATGCCGGATGCGTTTCTTTCAATCAAGGCGGGTGAGGGCAGTCAGTTCAACGGAACGACCTTTACGAAAAACGCAAAAAGCGAAAAACGGGATGTGGACCTTGAATTGCTTCTCAAAGAGGATGCACGTGTGTCCGAGCAGCTTTCCCGCACCGATTTGACGGATGCGGAACGCGCGGAGTTTGAACGGCAAAAGGCGGAAAACGACACGGCGTTGGAGGAATTCTATCTCGAATGGTATATCGGTAAATACGACCGCGGCTCCAATCGGATTGAGCTTTCCAAGCAGCTTGACGCGGAAACAGGTGTCTACCGTTACATCTACCGGATCGGTACCGTAACCGAGAAGGGTGCGAGAGTGGACGGCAGCGAGGACAGCGAGGATGGATCGGATTCTTCCTACATCGCATTGGACGAGGTCTTTACCGAGAAGGAAGCCGGCACATGGACGCTCGGGGAAACCGATGCAAACGGCATTCGTCGGATCGTTCTGACAGCCTCGGACGGCTCGGCAGTTGCCTCGACCATCGTCTATCGTGTCGCGGGCTTCTGGGATAAGGTCGGAGCCATTCTCAAGGGGTATTTCGGCTGGCTCTTCAATATGCTCAAGGGTGACTTCGGAATGTCCTTTAAGTACAAAAAGCCCGTGAAGGATGTGATTTTCCAGAACATGGGCATTTCCTTCGCAATTGCATTTGTTGCAACCGTGTTACAGTTTGCGATTGCAATTCCGCTCGGAATCAAGGCGGCAACACACCAGTACGGTGTGATTGACTACGGCGTAACGATTACCTCCATGATCGGAATCAGCTTGCCGACCTTCTTTATGGCGGCATTGGTGATTCGCTTGTTTGCGGTTCAGCTCGGATGGTTTGAGGTGGGCGGTATTGCATCCTCCTCTTTGCCGATGGACGCAAGTTGGATTCAACGGTTCGGAGATACCCTGTGGCATATGGTATTGCCGATGTTTGTGTTAGTGGTGCTTTCGATCGGGTCGCTGATGCGCTATACCCGTACCAACACGCTGGAGGCACTGAATGCCGACTATGTACGGACTGCCCGCGCCAAGGGCTTGCCCGAGAGAAAGGTCATCAATAAGCACGCTTTCCGCAATACCATGATTCCGCTGGTTACGCTGATGGCGGGAATTCTGCCAAGTCTTTTCGGCGGCGCAATGATCACCGAGACCGTGTTCAGTATTCCGGGTATCGGTAAGCTCGCATATGATGCGCTGATCGTTGCGGACGTGCCGTTTATTATGGGGTATAATGTATTTATCGCAGTTCTGACGGTCATCGGCACCTTGCTCAGTGACCTGATGTATGCAATCGTTGACCCGCGTGTCAAGCTCGGAAGATAAGGAGGTCCGCCGATGAAAAACAATAATGAGATGCAGAATCCGAATGACGGACTTCCCGTGAACGAGAATTTTGATCTCTCCGAATCGAAGCTTCTGGAGGAGGAGAAGGACGCGAAGGCGGATGAGCTGGAAGCCGAATTTGAAGAGGAGGCACGCGAAGAGGAGGAGATATCCGGAAGGACCATCAGTCCCACGGGCATGGTTCTGAAGCGCTTTTTCCGCTCTAAGCTCTCCATGACGGGGCTGGTCATTCTTTTGGTGCTTTTTGCATTTTCCTTTCTCGGACCGGTTTTCAAATTCCTGCCGTTTGTGTGGGGAGAAAAGGAATCGGACGAAAGCCAGACGGTGACAGAGGAATACAGCACGGAGGTGACGGCTCCGACCTATGGAGAGAATTCCGTTTACATCGTGACATACTCCTATCCGACCAACTATCTCAAGCCTTCCGCAACGCACCTGCTGGGAACCGACGATAAAGGGTTTGACGTGTTCTCCAGACTGATGTACGGCGGACGGGTGTCCCTGACAGTTGGCTTTGTCGTGGTGATTCTTGAGACTCTGTTCGGCGTTTTGCTGGGCGGTCTTGCCGGATATTTCGGCGGCTGGGTTGATCAGGTTGTCATGCGCGTCGTGGATATCTTCAACTGTGTGCCGACGTTGCCGATGATGATGATTGTGGGTGTTGCGTTGGAGGCAAAGAACATTTCCGGACCTGCAAAGCTGTATATCATGATGGCAATGCTGACGCTGTTCGGCTGGGCGGGAACCGCCCGTTTGGTCAGAGGACAGATTCTTTCTCTGCGTGAGCAGGATTTCATGCTCAGTGCCGAGGCAAGCGGTCTGACGACCTCACGCAAAATATTCCGCCATTTGGTACCGAATGTACTTCCGCAGCTGATTGTTTCCATGACCCTCGGGCTTGGTGGTATCATTCTGACCGAAGCAACGCTCGGCTACCTCGGAATCGGTCTGCCGGCGGAGTATGCGACATGGGGCAATATGATCAACGCCGCGGCGAACAATACGGCTTTGCGCCTGTATCCGAATCTGTGGGTATCCCCGGGTATCTGCATTGTGCTTGCCGTGCTTGCCTTCAACTTTGTCGGAGACGGTTTGCGTGACGCAGTTGACCCGAAAGCGAGGAGATAAGCCATGAAGAAAAAGACAGAAAAAAAGGGGCTTTACATCGACGCGAAGGAATCCCGCCACATTGCACAGGAGAACCATCGCACGATTCGGGAGCTGAAGAAGAAACGCGCCGCCTATAAGCCGTCGGATTATATTACCGAAATGCACAATCCCGACAACATTGTCGAATTTGACAATCTGCATACCTATTTCTATACCGATAACGGTGTTGTCAAGGCAGTTAACGGTGTGTCCTTTGACATCCCGCAGGGCTCAACGGTCGGCGTGGTCGGCGAATCGGGGTGCGGGAAATCCGTGACCAGCCTTTCGCTGATGCAATTGGTTCAGGCTCCTATGGGACAGGTGGTGGATGGAAGCATTCGCTTCCGCTCCATGGCAAGAAAACAGGTCGGAAGCGAGCCTGTTATGGTTCCGCAAAAGGATGTGGATGGAAACCCTGTTTTGGATGCAGACGGAAAGCCCGTAATGATTCCGCTGAAGGGGCGCTTTGGCAAAACCCGTATGAAGCCGATTTATGAGGAGCATGAGGAGGTCGTGGATATTGCAAAGCTCCCGACTTCCGAAATGGCATCCATCCGCGGCAGAGAGATCGCAATGATTTTCCAGGAGCCGATGACGAGTCTGAATCCGGTTTTCACTATCGGAAATCAACTGGATGAAATGACGCTTCTCCATGTTCCCGGCGCAACCAAGGAAATGGCGAAGGACCGAAGCATCGAGATGCTGAAGATGGTTGGAATTGCGATGCCGGAGCGGGTTTATACCTACTTTCCGCACCAGCTTTCGGGCGGTATGCGGCAACGCGTGATGATTGCAATGGCGCTCTGCTGCAACCCGCGTCTGATCATTGCGGATGAACCCACAACAGCGCTTGATGTAACCATTCAGGCACAGATTCTTGATCTGTTGCGTGAAGTTAAAGGAAAGATCAGCGGCAGTATCCTGCTGATCACGCATGATTTGGGCGTGATTGCCGAAATGGCGGATTATGTTGTGGTCATGTATTCGGGGCGTGTGGTGGAGAAGGGGACTGTGCAGGAAATTTTCAAAAATCCGTTGCACCCGTATACGGTCGGTTTGCAGAAGAGCAAGCCGGCAGTCGGAAAAAAGGTCGACCGTCTCTACAGTATTCCCGGAAACGTACCGAATCCGGTGAATATGCGTGACCATTGCTATTTCCGCAACCGTTGCGATAAGCGCTGTGAAGCCTGCCTCGGTGAATATCCGCCGATGATTCAGGTGTCTCCAACCCATTTTGTGGCTTGCTACCGCGCAATGGAATATCGGCAGGAGGAGGAAAAGAAGGAGCGTTAACGGCAAGTGCCCGTTCCTTTGAAACGCTATGGAAGAAAAAGAGAAAAGCGGCATGACGGGGCAGTCGGAATATCTGCTGGAGGTCCGTGACCTGAAGAAATATTTTCCGATTAAAAAAGCGTTCCGCGAAGAAAATTCGGTTTACCTCAAAGCGGTGGACGGTGTTTCGTTCCGCCTCAGGCAGGGAAAGACCATCGGTATTGTCGGAGAATCGGGCTGCGGAAAGAGTACGCTCGGCAGAACGATTCTGCGGCTGTATGAGCCTGACGGCGGGGAAATCATTTTCGACGGCAAGCATATTGAAAAGCTGAAGGGCGAGGCTCTGCGGCGGATGCGCCCGCAGTTCCAGATGATTTTTCAGGACCCGTATTCCTCGCTCTCTCCCCGTATGACGGTTGGTGAAATCGTCGGCGAGGCGGTGAAGCTGCATAAAATCGTTCCGCCGGATGAATATGATGATTATATCCGCGATCTGATGCAGAAATGCGGGTTGCGTCCGCATCATATCGGACGGTATCCGCATGAGTTTTCGGGCGGACAGCGGCAGAGAATCTGCATTGTGAAAGCGTTGGCGCTGAAGCCCAAGCTGGTAATCTGCGATGAGCCTGTTTCGGCATTGGACGTTTCGATTCAGGCGCAGGTTATCAATCTGCTGAAGGATTTGCAGGATGAAAACGGACAGGCATATATCTTCATTTCGCATGATTTGTCGGTTGTGGAGCACATTTCCGATGATGTCGGCGTGATGTATCTCGGAAACATGGTGGAATACGGTCGGAAAGAGGATCTGTTCAGCGAACCGTTACATCCGTATACCCGCGCGTTGTTCTCGGCGGTTCCTGTTCCGGATCCTGATGTGAAGCTCAACCGCGTCATTCTGCAAGGGGACATTCCGTCTCCCGCAAATCCGCCCAAGGGGTGCAAATTTCACACCCGTTGCCGCGAGTGTCGGGAGATATGCCGTGAGGTGGCGCCGGAATTCCGTGATCTGGGGGGCGGACATTGTGTTGCCTGCCATCTTTACGATGACGTACCGTCCGAAAAAGCAGAGGAAAGCTGATTCCTCGTGTTTAACAGTAAAGAAGCGCCGATTTCCTTTTGGGAAGTCGGCGCTTTTTTCTATTGGTTCTTCCCGAACGCGGCGGGGGACTTGCCCTGAATGCTGACGAAGCGGCGATAGAAGGCGGAATAGTCGCGGAAGCCGATTCGCAATGCCACCTCCTCTGCGGGAATGCCGTTCCGCAGCCATTCTGCGGCGAGCGCCATGCGCTTGGTGTTGATGTAATGCAGAATCGACATCCCCGTATGCGCGCGGAACAGGCGGCAGAGCTGGTATTTGCCGATGAAGTGAAGCCCCGCGAGGCGGTCGAGCGAAAGGTCCTCGGTCAGGTGGCGGTTGATATAGTCGATAAGGGCGGAAACGGTTTCGTTTCCGCTCGCGCTTTCTCGGTCGGGACCTTGCAAAAACAGCGCGGTTACTGCCTGCGTGACAACGGTCTGCAACAGGGTCTCCCGCAGGTCTGCGGGGGCGCTTTTGCCGAGACGGTCCAAGAACGCAAAGGTCTGTCGCAACAGGGAGATGACCGATTCCGCCGAGGAATAGATGCCTCTGACCGCATCGTCCTGCGGGGTGAGAACGGAAAGCCCCTCTGCCGCATTGAGCACGAAGGAGCGGTCGAAATTGACCACATATCGCTCATAAGGCGTGTCCGATTCGGGGTGCACGTAGTGATATTCGCTCGGACGGGTGAAAAGAACGGTCCCGTCCCGCAGGGGATAGTGCGTTCCCTCCACAATGAAATCCCCGTGCCCGTGCAGGACGAAGAGCAATTCGTATTCCGTGTGGCAGTGCCGCTCAAAGCTCGCGGCATCGGGGTGCTCTGTGCGGGTGTGCGTATAGGAATGACCGTACATGGAAGCCTCCTGTATTTTCGCTGTTATCAGTATACCACAAAAGAGCAAGATTTGCAATGTTTTTTGCAAATTTGACAATGGAAAATTTCAGGGAAGCGCGGTATAATGAAGTTGATATCAACCCTTGGAGGTAAAACTGATATGAAACTGGGCGTGAATTTGTATTCTGTTCGGAGGTTCCTGAAAAACGAGGCGGATGTCCGCGAGACCTTCCGCAAAATCCGCGACATCGGCTATGAGGTCGTACAGCTTTCGGGCGCGGCACCGATGGCGGCGGAAACGGTCCGCGCAATCTCGGCGGAATCGGGACTTCCGATTGTCTGCACGCATTCGCCGCTTGACCGTATCCTGCACGATACCGATGCGCTGATTCGGGACCACAAAACCTATGGCTGTCCTGTCATCGGCTTGGGCGCGCTCCCGAAGGAATTGCGCACGAAGGAAGCGGACCTGCGCGAATGGCTGGCGACCATGCGGGAGCCTGTTGCAAAAATCCGCGCGGCTGGGCTGTCGTTTGCCTACCACAACCACGATTTTGAGTTCCTGCCGCTGACCGACACGGGCAATCGCATCTATGACATCCTGCTTGCGGAATGCCCCGATTGGGAGCTGATTCCCGACACCTACTGGATTGCCTATGCGGGCGGGGATGTTGCACAGATGCTGACGCGCATCGGCGCAGGGCGGATGACCAACGTCCATTTCAAGGATATGGCGCGCGATGAGAAGCGGAGCATTTGCAGCTGTGGCGCGGGCGTGCTGGATTTCGCGTCCTACCTGCCGCTTTGCGAATCGTTCGGCACCGAAAACATTCTGGTCGAGCAGGACAACGCAAACGATGCGGACGACCCGTTCGGAGAACTGGAAAACAGCTTCCGCTGTCTGCGGAGGATGATAAAATAAGGAGGAGAACATGGCAGAATTTTTGATTTCCGCATTTGCGGACGAGACCTCAACCGACCCCGACCACCAGATTGAAGCACTGAAACGGAACCGCCTGCGCCTAATTGAGCCGCGCAACATCGGCGGCGGAATTGTGGACCGCACCGATGCGGAGCTGGATGCCTTTGCGGATAAGCTGGACCGCGCGGGCATCGGCATTTCGGCGCTCGGGTCCCCGATTGGGAAATTCGGGATTGACAAGGACTTTGACGAGCATCTGACCGTATTCCGCCGCGCGCTGGAGGTCTGCCGCAGGCTCGGCACCGACCGTATGCGGATGTTCAGCTTCTTCGTGCCGCAGGACCGCCTGAAGGAATGCCGCGCGGAGGTTCTGCGCCGCCTTTCGGTCATGCTGGAGGAGGCAGACCGTGCGGGCGTGACGCTCTGTCACGAGAACGAATCGAAAATATACGGGCAGAACCCCGAGGAGGTGGCGGACCTGTTGCAGTCGCTCCCCGGGCTGTACGGAATTTTCGATGCGGCAAACTACGTGATGAACGATGCCGACCCGCTGGCGGGCATTGACGCAACGCTCATCCGTCCCGCGTACCTGCACATGAAGGACGCAATCGGGGCGGAGAAGGCGATTGTCCCCGTCGGAATGGGGGACGGTCACTACGAGGAGGTCCTGCGCCGCGTAGACCGCGCGATGGACGGGCTTGTGTACCTGACGGTTGAGCCGCACCTGCACATTTTTGAAATTTATCAAAAGATTGACAGTCACAAGTTGAAAACGGGGATTGCGTTCGACAATTCGGACGATGCCTTTGACTGTGCGGTTTCGGCGGTAAAGAAGATGCTGACGGGACTTGGCTATAAGGAAGGAGAGGATCTGATATGGAGAAGGTAAGATTCGGAATCATCGGCGTGGGCAACATGGGAACGTCGCACGCCAAGAAGTTCTTGGGCGGAAAGGTGGAAAACGGCGTTCTGACGGCGGTCTGCGACCTGAAGTCGGAGCGCATGGACGCAATCCGCGCGCTGGACGGCGGGGCGGAGCTTGCTACCTACACGGACTATCACGACCTGCTTGCCTGCGGTAAGGTGGATGCGGTAATCGTTGCGGTGCCGCACTATTTCCATCCGCGCATTTCAATGGACGCGCTGGCGGCGGGACTGAACGTCATCTGCGAGAAGCCCGAGGGCGTGTACACCAAGCAGGTCAAGGAGCTGAACGAGGCGGCAAGCCGTTCGGATAAGCTGTTTACCGTCATGTTCAACCAGCGCACCAACTGCGTCTACCGCAAAATGCGCGAGATGATTGCGGGCGGGGAACTGGGGGAAATCAAGCGGGTCAACTGGATTATCACAACGTGGTACCGTTCCCAAAGCTACTACGATTCGGGCGATTGGCGCGCAACCTGGCGCGGCGAGGGCGGCGGCGTGCTGTTCAACCAGTGCCCGCACCAGTTGGACCTGTTGCAGTGGGTCACGGGCATGATGCCCGCGCGCATCCGCTCGTTCTGTCACTTCGGAAAGTGGCACGACATTGAGGTCGAGGACGATGTAACCGCCTATCTGGAGTACCCGAACGGCGCAACGGGCGTGTTCATCACCTCCACGGGCGATACCCCCGGGACCAACCGCTTTGAGATTCTGGGCGATAAGGGCAAGCTGGTCTGCGAGCATGACCGCCTGACCTTTACCAAGCTGGCGATGTCGGAGCGCGAATTCAACGCGACCTATCGGGGCGGCTTCGGCGAGCCCGAGCGGGAGGAAATCGCGGTGGAGACCGACGGGCAGAACCCCCAGCACGTTGGAATTCTGAACAACTTTGCAAACGCGATTCTCGGGCTGGAGCCGCTGTTTGTCGATGGGCGCGAGGGCATTCGCGGCGTGGAGCTGATGGACGCGATGCTCCTTTCCACATGGAAGGACCGCACGGTCAGCCTGCCGATTGACGATGACGAATATTGGGATGAATTGCAGAAGCACATTGCGGTCAGCCGTCTCAAAACCGCCTCGGATGTCGTGCTGAACACCGAGGGAACCTATACCTCCAAATGACGGGGCAGAAGCCATTCCGCGCCGCCGTGGTCGGTTGCGGGGCAATCGCGCCGAACCATGTGCGGGGGATTTTGGAGGCGGGGCAGACCCTCGCGGCGCTCTGCGACACTGATGCGGAGCGCGCCCGAAGGCTGTGCGCAAAATTCGGGCTGTCGGTCCCCGTTTACACCGACCTTGAGGCGCTGTTTGACCGCGAGCGCCCCGATGTCCTGCACATCTGCACGCCGCATTATTTGCACGCGCCGATGTGCTGTGCGGCGCTCCGACGCGGGGTCAATGTCCTGTGCGAGAAGCCGCTCGGCATCAGCGAGGAGGACCTGCGCGCCATTGAAGCGGCGGAGGCGGAAAGCACGGCAATGCTCGGCGTTTGCCTGCAAAACCGCTACGAGCCGAATTTCCTCCGCCTCAAGGCGCTCTCCGAGGAGGAGGGCATCGCGGCGGCGTTCGGCGTGGTTGCATGGCGGCGCGATGCGGATTACTACGCCTCGGGCGCATGGCGCGGCAAATGGGCAACCGAGGGCGGCGGGGTGATGATCAACCAAGCACTCCACACCCTCGACCTGTTGCAATGGATTTGCGGAATGCCGCAGGCGGTCACGGCGCACCTCTCCGATGACCATTTGCAGGGGGTAATCGAGGTCGAGGACACCGCAACGGCGCACTTCCGTCTGCCCGACGGCAGAGCCTTCCAGCTGTTTGCCACGACTGCCTGTACCTCGGATTTTCCCGCCCAGCTTCAGGTCATGACCCGCGCGGGGCATCGGTATTTTGCCGACAATGTGTCGCTCTGCCGTGACGGGGAGCCACTTCCCGGGGAGAAGTCCGCAATGCTTGGAAAAACGGTCTGGGGGAGCGGTCACTGCCGCCTGATTGCCGATTTCTATCGGCACCTTTCGGAGGGAAACCGCTTCCCGATCGATGCGCACGAGGGCGCGCGGGTCATCCGCCTGATTCTCGGAATGTACGAATCGGCAAAACGGGGGACAACGGTCCCCATGACGGAGGAAACACGATGAAGGAATTTTTCGGAGACGATCTGCTCCTCTCTTCGGGGGCGGCAGAGCGCCTGTATGCGGCGGTGCGGGACCTGCCGATTATCGACTACCACTGCCACCTGAACGAATACGAAATTCGGGATAACATCGGCTTTGCAAACCTCGGCGCGCTCTGGCTCGGCGGCGACCATTACAAGTGGCGCGCCATGCGGCTTTGCGGCGTGGACGAGCATTTCATCACGGGCGATGCGACCGATTACGAGAAATACCGCAAATATGCGGAAATCTTCCCGCATCTGTGCGGAAGCCCGCTCTACTATTGGACCCAGCTGGAGCTGAAGGAGCTGTTCGGCATCACCAAGCCGCTCTCGGATGAGACGGCGGAGGAAATCTGGAACGCGGCGAACGAACGGCTGAAGGATATGCGCGTGTCCGACATCCTGCGCCGCTTCCGCGTGGAATACATCGCAACCACCAATGACCCGACCGACAAATTGGACGCGCACGGCATCTGCGGCGGCACAAGGGTCGCGCCCACCTTCCGCCCCGATCGGATGCTGACCTGCGAGCGCGCGGCGCTTGACGACCTGCGGCGGTCTGTGGGTATGAAACGGGTGCAGACGTTGGACGAGGTGAAGGCGGCGCTGGTCAACCGTCTGGATTGGTTTACCTCGCATGGGTGTGTAATCTCCGACCACGGGATGGATTTTCTGCCCGTGGCGGACTGTGGAGAGGGCTATGCCGAGGCGGTGCTGGACAAGCTGACAGGGAGGTCCGACGGGGACCCGACCCCCGCCGAGCGCGAGGCGCTGGCATCGCATCTGCTGTACTTCCTTGCGGGAGAATACCGAAAGCGCGGTATGGTCATGCAGCTGCATTTCGGGACCTACCGCAACGTCAACAGCGAAATGTTCGGGAAAATCGGGCGCGACGCGGGCTTTGACATCATGCGCGGGCGCGTGGATGCCGACCGTCTGGCGGTCTTTCTCGATACGTTGGACGCACGGGGACACCTGCCGAAAACCGTACTGTATTCGCTGAACCCGACCGCAGTCCCCGCCATTGCAACTCTTTCGGGAGCGTTCCGCAATGTGCGCGTGGGCGCGGCGTGGTGGTTCAACGATACCGTTGCGGGCATCCGTCAACAGCTGTCGACCGTCGCGGAATATACCGCGCTCGGCACGCACCTCGGAATGCTGACCGACAGCCGCTCATTTGCAAGCTACCCGCGCTTTGATTTCTTCCGCCGCATCCTCTGCGATACGGTCGGGGCATATGTCGAGCGCGGCGAATACGATTCCCGCGCGGCAGAGGCGCTGGTGACCGACATCTGCTACCGCAACGTCAAAGAATTTCTCGGAATCGGAGGGGAAAACTGATGAAAATGACATTCCGCTGGTATGGCGAGGGGGACAGCATCCCGCTTTCCTACATCCGCCAGATCCCGGGCATGACGGGCGTTGTGACTGCGGTTTACGATGTGCCCGTCGGCGAGGTCTGGGAGCGTGAGAAAATCGCGCACCTGAAGGCGCTGTGTGACGGCGCGGGACTGGAGATGGAGGTCATCGAAAGCGTCCCCGTGCATGAGGACATCAAGCTCGGGAGACCCACGCGCGACCGCCTGATTGAGAATTACGCCCAAACCATCCGCAACCTCGGAACATTCGGGGTGAAGTGCGTTTGCTATAACTTCATGCCCGCGTTCGATTGGCTCCGCACCAACCTGCACACCCCCGCGCCCGACGGCTCGAATTCGCTTTCCTACCGCCACGCGGAGCTGACCGCGCTCGACCCGCACGATTTGCACCTGCCCGGGTGGGACGAAAGCTACACCCCCGAGGAGCTGCGCGGGCTGCTTGCAGCTTACGCGGGCATGACGCACGAAAAGCTGTTTGAAAATCTGGTCTACTTCCTGCGAGGTATCATGCCTGCCTGCCGCGAGGCGGGCATCAATATGGCAATCCACCCCGATGACCCGCCGTGGGATATGTTCGGGCTTCCGCGCATCATCACGGCGCGGGAAAGCTACCTGCGCCTGTTTGAGGCGGTCCCGCAAAAGGAGAACGGCATCACGTTCTGCACGGGCTCCCTTGGCGCGGGGCGGGAAAATGACCTGCCGTCGCTCGCAAGGGAATTTGCAAGCCGTATCTACTTCGCACACCTGCGCCAGCTTCGCTTGGAGGGGGAGCGGGACTTCTGCGAGTGCGGACATCAGACCGCCGCGGGGAGCTTTGATATGCTTGCAATCGTGGAAGCACTGGTAGAGAGCGGCTTTGACGGCTACGTCCGCCCCGACCACGGCAGAAATATCTGGGGCGAGGACGGCAAGCCCGGCTACGGTCTCTATGACCGCGCCCTCGGCGCGTGCTACCTGACGGGGCTGTTTGAAGCGGTGGAGAAAAGCAGAAAGCGGTAATGCGGGCTGATTTTTGAAGGGGCGGATTTATCTCCCCTCATCATAGGAATGTATCTTTCCCCCGAAACGGAACGACACATGGGTCGTTCCCTACAACATAACATCATCAAGCGATTACGCACTTTGCAGGGGCGCAATCCGAAGAGAGCGCCCCGCGTGTCGTTCCGCATCAGTCATCAACTAACCTGAACCATTTCTATCCGGTA